>JACPLA010000145.1 GCA_016186715.1 Ignavibacteriales bacterium | reverse complement strand
TTGTCGGCCAACACGGCGAAATTCACTCCTTCCCCTCACGAAGGGAAAGGCTGGGATGGGGTCGCTCCACCCTGCAGTAGAGAATCAGTCGATGCATGCAGCGTAGACTCCTGTCGAAGATTTCTGCTCATGTGCTTGCACTAGCGATCTTGCATCTCCCTTCAGTTTCCCGTACCTTTTTGCGTTGACGACTCATCCCCCACCGACTTGACTCGGATGCTTCCATGAAAACGACGCCCTTCACTTTTCTTCTTATCCTTTTTCTGACAAGCTGCAGCCAACGGACTATGGAACGAAAATATTCTCTTGAACGCGTCGGGCCGGCACGTGTTGTTCAACTCTATGCCGACGGGTTCGAACAGCTCTCGGCAAACGAAAAAATCTTCACCTATTACGTCTCCCGCGCCGCCCTTGCATCCCGGGATATTGCCATTGATCAGCATCACCGCTTCGCGCTGGAGATCCGGGACCTCTTGGAGGGGATCATCACGCACAGTCAGGGGGTCGATCCGGTCGTGTACGAACAAATTCTTACCTATACGAAACTGTTCTGGATCAATAACGGTCCGTACGACAACATTACGTCAAAGAAATTTGTGCTTGATTGCAGCGAAGCGGAATTCCGGACTGCCGTCGAGCGTGCTGCGGCCAACGGTGCCGCCTTCGAGTCCGATGCAGAGACACTCGACAATAAGTTGAACAAGCTTGGCCCGTTCCTCTTCGATCCAAGCGTTGAGCCGATGATGACCAACAAAACGCCAAACGAAGACTGGATCAAAGGAAGCGGAGTCAACTTTTACGGGGAAGATCTGACTCAAAAAGAGGTGGAGAGATTTGTCCAGTCCGGGAACCAGCGAAACGACCTGAATTCAAAACTAGTGAAAGCGCGGGGTCGGGTGCTGGAAATGGTCTGGCGCGCGGGAGGCAAGGGGATTGACCCCGGAATGTATGCTTCCGACCTCGAAGCCACGATTTCCTATCTCGAGCAGGCCATCCCTTATGCTTCGGGCCCTTATCAGCAGGAAACGCTCAGAAAGCTGATCAAGTACTTCCGGACCGGCGACCTTGAGGATTTTCGCCAGTACAACATTCATTGGGTCGGTGACACGTCAACGATCGATCTCATTCACGGATTCATCGAAGTTTACCTGGATCCTATGGGCCTCAAAGCCGAATTCGAATCATCGCTGTACTGGTTGGACCAACAGCTGTCGAAAAGCATCCGTGATATTGGAGCAGATGCTCAGTACTTTGAGGACCAGATGCCGTGGGAGGACAAATACAAGAAACAGGGGATCAAACCGCTCGCAGCGAGTTTTGTCAATATCGTCCTTTCTTCCGGCGGCACGGGTCCGGTGAGCCCCATCGGCATCAATCTCCCGAATGAGCAAATGGTCCGCGAACGGTACGGAAGCAAGAGCGTAGTGTTGAATAACGTCATTGACGCGGCAAACAAGTCGGGGGGAGAAGTGCTGTTAAACGAGTTCGCCTACGACGCGGAGGAAAAAGATCTGCATTTGAAATATGGAACATTGGCGGACAACATGCTTACCGCCTTGCACGAGGTCTTGGGTCATGCATCCGGGAAAACGATGGTTGCCGGGGACCCGGCAGCGTATTTGCCGGGCTATTATTCAACACTGGAAGAAGGGCGAGCCGATCTCGTTGCCTTGTGGCACATTTGGGACGATAAGCTGATCGAGCTTGGCGCCATCCCCAACAAGGACGTTGCCCGGCAGATGTATGATGCCTACATCCGGAACGCGCTGCTTCTCCAGCTGCGGCGCATCCCGCATGGGGACCAGATTGAAGAAGATCATATGAAGAACCGTCAGATGGTCGCGCTGTATATTGTGAAGAATTCCGATGCCGTCAACATTGAGAAGAGAGACGGGAAAACCTATGTGAAAGTAGTCGATTACGAAAAGATGAAGAGGATGGTCGGCGAGTTGCTGACCGAGGTCATGCGGATCAAGGCAGAGGGGGACCTGGCCGCATCGAAGAAGCTCATTGACACGTATGGGCTGAAGATCGATACAGCCGTGAGGGACGAGGTCCTCGAGCGCATCAAGCACCTCGACGTTGCATCGTACAACGGCTATGTGATGCCCGACTACGAACCGGTACGCGACCCTTCAGGCGTCATCGTTGATGTGAAAGTGAGTTATCCGATGGATCTCATGAAACAGATGCTTGCCTATTCACAGTTCACGAAACACGCAAAACAGGAAGCGCGGACACAACTCGCTCTTCAATGACTGTTCCCTGTTCACCGTTTACCTTTCACTAAGCTCCCATGCGCGAATACCTCGATCTCGTCCAGCGTGTCCTCGACAAGGGGACCCTCAAACACAACCGCACCGGCGTCGATACGATTTCCGTGTTTTCCGAGTATTCCAAGCTCGACCTGAGTGAGGGGTTCCCTCTTCTCACGACAAAGAAAATGAATTTCAAGGCCCTTCTTCACGAGGTCCTCTGGTATCTCTCCGGAGAGGATCACATCCGAAATCTTCGGAACCATACGAAAATCTGGGATGCCTGGGCGGATGAAGACGGGAATCTTGAGACTGCCTACGGAAGGTATTGGCGCAGGTTTCCGAGCGCGCAGGTCAACAAGGAGACGAGCCGCTACGAGGTCAAAGAAATCGATCAGATTGCCGAAGTGGTGAGGATCCTCAGGACGAGCCCGAATTCAAGGCGCATGGTGATTTCTGCCTGGGAACCGGGGAATGCGCTGTGGAGCAAGCTCCCTCCCTGCCACTTCACGTTCGTTTTCAACGTTCAGGGGAACAAGCTGAACTGCCATCTCACTCAGCGGTCCGGAGATGTTGCCATCGGCATTCCCTTTAACATAGCCGCGTATTCGCTCCTCACGCAGGCGATTGCGCAGGAAGTCAATCTTGACCTTGGATTTTTCAGTCACACGATTGTCGACGCACACATCTACGTCAACCACATTGAGGGGCTCAAGGAGCAATTGAAACGAAAGCCCAAGCCGCTCCCCAAATTGCAGATTGCCAAAAAGCCGCTGGACCGGTTGGCCTTTGAGGACTTCACACTGATCGGATACGAATGCGACGAGCCGATCAGATTTGAGGTGGCTGTGTGAAGTTGATCATTATCGCCGCTCTGAATCACAAGAGGGTCATCGGCAAGGATAACAAAGTTCCGTGGCATGTTTCTGAGGATCTGAAGCGCTTCAAGCGTCTCACCACCGGCCACACGGTGCTGATGGGACGAAAGTCGTACGAGTCTCTGGGCAAACCACTTTCCAACCGCCGGAACGTCGTTCTCACTTCCCGCAATTTGCCCGGCGTCGAAACCTATCCCGCCATTGAACAAGCGCTTGAGGCCCTGAAAGCTCAGGAAAAAGTGTTCGTGATTGGAGGAGGCGAGATTTTCGCTCAGATGCTGGAGAAGGTTGATGAGTGGTATCTGACGATCGTCGATCAGAACATCGAAGGGGATGTCTTCTTTCCGCCGTACGAGCACCTCATCGGGACCAAGTTCCTCTTAGTCTCCAGGGAGGAACACAAAGGGTACAAGTTTTTGGATTACAGAAGAGTTGAGTGATCGGCGTGCAAAAATTCAGAAGCAGCGCTCCATTGCAGCGAAGGCCATAAAGAATACCCGCATTCTCATCTTCCGCGATTGATCGATTGCAGCAGTGTCCATAAAGACTACTCCCCTTTTCGTCCTGTTTGCTGTCTCCGTGGTTACTCTGCTTCATGCTGCATTGTTCAATGTCCAGTTCGACGATTCCTTCATTTCTTTTCACTATGCAAGAAACCTCTCAGAGGGAAACGGTCTCGTCTTCACTGGAGCCGGCCGGGTCGAGGGATTTTCGAGCATCCTGTGGGTCCTTTTGCTGGCCGCCGCATCTTCACTTGGTATCCCGCCCGAAACGGCGTCAAAGGTATTCGGAGCCACGGCCGGTCTTGGATGCCTCCTGGTAACTTTCCTTCTGTCCCAAAAGATCATCAAAAACCGAGTCATCTCGTTTCTTCCGATTGTCCTGCTCTCGGCGTCAGGTGTCTTTACGGTTTGGATTTTCAGCGGAATGGAGTCTTGTCTGGCCATTCTCCTTCTGATTTCCATTCCTTTCCTGATCATGGACGACTTGAATCCGATCACCCCATCCTTTCTGCTTTCCCTCCTCATCCTTGTCCGTCCGGAAGGTTTTATCTATCTCGTGCCTGTCTTGCTGATCGGCCTCAATCGGCGAAAACGCGGACAATGGTATCTCCGTATGTTTCTTCTCCCGGTCTTAACATTCGGAGTGTTGACACTCTTTAGAATGTCTTATTTTGGCGATATCCTTCCGAACACGTACTACGTAAAATCGCAGACTCCATCATTCGAAGATTTCGTTGCGGGCCTGGAGTATCTCGTTCGATTTGGTTGGACCTTGGCCGGACCTTTTGCGCTGCTGTGGGTACCGGGAATGATATCGTGGTACAAAGCCGACAAGTATTTCGCATTCTTTGCGATTCTGTGGGGTGGAACGACTGTTTTATTCGTTTTTCTCTCGGGAGGCGACTTCTTTCCGTATTTCAGGTTTGCAGCCTTTCAGCTTCCGACTGCCGTTATCATACTGACTGCGGGGCTTGATGCTGTTTATGAGCGGATGAAGCAACAACGGTTCGGAACAAAGCCAATGCCCGCCTCCTTGATTGCCCTTGCCGTGGGCGCCGGGTTGCTTGCCTTTGCCGTACGAGGGAGCGTACGCGGAAAGGAACACCGGGTGTTCCACGAATGGGAAAAAGCAGAAGTCTTTCGGACCGAGGTAGGTCGCTGGCTCGGCGCAACCGCAGACAAACAATGGATGATGGCAATCAATCCGTCGGGCATTATTCCCTATTATTCGGGTCTCAAAACCATTGACATGCTTGGGCTAAACAATCGCCACATTGCCAGGAAGGGATCTTTGAATCGGCAGCTTCAGGTGGGCCATCGGAAGGGAGACGGGCGGTATGTGTTGGAGTCACAACCCAACCTTCTGATTCTCGGTTCTGTAACTCCGACCGACCATTTTCAGACGGGGGTCATCGATTCGTCCTCCATGCTCGTGAGCGACCGGCAAATTGTTTCTTCGGAGGAATTCAAGGAACAGTACCGCGACACCGTCGTTCAGCTCCCCTCGTCCGGCGAGCTTTTTCGATTTTTCATCAGAAATGAAAATCAGAAGGTTAGTTCATCATCCCGGTGATGCCCACCCTGATCATCATGATCGCAATGGCAGCCATGAAGAGCGAGGCTACTTTGGCAATAGCCCGTGAGCCCGCGTTCCCCAGAATCTTGATGACGATGCCGGAATAGCGGAACACAATCCAAACGAACATCAGATTCGCGAGGAGGGAAAGAATTGTCACCGCATAGCCAAAGGAGTCCACGAGGATCAGGATGGTTGTCAGAGCGGCCGGGCCCATGATCAGTGGAATTCCGATTGGAACTACCCCAACCGAAGTCTCCGGATCGCGCCGCTTCTGAGGCGCGGCAAAGAGAAGATCCGTCACGGCAAGCACGAGCAGCACAATGCCTCCGCCGACGCGGAAGTCATGCTCCGTAATTCCGAGAAACGTGAAGATGAGCCGGCCAAAGAGAAGAAACACGATGGAAAGCCCCAGCGCGGTGAGCGTCGCTTCCGTCACAAGAGTTCGTTTGCGAGATTCGTGAAGCCCTTCGGTAAGCGAAATGTAGATGGGAACAACTCCCAGCACATCGATCGCCACAAAGAGGGGGATGATGGAAAGAAGAAGGGAGTTGAGGTCCAGCGACATAGGTCCGCGGGTTTAGGTCGGCTTGATTCCGCGTTCCTGCAGCCGTTGTCGGATCAGATCGAGAACCTCTGCCTGACTGAGCTTCGTGCGCGAACCGGCAGCCCGGACCGCTTCGGCCAGGGTCCCCTTCCGCTCACGCAGCCAGGCCCAAAGATTATAGCCCAGCCTGTTTCGGTCGTTCGGCTCCTGTGTTTCGATATCGGCTACGATGGAATATGCGATTTTCTCCAGCGTATCCGGCGAAAACTCGTCGACGGGCGGTGGGGGTTTGGTTGCCATTGATTTCCTTCTTGGTGGACTGGTTTCAAATGTAAAGAGTTTTTTCAAGAAAGACGAGTCTTCATTTGTGAGCCGACGCTTTTGTCCTCACATATTATGCAAATGACGATGCAGTTCAACAGCCACCAATTGCCGATTGCTTCCTTTCAGCGATGCTGAGTGCAATTTTGCATTTGAAATCAGAATCGTTACATTCTCCGAGTGAACACGATCATTCTCGGCGGCGGATTCGGGGGCCTGGCGGCGGCACAAACGCTGCGATCCCTTCTTCCGAACAAACACACAATCACGCTTATCAGCAAATCTTCCCACTTTCTTGTCGGAGCCGGCAAGACCTGGATCGTGACAGCCAACAGAAGGGCGGCCGAGATCATGTGCGATCTCAAATCACTCATCCCGCGCAACGTGGATTTCCTTCAGGCCGAGGTGCAAAGGATTAGTTCCTCAAAAGCTGAAGTCGTCACGTCGGCGGGAACGCTCCGCGTCGATTTTCTTGTCATTGCCCTCGGGGCAGATCTGAAGATGTCGGCCGTTCCGGGGTTAGCAGAATCGGCTTACTCATTTTATACGCTCGACGAAGCCGTTCGTCTTGGAGAGATGCTTGACGGTTTTGAAGCCGGCGACGTCGTTCTTCTCATTCCTCAGACTCCCTTCAAATGCCCGCCTGCACCATACGAAGCCGCATTCCTTTTGAATTCAATGTTCATGAATCGCGGTATTCGGGATCGAGTACGCTTGAGCATTCACACCGTCGAACCTGCGCCAATGCCAACAGCGGGGGTCGAGATGAGCGTCGTCATACGCGATCTCATGGAGAAGTGCAACATTGCTTATTATCCGGGGAATCAAACAAAATCGGTCGACCCCGCAAAAAAGATCATCCTGTTTCAAAACGGACGCGAAGTACATTATGATCTTCTGATCGCTGTTCCTCCCCACGAAGCACCCAGGGTGGTGAGGGAAGCGGGCTTACTAAACCAAACGGGCTGGATCCCCGTCGACCCGAAGACGCTAAAGGTCGATGCACCTGAGAGTGCGGTTCCAATTTTTGCCGTGGGTGACGTGACGGTCCTTCCACTTCCGGGCCGGTACAAGGCCGACGCGCCCCTGGTTCTTCCCAAGGCAGGCGTATTCGCAGCGTCACAGGGGGTGGTCGCAGCCCATCAAATCGCGGCTGCGGTTCTTGGCAAACCGTCGCCAATGGACTTTGACGGGAAGGGCTTTTGCTATATTGAAGTCGGAGGCAACAAGGCCATCAAAGGCGAAGGATCTTTCTTCGATCTTCCGCATCCCGTCATGAAACGCCGTGCGCCCGACGAAGCCCAGTTTCGGGATAAGCTGGAGTGGGTGAAAAGCTGGCTTGAAGGGAGGGGGGTAGGTGAAAGTCATAGGCGATAGGTGGAAGGTCAAGTGGAGCAGCGGGGCGGGGGGGCGACGGAGGACTCGCCATCCTGATAATCCTTTAATCTCACAATTCCTGGTTCAGACCACCTTGACCACAACCATCGTCAAATCGTCGTGCCGTTCCGCTCTCCCGACGAACTCCTCCACGGCGGTTGTGAGCGACCTCTGAATTTCAAATGCGGAAAGCGTCCTCTTCTGCTCTACAAGCGATTTCACCGACTCCTCCCCGAGCTGAACCCGATGTTCGTTCATTGCTTCGGTGAGCCCGTCGGTGTAGAAGAAGAACATGCCGCCGGATTCCAACGGGCGGTGGACTTCCTTCAGGGTGTTCTCAAACACCGGCCCGCGCTCGAGGCCAAGACCGATCCCTTGAGCATCAAGATACTCAAGCTGTCCGTTTGTCCCCATCAGCGCTTTGTTATGACCAGCGCGGCAAATGGTGACTTCACGACGCTCAAGGTCGAAGAGGGCCAGAATCATCGTAATAAACGATTTCCGTTCAATGCCGTCGTAGATGCGGCGGTTGACGTGGGTCAGCATCTCGCGCGGAGATTGATACATATGGGCGGCGAGCTGCACCATTCCCTGAATCTTCGACATATACAACGCTGCCGACATTCCTTTTCCTGAAACATCCGCCACAACGACCAACAGCTTCTTCGGCCCGAGTTCGATAAAATCGTAGTAATCGCCTCCCACCACTTGCGCCGGAATCGCAACACCGGCGACATCAAGTCCGTCGATGGCTGGGTTCTCCTTTGGCAGCAACCCCTGTTGAATCCGACGCGCCAGAGCCAGTTCCTCTTCGATCTTCTGCCGTTCGATTTCCGTCTTGTGAAGACGTGCATTTTCGATGGCAATGGCCGCCTGGCTGCCCACCGTGGCAAGCAAACTGATGTCCTCCCGCGAGTATGCTTTTTCCGAGAGCTTCGGGCCAACGACGATCATGCCAATGAGGCGATTCTGGAGGAACATAGGAACGGAAAGCACCATCCCCGCTTCCAGAATCTTGCCCTTGTCGGCTTCATGAATCTTGATCGAATCCGGTTCCTCGGCCAGAAGTCCGAAGTACTGTGCTGCGCGGGTAAGTTTGAGAAGATCCAGAAGTCCTCCCTCGTCTTCGGCGAACGAGCAGCATCGCACAGGTATGTTTCTTCCAACGCTGGTACAGCCTTCTTTTTCATCGCACAGGACGACTGCGACCCGATCGACGTGCATCGTCCCGGAAATCCGGTTCACCATCGAATGAAGGATCTGATCCAGATTCATCTGACTCGGGAGTTCCTGGCTGAATTCAAGCAAGGCCTGCTGATAGTTCAGCCGCTGACGGTAGAACAGATGGTCGATCCAGTCCTGGACCCTCTGTTTCACCGGATCGAATGCAAATGCGATCACGAGAAACGCAAGAACATTCAGGAGTGTGTTTTCGTTATCCCCGATCAAGGAGCCCAGGAGGCTCCCGATTCCGAACACCATCCCAAGATAGAGGGCGGCAATCATGGCCGTAATGGCGCCGTACAGGAGACTTCGCTTGACGATCAGATCAATGTCCATCAACCGGTACCGGAAGATCGAATACCCAAACGCGACCGGAACGCCGGCCAATAATACGATGGGGGCATAGACAACGGGTTTTGTAAAAATCAAAAACGGGTTGGAACCCTGAAGTATTATCAGATAGACAAAGGTAGCGATCCCGATGAGGACTGCGACAAAAATCGGGCGGACCTGTTTCCGCTTCTCTTTTTCAACACGACGGAAATAGGAATGGATAAACACGAGAAGCCCTCCCAGGTAAAAGAGGAAAGGGAGTCCCACGAAAAAGCCTCGGAATTCGGGTGGAATGAGCTGAAGCCATCCGGTGAAAAAAGGAACGACGACGATTGCGCTGAAGGAGAAGATAGCGATCTTGAACCAGAGGTGATCGAGAACCTTTCGCCGTACGGGAAAATGAAGAAAGAACATCAGGAAAACCGGAATAGCAATGAACCTTCCCGCGCCGAACCCAACGGCCAACGTGATGACCTTCCAGGGCGGGTCTACGGAGGGGTCGATTCCCAGATTCGACAGACCGAACACAAGCATCGTCACGAGGGCGTAGAATGCAAACTGACGTTGGGTTTTCCCTGTAGGCCGGGTCATCACCACGACATACCCGACAACGAGGAAGCTTACGCCGAGGAAGCAGTATCCAAGATAGAGGACGTTGACGAGCTTCAGAATTTCGACCTTTGCTTCAAACTGTGCGCCATTTCTTTCAATCAGGTAGGTTGCCGTGTCACCTCCCCGCATGGGATTGATGATACTCATGGCCTGGGCCGGTGTTCGAAACGACCGGCCGTTGATTTCCAGAAGAATGTCCCCATCTTTGATCCCGGCTCTATCCGTTACTCCGTCCGGAGCCACATCGGTGATGAGCGCACCCGGCTCCCCATCAGGCCGCGGTAACCATCCGCACTGATCATTGCTCGTCGCCTTGAAAATCATGACGTCGAGAAAATTGACCGAACTGATAAACAGAACGACGATCACAAAAGCGGAGAAGAGGACTCGGATCGATCGTGCAGAGAGTTGTTCAAACGGATTTTTCATGAAAGGTTCGCGGTGCTCCGTTTACTTACGCAAAAGCGGGGGAAATCGTTGCACGGACTGGTGCCGCTTCCGATAAGGCTCATGCGGCAGGTATGAGCGCGTTATTGAAAAGGCGAAAACGGAGAAACACAAGATTTCTTCTTACAAATCGCGCTAGAATGCATACCCCAGCTTGAAATACGACAACGTGGGGCCGTAGCTCAAGGGACTATCAAACAGGTCTTTTCGAATGAAAAAGGCTCTCCCCACCGAAATCTGTGCCGGCCCGATGGGTGTATCAAAAGCGAGGAAGAGGCCGATCCCATGGCGGAGGTCTTTGATCCGGATCTGTTCAACCTTTCCCCAAATATTCCCGAGATCGTACCGGACTCCGAGATAGGTGTCAAACAAAACCCGAATCGGCAGGAAATAACGGTACTCAAGGCTCACAAGGAACAGCTGCCTCCCCCGGGCGTTGTCCTCGCGGAAACCGTAAAAGTTCTCTTCGCCCCCTAGAGTGAAATGTTCGGTCAAAGGAACCGTTTCGTCTCCAAAGCCCACTGTAATGCGAGGCCGGAGCGTCTGTCGCGAAAACGGCGTGTTATACCACCGGTAATCAAAAAACATTTTGTTAAACCCCTGGCGCTCGGGCACCGTGACAACGCCGGATTCATAGAAAAACTCCATCATAACCCCATCGCGCGGATAGGGAAACCGATCGCGGGAATCGACCTTTGCTCCGATTCTGAGGGCGTTGACCCGAAAGCTCTCGGAAGCGACGGGTTGACTGAAGATGCTCCAGTGACGTTGATGCTCAATCCGCCCCTGAAGAATCACCTGGCCCAGACGCTCAAGCTGTGTTCCAAAGGACATGGAGAGTCCTTCCCGCACCTCACGATACTCCCCATCGCGAACCCTGTTCCACCGGGTCGGACTGACGAGAGGCTCATCCTTAAAGACATTGATATCCTTAAGATTGTAGTACCCCCTCAGACCGAACGTCAAGTAGGAATTGAAGATCCGGCTCGCCTTGAATTCACCCAAGTAGGCTCGATTCCGCAGGCCGCCGAAGAATTGGACACCGATCTCGGAACCGATTCCCAGGAAATTCTCGTCGCGCATATCGATGGAAGGCTGCACGTTTCGCTCGTTATTGATCAGTATTCCAAGCCGCACCAGATCCGTGTATCGTTCACGGACGTTGATGATAACCACTTTGCGACGATTTTTCTCCCCTTCCCTGCGGATATTGATCGACACCTGCTCGAACAGCGTGGTTCCATAGAGATTTGACAACCCTTCGGCGACTTTGTCAACGCGAAAAACGTCTCCCTGAGACCAGGGAAGTTCCCTCCAGATCACATAGTCCTTTGTTTTTGTTGTCCCCACGATGGTCCTCCGGTACACGACACCTTCGTCGATGAGGACCGTCGCGCGTCCCGAGAGCCGGTCGAACGTAACTGAGTCGATCGTCGCCAGCGAGTACCCGCCATCCCGGTATTCCTTGAGAACACGTTCCAATGCTCGCTGGGCAGAAAAAAAGTTCAGCGGTTGACCGATCAACTCCGAGAAGACCTCCGCAAGGGTGTCGGCGGACAAAACGGCAGTCCCCAGGATATCGACGCCCGTGAGAACAGGGTTTCGCTGAACATCCAAACGGATCTCCGTCCGTCCGGGATATTCGTCGATGACACATTGAACGCTCTCGAAATTACCCGAAGCATAGATTTCCGTCACAAGGGTCTTGAGGGTGAGGTCGTCCACGGAATCGCTGACGACCACCGCCTGGAGTTGATCCTTCCATGAATGAAGGAGTTCGGCGTCATAAAAAAAGGAAGGGAAAGAAAACGACCGGCGATGCTCGTCGTTATTTGCGCGTCTTGCGAGATCGACTTTCACAGCCGCGAGAATCTTCGATCCCTCCTCCCGTCCGAGGCGGATCAACGAATCGAGCCCGTTAAATTCCGTGGACAGGTGATCTCCAATCCCGGGGCGTATGACGTAATCGGCATTCCTGAGCTGTTCCTTCTTCGCCAGCTGCATTGAGATCCCGATGATCTGATCTGCGATCTCCCAGGGCGCGTTGAGCTTCTCGGCCGGACGGAGGGGACTTGTCACATCGACAGCCACGACGATATCAGCGCCCCAGGACCTTGCCACATCCGCCGGGATATTGGATGTGAGTCCCCCATCAAGAAGTTGGGTTGTGTCCTTCTTGACGGTATGAAACAAGAGGGGGACCGAAACACTTGCCCGCAGGGCCTCAGCGAGATCCCCCTCGCCAATGACAACCCTTTTGCCCGACACAAGATCCGTAGCGACGGCGCGGAATGGAATACGGAGATCGTCAAACGACGGAGTCGGATGATAAATGGCCTGAAGGGAAAGAACATTCAGATACTGGGTGAGCCGCTGCCCGGTGGAAAAAGCCTCCGGAAGGACAGGCTCAAAACCGTCGAACCGCAGGACAAGCACGCTCTTGTCCTCTGAGAGCTTCTGGTCATAGAACATATCCCGTCTGCGCGCTTCATCACTCAGACTCAGGATTTCTTCCCAGTTGGTCGTGTCGACAAGGGCTTTGAGTTGATCGACAGAATACCCGGCAGCATAAAGGCCGCCGATAATGCTGCCAATACTCGTGCCCGTGATAAAATCGATCGGGATGTTGTTTTCTTCAAAAGCTTCAAGAACACCCACCGACGCAAGGCCCCTGGCTCCGCCTCCGCTCAGAACGAGCCCCACCGTCGGCCCTCGCACTTCTCCATGGGGAAGAATCGGAGGGATGGCCCGGACCGGATCGGTCACGTCGGGCCGGATCACCAAGGTGCGGAGGGATTGGCCGTTTTGAGGAGCAGGAAGGACGCGGCCGCACACCGCCACCAAGACAAGGAGGAAAACAAGACAACGACTCATAGACAGGATCACATGTTTGAAGAATAGTACCGAAATATGTTCCGAATATCAATGACGCTCAACCGGAGGTGGCGGCGCATTTTCAATTGGAGGAAGACATCATTGAGGCTCAGAGTTCAAAGAGGCGCGTAACACACAGAGGGAAGTGAAAGGAGGACACTGTGATCGAGGAACCCGCGGTTGATACTGAAGCGGATGCGAACTTGATTTTCGGAGTTCTTCGACTTAAGTTACCTCTTGAATCATGACAGTGCCTGATGACTTTTCTTAATCCTCTCGTTCTCCTCGGCCTTTTCGCCGCCGCGATTCCGCTCCTCCTCCATCTCCTGAGCCTGCGTAAGCTCAGGACCATCGAGTTCAGCACGCTTCGGTTTATCAAAGAACTCCAGCGCACGCGGATTCGGAGATTGAAGCTACGCCAGATCCTTCTTCTGATCTTGCGCACGCTTCTGGTGATTCTGATTGTTCTCGCGTTTTCCCGGCCGACGCTGCGCGGGAGCCTCCCCCCGGCGGTTTCCACGCTGGCAAAATCGTCCGCCGTTGTCCTCCTTGACGATTCGTATAGCATGACTGCTTCCGACGAACACGGCGAGTATCTCAAGCAGGCTCGCGAAGCCGCCGCGCACATTCTGGGACTCTTTTATCAGGGTGACGACGTCTCTGTCGTTCCTCTTTCCGAGGCCGTTTCTCAGTCTGCAGAGACGACCTCCGCCCCGCCCCACCATCTGGCCACAGCTGCATCCATCATCGAGGGAATCAAGCCGTCGCCGGTCCACCGGAAACTGGAAGACGGGCTCCGCGTTGCGGCCCGCCTCCTCTCGTCCGCGCGCAACCTCAACAAGGAAGTTTATGTGATTTCGGACTTCCAAGCCGGTCTCATGGTTAGAACCCGGGCTGGCGCGGAGGCGCTGTTCGATCCAGGCGTTCGGTTCTTCTCTGTTCCGATCGGACGCAGGGAATTACGGAATGCATCGGTCGAATCCGTCGATATTCCCGGGGCTCTCCTTGAAACAGGAAAACCCTTCTTGCTCAAATCGGTTGTCCGGAATCATTCCACAGGGACGATCCGGAATCATTTGACCAGCGTTTTTCTGAACGGAACAAGGGTGGCCCAACGCGGTGTGACCGTGGATGCAGGGGCAACCGCAGAAATCGAGTTTTCGATCGTACCCAAAACCGGCGGGCATCTTCGGGGATTCGTTGAACTCGAGGACGATGATGTGCAGTACGACAATCGCCGGTATTTTAGCCTTCATTTGCCCGAACGGCTCCGCGTCCTTCTTGTGGGAGATCACAAGGATCTCCGGTACATTGCGACCGCTCTCGCTACCCGCCAGGAAAACGGATCGGTGCTTCGGACGCAGCAAACATCGTACGAGAGGCTAACATCCTCCCTGCTGGCGGGTTTTGACGTTGTTCTTCTTGCGAATCTCAGGGAACTGACTGCCGTTCAGGCCGAAGGACTCCGGCGTTTTGTTTTTGAAGGCGGCGGGTTAATCCTCTTCCCCGGTCGGACAACCACCCCGGAGGCGTTTGCTCCCCTCCGGGAAACACTGCAACTCCCCGAACTCGCCGCAATCGAAACATTGAGAGACGGACAAGGATCATCGTCGTTCCTCGAGTTCGATCGCGCGGAACTTCGACACCCTCTGTTTCAGGAAATGTTTCAAGAGGACGATGCGGCCTTACGGAATCAACCGGCGAAGTCGCTGGAGTCTCCGAGAATCCAGACTCATGCGAGGCTCATTCCGACGGAGCGTGCATTCTCCCTTATCACCATTGCCGGTGGATCTCCATTTCTCCTCGAGCAACAGCTTGGTGCCGGCCGAATTCTACTTTTTGCCGTTTCGGCCGACCTCTCCTTCTCTGATTTTCCCTTGAAGGGATTGTTTGTTCCGCTTCTTCACCGATCGGTTGCTTATACCGCTCAGGAGCAGATCAAGCAGGCATCGGCTGTCTCCGGTGATGAAGTGATACTAACGGGGCTTCCTGCCCTTGCGAGGGCAACGATTGTCACTCCTCGCCGGTTTGAGCTCCCCGTCGTTCTCCAACGTCGAAGTTTGCGGTTCACCGAATCCCGGGAGCCGGGCATCTACGAGGTCAAGACCGGCGAAACCGTTCTTCGCACATTCAGCGTGAACATGCATCCGGATGAATCGGCGGTTTTGAAGGCCGACGAGCAGAAGGTAATTTCAGCCTTTGAGCGCCTTGGAGTGAAAGCCGGAGCCATTCGAACCATCGACGACCTTTCCTCGATTCGTCCGGTCATTCTCGAGACACGGCACGGCGTCGAGCTTTGGAAGCAACTCCTTCTTGCAGCCCTGATTATTGCCCTCCTCGAAGCCGTGGTTGCCCGTGAGAGTCGTCACGCCCTTGCCCAATTCACCGCGGAGCCGGCATGATCGAACTTTCCAAATCCGACAAAGAGCGGTGTATTCTCATCGGTGTGTCCACGCGACTGGTGAACAAGGCAGAAACCGAAGAGTTGCTCGATGAGCTGACCCTGCTTGCAGGTACGGCAGGGGCCGACGTGGCGGCGCGGATCATTCAGGACCGCGACAGGATCGATCCGGCATATTTCATCGGCAAAGGGAAGGTCGAGGAACTCAAGTCCGTGATTGAGCAGCACAACATTCCGCTTGTCATCTTTGACGACGACCTGGCGGGTGTGCAGGTGAAGAATCTGGAACGCGAGTTCGGCTGCAAGGTCCTCGACCGAAGCGCTCTGATCCTCGATATTTTTGCCTCACGGGCAAAAACCATGGAAGCCAAAACTCAGGTCGAACTGGCGCAGCTTCAGTATCTGCTCCCGAGGCTGACCCGTCAGTGGACTCACCTCTCGAAGCAGTACGGGGGCATTGGCACGAAAGGACCTGGCGAAACGCAGATCGAGACCGACCGGCGCATGATCCGCACACGCATCAGTCATCTCAAAGAAAAACTCGAAAGGATTGGCCGGCAGCGAGTAACTCAGCGCAAAGGCCGGAGCAAACACACAAGGGCGGCTCTTGTAGGATACACGAATGTCGGCAAATCAACGCTCCTGAATGTTCTGTCCGGTTCGGAGGTGTTTGTCGAAAACCGTCTGTTTGCCACTCTTGATCCGACAACGAGACTCGTACCGCTCGGTCAAGGAGTCGATATTCTGATGACCGATACCATCGGCTTTATCCGGAAACTCCCCCATCATCTGGTCGCCTCCTTTAAGAGTACTCTTGAGGAAATAACCGAGGCAGACATGCTGATTCATGTCGTGGATCTGACATCCAGAACCTTTGAAGATCAAATCCGAATCGTTCACGACACGCTGAACGACCTCGGATGCGGGTCCAAGCCCACGCTGATGGTGTTCAATAAGATTGACCGGCTCGTGGATCGCAGTATTCTTCAGGTGGTAGCCAGGGACCATCCACGATCGGTGTTTGTTTCAGCCGTAAGGGGAATTAATCTTCTCGGCCTCAAGAGCCAGGTGCTGGCTCTTCTGGAAAAGGAATTCGTGGAACGCGTGTTCACCATCTCGCAGAGCCGGCAGAAACTGATCTCCTACCTGCACACTGTGGGAGAGGTGCGGGAGACGACGTACGAGGACAATGAGGTGGTTCTCCGGCTCCGAATGCCGAAACGGGAGGCCGAACGGGTGACGCAGCTCGTTGAGAACGAGGGGAGATGAGAAAAAAGGCGCCGGGGAAAGCGAGGCGTCAGAATCAGAATTCAGAATCAAAGGATTTTCAGAATTGGGTTTCAGGTATCATGATTCTGGAAATTCCAAAATTCTGATAATTTTGATTCAGACAATCTGAGCAAAAGATCGATTCAAAGGAAAGGTCATTCCTGGCTCTTGTTGCGGAAGGAGATGTCGGGCTCGTTTCCGCCCCCTCTTCACTCTTCACCCTTTGCTCTTCACCCTTCGGCTTTGCTCAGGGTGATTATTTGAACCATTAAGCTGATGGTGAGCCTGTCGAACCATCACCCTTCACTTCCCCATCTTTTTCCTCGCCTTCGCAAAACCCGGTTTGATCACATCATAAATCAGTGCGATCCGTTTCTTGTACGGCACAAACGCGCTCTTCATGGCATTGATCGTCAGCTTTTCCAGATCCGTCAACGTCAGGCCGAACACGTCAGCCGCGGTCTTGTATTCATCGGTCAGCGTAATATTGCTCATGAGCCGATCGTCGGTGTTCAGCATGACGCGAAATTTGTATCGGTAGAAATATCCGAACGGGTGCTCCTCAAGCTTCTTGACTGCGCCGGTATGAACATTACTCGTGAGGCAAATCTCGAGCGGGATCCTCTTGTCCAACACATATTGAGCCAGCGTTCCCATACTCTGGACGGTCCCATTTTTCACCTTCATATCCTCGATGAGGCGTGTGGCGTGCCCGATCCGGTGAGCCCCGCACCACTGGATTGCCTGCCAGATCGACTCCTTGCCAAACGCTTCTCCCGCATGAATCGTGATATTGAAATTTTCCCGCTGGATAAAGTGAAACGCGTCGACATGTTTCTTTGGGGGATAGCCGCCTTCTTCTCCGGCGAGATCGAATCCGATCACTCCTTGATGACGAAAGTCGACGGCAAGTTCCGCAATCTCCATGGAAATCGCGGGCTTCATATTCCTCATAGCTGAAAGGATCAGCCCGAATTCAACGCCGAAGTCCTTTCTGCCCCTCTCCAGTCCCCGGAGAACGGATTTGACGACCGTTTCGAGGTGAAGTCCTTTCTGTTGATGAAAAACGGGAGCAAACCGAGTTTCGACATACACGACTCCGTCGTGTTTCATGTCTTCCATCATTTCGTACGCGACACGTTCCAGGGTCCCCTCCGTTTGCATCACCCCGCACGTATGTTCAAATCCCTCGAGAAAGAGAGGCAAGCTTCCCCGGGTAGCCCCGCGGTGAAACCAGCGGGCAAGTTCTTCCGAATCCGTCGTGGGGAGTTTCTTATACCCCGTGTCCTTGGCCAATTCGACGACCGTTGACGAGCGGACACCCCCGTCCAGGTGATCATGAAGAAGAACCTTGGGGAGCGATCGGATCAATTCCTTCTTGAGTTTCATATGATTTCCTATTGAAGCGGCCCGACGCTCCGTTCTGCCGCGTTCACAACGGCTCCGGAAACAACCAGCCGAAGAGCTTTTTCGATGTCGTAGTATAGAATACGGTCCCGCTCAAGCCTGGGGATCTGTTGCCGGACTGTTCGGTGCACGGCTTCCGTCCCCTTCCCTGCTTTCAGCGGTCTTTCGCCCGACAATTCCTTCACAAAATCGAGGCCCTGAGAGGCGCAGAGAAGCTCGATGCCGATGACCGTCTGGGCATTCCTGAGCACCTTCCACGCCTTTTGAGCGCTCACTGAACCCATGCTGTTATGGTCCTCCTGATTGGCAGAGGTCGGGATCGAATCGACGCTGCCCGGGTGACAGAGGACTTTATTTTCGGAGACAATGGAAGCCGCCGTGTACTGAGCGATCATGAGACCGGAATGCAGGCCGCCGTGTCTGGTCAGAAACCGGGGGAGGCTGCTCAAGGATCCGTTCACGAGTCGTTCGACGCGTCGTTCCGAAATATTGGCAAGTTCTGCCAGCGCGATCGCAAGGAAGTCGGCTGCCAGAGCGACCGGCTGGCCATGGAAGTTACCCCCTTCCAGATGGATGCGTTCCGACGGGAAGATCAGCGGGTTATCAGTGGCCGCGTTGACTTCGACAGCCATGACGTCGGCAACGTAGTCTATTGCATCGCGCGATGCTCCGTGAACCTGCGGAATACAGCGGATGGAATAGGCATCCTGTACTCGCGGATCGTCGGTGCGATGCGATTCACGGATCTCACTTCCCTTCATCATTCGACGGACGTTTGCGGCCGCGGCTTTTTGTCCCCGAAACGGACGGAGTTTCTGAATTCGCCGGTCGAACGGCGTGTCGCTTCCCCGAAGCGCTTCGACACTGAGGGAGGCAACAACATCCGCCGTTTTACAGAGATCCAGCGCCTGCGAAACGGCCAGCGCGGTGTAGGCGCTCATCATTTGAGTACCGTTGATCAGCGCCAACCCCTCCTTTGCGCCGAGTCTCACCGGATTCAGACCGTGTTTCCTGAGTGCTGAACGCGCGGAGACCTTGCGCGCCCGCTCCGATGAGCGCTCCCATACCTGACCCTTTCCAATCATCGCAAGAACAAGATGGGAAAGCTGCACAAGATCGCCGCTTGAACCGACAGATCCCTGCGAGGGGACGACGGGAATCACTTCACGATTCAACATGCCGACCAGGAGATCCAGGGTTTGCTGGCGAACCCCGGAGTATCCTTTGGCAAGCGCGTTGATTCTCAGAGCCATCATCGCTCTCACAATTTCCGGCGGGAGCGGCTCTCCCGATCCCGCAGCATGGCTCAGGATGAGGTTCTCCTGAAGTTGCTCGATATGGGACGGGCCGATCCGAACCGTACTGAATTCGCCGAAGCCGGTCGTCACCCCATAAACCATCTCGCCGTTCCGCACCCATTGATCCACAAGGGCGCGTGCACGCGCAATTTGCCGCCGGGCCCGCGGCGAAAGCCGGACCTCCGCGTGACGCATGGCAATGTCCGTAAGCGCGTCGAGAGTCAAAGAGTCGCCGTCAAGAGAATAGATGGCCATTCCGGATGATTATCTATTGTGGCAAAGTACAGCGCCCTCAATGTAGCAGTGACTTGGCAGAAATTCAACTCGCAGGCACAGGTCACACGATCACGATTGACTTTTCCAGCGAAACTGTTTATACTCTTGAGGCATTTAAAGCCGACTCATTCCAGGGCAGGGATTGCTCACCATGACCACTGAAAAAATCAACGTTCTCATTGCCGACGACGAAGATGGGCTTCGATCGACCATTGCGGCCTGGCTGAAAGACGAAGGATTTGGAGTGGAAGAGGTCCCGGATGGAACCGAGGCAATCAAAAAAGTTCAGTCACATGATTTCGATGTCGCTCTGCTCGACATCAAGATGCCGGGAGCGAACGGTCTCGAGGTCCTCCGGTACATTAAGAAAAATTCAAACCAGACCGAAGTCGTCATGATGACAGGCATGAGCGATGTGAGTATGGCTGTCGAAGCGATGAAGCTCGGGGCGCGCGAATACCTCACGAAGCCGCTCGACATGGACCAGCTGGTCCCCCAGCTGAAAGCGCTTCTGAAAAAACGTGACGCGGAAGACAGGATCCGCCGCCTCCAGGCGGAACACACCGCCCGCCTGTTGTACGATCTCCACAATCCCATCGCCGGCCTCAAACAAAGCATCGGGTATCTCTTAAAGGGGATGGCCGGCCCGGTCGGAGATCACCAGACAGAGCTGCTGGGCTACATGACGAATTCCATCGACAAGGTCATCCTTCTGCTGAATGACATGATGGACCTGACGAAGCTCGAAGGCGGCCGTGTTCGCTTGAACAAAGGAATCGGGAATGTGGCCGACTCGGTTTCCAAAATGGTGCACGAATTTCAGATACCGATCAAATCGAACAAGATTACCCTCGATCAAACGGCCGAAGCCGGATTACCTCCCCTGGAGTATGACTCCGAAAAAATCGAACAGGTCATGCAAAACTACCTGAGCAACGCGTTAAAGTACACTCCCCCGCAAGGGGCGATTGTTGTTCAGGCCAGGAAGGTCCAGCTCGTGCTTGAAGAAGGACAGCAGCCGTCCGACTTTGTCATGGTTTCGGTCTTTAACAGCGGCCAGGGAATTCCCAAGGAAGAGTTGCCCCTAATCTTCGACCGCTACCGCAACGTGTCGTCCGACAAGGAAAACAAGAAGCGGACCACCGGCCTGGGCCTCATCATTTGCCAGCGGATCATCGAAGCCCACAACGGAAAGATCTGGGTCGAATCGGAGCCGGGGAAAGGGGCCACTTTCCATTTTGCCCTTCCTGTCCGTTAACCATCGGCGGAGCCATGGGGAAACAATCGATTTCGGTCCTTGCAGTGGACGACGAAGAATCCTTCCTTTCATTGCTTCAAACGATCCTTGAGCCTGAGGGATACGACGTGCAAACGGCCAGGGACGGCGTTGAGGCCATCAATCTTCTCCAATCCAAATCGTTTGATCTTGCCCTCCTGGACGTCAAAATGCCCCGCGTCGACGGCGTTGAGGTCCTGAAATACGTCAAGGATCGGTTTCTGGACTTGCCGGTGATCATGCTGACCGGAGTAGGCGATCTCAAAGTCGCCGTCGAGTGCATGAAGCTCGGAGCTTCGAACTACCTGTCCAAACCGTATTCCACCGACGAACTCCTCACGGTCATTGACAGCGCCCTTGAACGCCGGAGACTCGTGATAGAAAACAAGGCGCTCAAGTCAGAGCTCGCCCGTCATGCTGTTTCCTCTCACATGATCGGAAACAGCCCGAAGTTTCTCGGGGTTCTCGCTGTCGCTCACAAGGTCGCTCCGACTGATTCCGCCGTCTTGATTCAGGGGAGCAGCGGAACAGGGAAGGAACTCGTTGCCAGTTTCCTCCACCGCAACAGTCTCAGGAATAGCCAACCCTTTATGGCATTGAATTGCGCTTCGATCCCTGAGACTCTGATTGAAAGCGAGCTGTTTGGTCACGAAAAAGGGGCATTTACGGACGCTCATACTGCAAAACAGGGTCTTGTGGAAATCGCGAACGGTGGAACGTTGTTTCTTGACGAAATCGGTGAAGTCAGCCTGATGATCCAGCCAAAACTGCTCCGTTTTCTTCAGACGGGCGAATACCGGCGTGTCGGCGGAAACAAGGTTCTGAAATCGGACGTGAGAGTCATCTCGGCGACAAACAAAGATCTCCGGGCCGAAGTTGCCACAGGGCGGTTCCGAGAAGATCTTCTGTACCGCATCAATGTCATCACCCTGCAGATCCCTGCCCTCAGGGATCGAAAAGATGATATCCCGCTTCTTGTTGAATACTTTTTGAAGAACAAGATCCGCTCCCGCAATTCGATCCGCATCGATCCCAAGGCCCTCGACGTGCTTCAGAAATACTACTGGCCCGGGAATGTGCGCGAGCTGGAGAACGTCATTGAGCGGGCTGCGATCCTTTGCCGCGACAGCGTGATTCAACCCGACGACCTTGCGCTTCCCTTGGGAACTCATGGAATGCTTGAGGTTCCCGCGGCTGCGGACGGAAAAGGGCCTCAGATCGGTTCTGCTGTTTCCATCCGTGAGATCGAGAAGTCACATATTGACGGAGTGCTCAGAAACGTCAATTGGAACAAGAACATGGCAGCCAGGATTCTCGGGATCAGCCTGAAAACACTCTACACAAAAATCCAGCAATACAATCTGACGAAAGAGTAGGCGGCGAGGAGCTTGCTTGCAATGCGTCTCTACGTTCTGCGCCACGGCGATGCCGTGGAATCCCCGTATTATCACGACAGCCAAAGACCCCTCAGCGATCGCGGAAGGGAGCAGATCAAAGCCGTTGTCCGTTTTCTCAAGCGGTCGCGGGCTTCCCTCGATCTTATCCTGACAAGCCCTCTTCACCGGGCCCGCGAGACCGCGGAGATCGTTCAACAGAACATGGGGATCCATGATCTCATGACAACGGAGTCGTTGATCTCGGGGAGCAACCTGCGTGATCTCATCATCGTCGTCAACGACCACCCCGTGGAGTGTCTGCTACTGGTCGGACACGAACCCCAGCTCAGCAGCGCGATTTCCCTTCTCACCGCCGGCGATGAACAGTTCAGACTTGAGATGAGGAAAGGATCGCTGGCTTGCCTTGAAACCAAGCATCCGGTCAAGAAAGGACAGGCTGTCCTCTCCTGGCTTCTCGGCGTTGAACAGATGGAACTTCTTCGCTAACATGCATGACTCAATACGGCACCAACTTCTCCATTCAACATTCAGCGTTCTCAATTCGATATTGCTTTTGATGAAAAAGAAGAAATATCGAATACTGAATGTTGAATGCAGAATATCGAAGGGGTCTTGATGTAAAATAAGTTGAACCCCGCAGTTTTCCTCAGGAGGTCTCCATGGAACTTTCTCTTATCAAGATCGAAAAACCGGAGACAACAAATTTCATACTGGGACAAAGTCATTTTATCAAAACCGTTGAGGACATTTACGAGGCGATCGTACAAACCAGTTCTCAAATGAGATTCGGCCTCGGGTTTTGCGAATCCTCCGGGCCGGCGCTCGTCCGATGGGTCGGCAACGATCCGGCGCTGATCGAACTGGCAAAGAAAAACGCCCTGAACCTCTCTTGCGGACACTGCTTCATCCTGTTCCTGGAGAACGGTTTTCCGGTCAACGTCCTCAACACCATCAAGAACGTTCCCGAAGTCTGCCATATCTATTGCGCGACAGCCAATCCGGTTGAGGTTGTTGTAGCCGAGTCGGAACAGGGACGGGGAATCCTCGGCGTCATCGACGGCGTGCGCACAAAAGGCGTTGAAACCGCGGAGGATATTGCCAAAAGGAAAGAGCTGTTGCGGGCGATTGGATACAAGCTCTAGGTGCACACATGAAACAGTTCTCAAACCGTTTCGGAATTGTCTTGTTTCGCTTTTTCATCCTCGCCTGTCTGCCGGGGCTGGCCGCATGCGGAAAATCGGACGACGAAATTCGAGCCTTGATTCAGGATGAACTTATGCGCCGGTCATCGAGGGCTTTCATCGCGGACGCTCAAACCATCGGTCCGTACAGCCCGGCCGTACGGGTAGGCAACTTTCTTTTCGTGTCCGGACAAATCGGCCTGAACCCGGAAACACAAAAGCTCGCCGGCAACACCATAGGTGATCAAACCCGACAATCTCTGGAGAACCTCAACGCCGTCCTGAGTCTGGCCGGATATGATTCCAGTCATGTTATTCAATGCACGGTCTACTTGAAGGACATCAACGATTTTCAGCAGATGAACCTGATCTACGGCGGGTATTTCCCGGAAGACCGGTACCCGGCACGAGTAACCGTCGAAGTCTCCAATCTCCCCCGTCAAGCGATCATTGAAATTGGGGCTGTCGCATACAAGAACGATGAATCATGACAAAAAGACCACATCGCATCATTCACGCACCACGCGGGACGAAGTTAAATTGCAAGGGATGGATTCAAGAGGCAGCGCTCCGTATGCTCATGAACAACCTTGATCCCGACGTTGCCGAAAAGCCGCAGGAGCTGATTGTGTACGGCGGCACGGGGAAGGCCGCGCGGAACTGGGAATGCTACGATGCGATCGTTCAGAGTTTGCTGAAACTCGAAAATGACGAAACGCTCCTTGTACAGTCGGGAAAACCGGTAGGAGTGTTTAAGACCCATGCCGATGCGCCGAGGGTGCTGATCAGCAATGCCATGTTGGTTCCGCGGTGGGCGACGTGGGAGGAATTCCGCAGACTGGAAGCGCTCGGCTTAACGATGTACGGCCAGATGACCGCCGGAAGCTGGATTTACATCGGAACGCAGGGAATCCTTCAAGGGACCTACGAGACCTTTGCCGCGTGCGCGGCGAAACATTTTGGCGGAAGCCTTGCCGGCCGATTTCTTTTGACCGCGGGGTTGGGTGGAATGGGAGGAGCTCAGCCGTTGGCGGCAACAATGAACGGGGCGGCCTGCCTCGTGGTTGAGGTCGACGCAAAACGGATCGAGCGGCGCCTGCAGACGAGCTATCTCGACACCATGACCGAAGACCTTGGCGATGCTTTAGCTCAGGTCCAGGCAGCAAAGGAAAAGAAGGTTCCTCTTTCTGTTGGACTTCTCGGAAACGCCGCCGAGATCGTTCCGAAGATCGCCGCGGGAAAATTCCTTCCGGATGTCGTCACGGATCAAACGTCGGCCCACGATACGCTCAACGGATACGTTCCAGCCGGTTTAAGCTACAAACGGGCGCTCGAACTCCGAAAGAAAAATCCAAAAAAATACATTCAACGTTCGAAAGCATCCGTCTGCGACCATGTCAGGGGACTGCTCAAGTTGAAGAAGAAAGGAGCAGTCGTTTTTGATTACGGGAACAATATCCGGGGCGAGGCACACGCAAACGGCATCGCCCATGCCTTTGACATCCCCGGATTTGTTCCGGAGTACATCCGCCCTCTGTTTTGCGACGGGAAAGGGCCGTTTCGCTGGGCGGCGCTTTCCGGCGATCCGGAAGATATCTACCTCACCGACCGGGCTGTGATGGAGACCTTTCCGGAAAACAAGCCGCTGTGCACGTGGATAGAAAAGGCAGGGAGGCAGGTAGCTTTTCAGGGTTTGCCCGCGCGTATATGCTGGCTTGGTTACGGGGAACGCGCGCGGATGGGAAAAATCTTCAATGGGCTTGTCGCGCGCGGCGATGTAAAAGCGCCGATCGTCATCGGACGCGATCATCTCGATTGCGGCAGTGTGGCTTCGCCAAACCGGGAAACCGAAAAAATGAAGGACGGCAGCGACGCGATTGCCGACTGGCCGATTCTCAATAGTCTCCTGAATGCGATCGGTGGGGCAAGCTGGGTGAGCGTGCATCACGGCGGAGGTGTGGGAATGGGCCTCTCGATTCACGCGGGGATGGTAATTGTGTGCGACGGTACCAGGGAAGCGGAAGAGCGTTTGGAGAACGTTCTGACGTACGACCCGGGAATGGGTATCGTGCGGCACGCCGATGCAGGATATCGGAGAGCGATTGACAACGCAAAGGAATGGAACATCAGCATCCCGATGCGGGTTGGTTAGATCGAGAAAGAGATCAACCGGGACATGACCCGGATCCGTGTTGATCCTCAAGCAGTAATTGTAACCATGCGGCTGAGGAGTCGATAATGCGATTTTTTGTTTTCGGAACCGGAGGTATGGGTGGCTTCTTTGGCGGAAAGCTCTTGCAAGCCGGGCATCACGTCCGGTTTCTTGCCCGCGGCCCCCATCTCCAAGCCATGAAAAAAGGGGGGCTCAAGATCCACTCCTCAGCGGGAACGTGGACTACGCCTCCGGACACAGCGCTTGAGAGCACGAAGGAATCCGAGCCTGTTGATGTTGTGCTTTTTTGCGTAAAGGCTTATGACACCGAAGCGGCGGCAAAACAGCTTGATCCGGTCCTCAGTCCACACACGATCGTCCTTTCCCTTCAAAATGGCGTTGAAAACGAGGAAATCATCAGACGCCATATTCCCCGCGGCCGCGTCTATGGCGGAATTGCGTACATCTCCTCCCGGATCACTGCGCCGGGGGAAATCACCGAAACCGGCGGATTACAGCGAATCGTGTTTGGACCTATGCACGGACCCATCGACCGGCAGGCAAAAGATGTTCACGAGGCATTTGCCAAGTCCGATATCAGAGCTGAACTGCGTCAAGAAATCGTAGGTGAGCTCTGGAAGAAATTTGTCTTCATCTCGTCCATGGGTTCCATGACAGCCGTGACCCGGCTCAATCAAGGAGAGATCCTCGCTTCCCGGCCAACCCTGGACGTCGTTTTTCGGGCAATGCACGAGGCAACTGCCGTAGGGAAGGCACACGGCGTGACGATTGAGGCCATCGATCCTGCACGCGTGATCGAAGGTCTCAAGCGATTCGACAGCGGAACCCGGTCTTCAATGTATTTCGATCTGATCAACGAAAAGCCGATGGAGGTCGAGGCGCTCAACGGAACGATCGTGCGGCTGGGAACTTCCTATGGGATTGATACTCCCATCCATCGGACACTGTATTCGGCTCTTCTTCCGTATCACCTCAAACACCTGCAAAAGCGCGATGAATCAGAAAAACCCTGATAACACGGGGTTATGCGGCCGGTGTCAGTTCGCCCGATTGATTACCGGCAAACGGGGAAGCGTCTTTGTGCACTGTACACTTTCGGCCACCGATCCCCGTTTTCCGAAGTATCCCCGGCTGCCGGTCTTGGCTTGTGATGGCTTCCGCCGCAAAGAGGCAAGCTCGCGCGCAAACTGAGCCTCGGTCGTCCACATCGACTCATTGCAAAAGCAAATCCCCCCGGCCCTGTGCGAAGAACCAACACCTCCATTCATCATCCAGTGTTCTCCATTCGAAGAATAGACATCGAACGTCGAATGATGAAGGACCTCTGAGCATCGCCTGTGGTTCCCAAAAACGCGCTTCTTGCTTCTTTTCTCACTTCTTCATTTCTTAGCACCGGATCCTATCATCAATAATCCAACGTTTCGCCTATCCTTCATTCCCCCCTGTGACGACTCAGAAACAGTATCATCGCCTGATCGAGCGCGAAGCGCAGTACTGGGGATCCGTCTCACCCAATCCGCGCAATCCGCAAATCTGGGACGATGAAAAGCTCTTTGAAATTTTCTTTCGAAAAGAATACGAGGCGCTTGTCGATCGGGCTTCTTCAGCAGGGTCTCCCATTCTGGAACTCGGTTGTGGCGAAGGAAATCTCGCTCTGACGCTGGCTCAACGGGGATGTTCAGTGGAGGGGATCGACCTGAGCAGTGATCGTATTGAACGCGCCCGGCAGAAGGCCGTGGATGCCTCGATGACACATCTGCTCAGTTACTCGGTCGGCGACCTGAACACCATTGGGCTGCTGGAGAATCGTTACCGCTGCGTCGTGGCTCATGATACGTTACATCATGTGTTGAATCTCGATCATTTGCTCTCCGAGGTCAGGAAATCCCTGATGCCGGGAGCAAGCTTCCTCGCGATGGACTTTGCCGGGATGAGTCAGACCCGCAGGCTGTTCGCGGCCGTACTGTATGCCATCGTACCGACAATCCAGCCGTACGCGAAAAAATGGAAGCTCAGAAAACGACTCGGCAGTTTTCTTGCCTCGGAAAAAAAGAAACGGGTGATGCTTGAGGCGGGCCTGACGTCCTGCCTTCATCCGGATTCCCCGTTTGAAGAAATCTCACAGTCCTCTCTCATCCCGGCAATAAGGCGTCACTTCGAGATCGTCCACTGTCGCCGCCGGCTCCCCTTCTGGTACTACCTTGCTCCAAAACTCCGCCTCCCGTCCGGGATCCGGTACCAGGCAGCACAATTCCTGAAATTGTCTGATGACTTCCTTTCCGCTATCGGAGTTCAAGGAGCATATTTCTTCCTCGAGGGACAGAAGCCTTGAGCCAGCTTTTGCTTAAAAACATCAGGCAGCTTGTCACGGTGAGCGCCGGAGGTAAACCTCACAAAACGGGGCCTGCGATGAGAGATCTCGGCGTGATCGAGGATGCAACCCTTCTCATCGAGGGACAGACCATCCGCTGGGCAGGACCGGCGCGCGAATTTTCCCTGCAGCTTGGGGACGATGCAGAAGTGATCGATGCTTCCCGGTTTGTCGCCCTGCCGGGCTTCGTCGACTCCCACACGCACCTGGTTTTCGCAGGTTCCCGGGAGTCAGAGTTCGCCATGCGATCTGAAGGGAAAACCTACGGGGAAATTGGCCGAAGCGGAGGAGGAATTCTGAGCACGGTCGAGGCCACGCGGAAATCGTCAAAGCGCGACCTGAAGCAGCTCGGCGCCACACGCCTCGACGCAATGCTCAGGCACGGAACCACCACGGTGGAAATCAAGTCGGGCTACGGCCTTGACCCCGATTCCGAAATAAAGATCTTGGAAACGATTTCTGAACTTTCAGCAGAGCAATACACCACCGTGGTCCCGACCTTTCTGGGGGCTCATGCGATCCCTCCTGAGTTCAAAAAGAATCCGGACGACTACGTGGACCTCGTTTGCCGCAGAATGATACCCCATGTTTCCCGCCGAAAGCTGGCTGTGTTTTGCGACGTTTTCTGTGAAGATGGATATTTTTCCGTCGAGCAGTCGCGAAGAATTCTTCTCGCAGCCGGGGACTCGGGTTTGAAGATCAAAATTCATGCGGATGAACTTGCTCCCTCGGGCGGGTCGGCGCTTTCGGCGGAGCTGAAAGCCGTTTCGGCCGATCACCTTGAACACATTGACGACGGGAGCATTGGGAGACTCCGCGAGTCCGGCGTGATCGGCGTTCTCCTGCCCGGGGTTTCGTTCTTTCTCAACCACCGATATGCCCCTGCCCGGTCGCTGATCGAGGGCGGAGTTCCCGTTGCCATCGCTTCCGATTTCAACCCCGGATCGTGTATGTCCTTCAGCATGCCCCTCATGATGACCATTGCCTGCACACACATGAAGATGACCCCTGAAGAAGCCGTGACCGCGTGCACGTTAAACGCCGCTGCCGCTCTCTCCCTTTCCCACGAATACGGCAGTCTTGAGGTCGGGAAGAAAGCAGACGTCATACTCTATGAAATTCCGAATTATCGATATCTTCCGTATCATTTTGGCGCGAATCACGTCGCCATGATCATCAAACACGGCACCATTCTCGAATTCCGATGAAACAGATTGTCGAGTGCGTCCCCAACTTCAGCGAAGGAAGAAATCAACAAGCCATTGACGCGATTGCCGACAGTATTAGAAGGGTTCAGGATGTGAAATTGTTGGGAGTCGAACCCGACAAAGACTACAACCGCACGGTTGTGACATTCGTTGGATCTCCCGATGGCGTACTTGAAGCGGCGTTCCAGGCAACAAAAACAGCAGCATCCCTGATCGACATGCAAACTCATCACGGAGAGCACCCGCGCATGGGAGCGACCGATGTTGTTCCATTTGTTCCTATTACGGGCGTACGGATGGACGACTGTGTCGAGCTTTCGAAACGCTATGCGGAACGTGCAGCCCGGGAGCTCGGTATCCCGATGTACCTTTATGAGCACGCGGCGAGCACTCCGGCAAGAAAGAATCTTGCCGAGATTCGAAAAGGAGAATATGAAGGACTTCGGGAAAAACTGAAGGACCCTGCCTGGAAGCCGGACTTTGGCGAACCGGTGTTTAATGCCAGGTCCGGAGCTACCGTGACGGGAGCGCGCAAATTTCTCATTGCCTATAACGTGAACCTTAGCACTCCCGATTCTAACATTGCTCATGAGATCGCACTGAGAATCCGGGAAGCGGGCCGTCCCAGGAAAGATGCCTCGGGAAAAGCAGTCAAAGACCATCGGGGAGAGACGGTGAAGATCCCCGGTGCGCTCAAAGCCGTGAAAGCGATGGGCGTGTTTCTGGAGCGATTCAAGATCGCACAGGTTTCCATCAACCTCGTGGACTACGAGATTACACCGCCCCACAAAGCGTTCGAGGAAGTCAGAAAAGAGGCGGGTTCTCTCGGCGTGGAAGCGACGGGGAGCGAAATTGTCGGGCTCACTCCTCTCCGTGCCATTGTTATGGCAGGATCGTTTTATTCGGAACAAACAGGCACACCGGCCGCCGACGACCGGGCGTTGGTCGATCTTGCCGTCATGCATTTAGGTCTGAGTCAGCTCGAGCCGTTCGATCCAGACAAGAAGATCATTGAATATCAACTTTGAATGAGGGGACCATCATGCTGGCAACAAAAAGTCTTGGTGAGTTTATCGACGCCGTCGGAGAAAACTCGCCTGCGCCCGGTGGAGGCAGCGTTTCAGCTCTTGCCGGAGCCCTTGGTGCGGCGCTGACCGCCATGGTCTGTCATCTGACGATCGGGAAGAAGAAGTACGCTGAGGTCCAGGATGATGTCATCAGGATCCTTGGTCAGGCGGATGAGATCCGCGCCAAGCTGACCTCATTGATCGACCAGGACAATGAGGCGTTCAACGGGGTGATGGAGGCATTCAGAATGCCGAAGGAGTCGGAAGCCCAGAAGGCGGAGCGGAGTGCGGCCATCCAGGAAGCGACAAAGCAAGCCACCCTGGTGCCCCTTGAGGTGATGAGGCTTTCGGAACAGGCCATAACCCTCGCAAAGGCCGTTGCAGAAAAAGGGAACGTCAATTCCATTTCCGATATCGGTGTTGCCGGATTGATGTTACAATCATCCTGCCGCGGGGCTGCATTGAATGTCGCCATCAACCTTACAACGCTTCAGGAAAAGGGATTCGTGGACGAAACGCGGATTTTGACGCACGCGATTGAAACCAACGTCGAGGCGATCGCCGCCGACATTAACCGGCGCGTGGAAGCTGTGCTGAGCTAGGGAAGATTATCACCGATCCTCATCCCGGTAATCCTTTAATCCTGAAAATGGTTCAGACTGGGCCGTTTCAAGATAGTAATATTGTAGTCTAAAACGCAGAGGCGCTGAGGACGCGGAGAAAAACGCAGAGTGGTATTCGTTTAATCACGCCTTATCCTCTGCGATTCTCTGCGCTCTCTGCGACTCTGCGTTTTAGAATCTGAAAAAACAGTGGCCTTGAAACACAAGGTTCCTTGTTAGCAATGGCACTAGCTCTTCCAGAATGACTTGCTGAAGAGGACGAAGACCGTAAAGAGCTCGAGTCGGCCGACCAGCATACAGACACTGAGGGTCCACTTGGCAAGGTCTGAAAGATCGGCGTAATTTGCCATGGGACCCACCGCACCCAATCCCGGGCCAACAGTGCTCATACAAGCAACGACGCCACTCATAGAGCTAACGATATCGAGCCCTGTTAAGGTCAGAATAATCGTTGCGGTCGAAAAGGTTACAAGGAAAAGGATAATAAAGCCGGCGATGGTCATCAGTACCTCCTGATCGACCACTCGACCGTTATAGCGCATCGGCACGACTGCCTTCGGATGGATGAGTTTCTTTAATTCGTTCATCGCGGTCTTCAGCAAAAGGAGAACGCGAATACTCTTCATGCCCCCGGAAGTCGATCCGGCACACCCCCCGGGAAACATCAGAAACAATAGTGCCGCCTGCGCCATCGGTGCCCATAGCGCAAAATCCGCCGTCGCATACCCGGTGGTGCTCATTACCGACATCAGATTGAACGCGACGTACCGGAATGCCGCCGGATAATCTCCTTCATAGGAAGACGGTGCGACGACGAGCGTCATGATCGCGACCGCGACAAGAAAGCTAACGGTAAAAAACATCCACTCGTTGTCCCTGAAATAACCTTTGACACCCCCCTTGAGCGCGCTGAAATGGAGAGCAAAGTTCGTTGCCCCGACAAACATAAACAGCGTCACCACGCCGTCAACGTATGCCGAGTTGAAGGACGCAATGCTGGCGTTCTTTGTTGAGAATCCTCCGGTTGCGATCGTCGTAAACGAATGACAAAGTGCGTCGTAGAAGGAAACTCCGCCGACCATCAGCATCATCACTTCGGCAGCTGTGACAAGGACGTAGACACCCCACAACAGTCGCGCTGTTTCGGCCACGCGCGGCGTCAGCTTATCTTTGGTTGGACCTGCAACTTCGGCCTTGAACAACTGCATTCCCCCAACACCAAGCAACGGGAGGATTGCCAGAGCCATGACAATGATGCCCAAACCACCAAGCCATTGCGTCAGGCAGCGCCAGTAAAGTTCTCCTTTCGGCATGGCTTCTACGTCCCGGAGGATCGATGCACCGGCCGTGGTAAACCCCGAAAGAGCCTCGAAGTACGCATCGGTAAACGAGGGAATAGCGCCAGACAGAATGAATGGAAGACACCCGAACACCGGGGCAATGACCCAGCCGAACGTGACGATGGCAAATCCCTCGCGGATGCCTAATCCCTCCTCGGGCTCCACGCGTCGAAAAGAGCGCATCAAGAGAATACCGACAGCGAATGTTATCAGCCCGGAAAAGAGGAGGGGACGGAAATCTTCATCGTAATGAAACGAAAAGAAGAGTGCCGTCAGCATGGCAAGACTAACAATAACGAGCAGGAACCCGAGAACGCTCAGGATCGGTCGAATCCGCATAGAATTAGATGAAAAATTTTTCGACTTCCCGCAGGGCGGCCGGCAAGGTGAACACGACGACCCGGTCCAGCGGGTTGATACGCGTCGACCCTACCGGAATCGACACACTGCCGTTATGGATAACGCATCCAATGATTGCCCCGTCCGGGAACCGGAGATCTTTGAGAGGTTTCTTCGTCACCGCGGCCCCCTTCTGCGCAACCATTTCAATCACCTCCGCGTCCACACCATGGAGCGTCGCCACGGAAACAATTTGCCCCTTTCGAACAAACTTAAGAATCTCGTTCGCTGCGGAGAGTTTCTTGTTGACGAGGGCGTCGATCCCGATGGCATTTGCAAGGGGAATGTAATCAAGCTTTTCGACGTGTGCGATTGCTTTTTTCACGCCGAGATGTTTTGCCATCAGGCACGAGATGATGTTATCCTCTTCATCCCTGGTGACTGCGATATAAGCATCCATGTCAAGGATCCCCTCGGTGGCAAGCAAGTCGAGATCTTTCCCCTCCCCCCGGATCACCATGGTTTTTTCGAGTTTCGTGGCCAGCTGTACCGATTCCTCCTTACTCGATTCGATCAGCTTGATCGATATTTCGTTCTGCAGTTCTTCGGCCACATAGCGCCCAATCCCGCTTCCTCCCAGAATCATGATATTTTCGAACTTCACCGTCTCTTTTCCGGAAATCTTCAGCATCTCTTGAACATGTTCCGTCTTTGAGACAACGAAGATCTGATCTCCCTTCTTGAACACATCATCGGGAGTCGGAATAATTGTTCTGATACCGCGGCTGATTGCCACGGCGCGAAACGGGAGCTCTGTGAAATCCTTTGTGATATCCCTGAGTTTCCGGTTGATGAGCGGGCTCTCCTGATCAAGCTTGAGCCCCAGGATCTGAATCCTCCCGTCGGCAAATTCCAGCACATCCGTTGCCGCCGACCTTCGGATGAGCCGAACGATTTCCCTCCCCGCGAGCACATCAGGAGAGATGACGAGGTCAAAACCCAATTCTTCAGGTCGGAGCACTCCTTCTCCGAACAGGAACTCCGGCTCATTGACGCGGATGATCGTTTTCTTCGCCCCCAGCTTGCGTCCGAGATGGCAGGCCGTAAAGTTGACTTCGTCAATGGACGTCACGGCTATGAGCATGTCGGCATCAGCCGCTCGGGCTTCCTGCAGCACACTGAGCTGGGTTCCGCTTCCCAGCTTTGTCATCACATCCAGGCTTTCACGGACCCGGTTCAAACGCTCGTCGCTCTTGTCGATAATGACAATATCGTTCCCTTCCTGCGACAGCAATTGCGCAAGATGTGACCCGACCTCTCCCGCTCCGATAATAACGATGTTCACGGTCTCTGCTTTCGATTAAGGTTTCCGATTACCACCCTCCCACCACCCAGCACAGTGATGAGAGCGCGGCCGTTTCCGACCGAAGACGACGGGGGCCGAGCGAGATCGGAACAAATCCATGATTGCCCGACAGCGCGATTTCACTTTCGCTGAACCCTCCTTCCGGCCCGACCACGATCAGGACGGATCGGGCTCTCTCATGATGACGCATGACCGACCCGACGAACTGTGACTGCTCGGTTTTTTCATGAGGGATCAGCCTGAGCTCGTATTGCTTCGAATGTTCCACGAGCGTATCAAATCTCGTAAGAACAAAAATCTTAGGCAAGACACTTCTTCCACATTGTTTGAGCGAAGAAACCGCAATTTTCTCAAGTCTCGTGTGTTTTTCATGTTTGGGAATTGTCCGTTCGCACAACAGGGGAATAATGGTGGTGGCGCCAAGTTCAGTTGCTTTCTCAACAATAAGATCGAGCCGGGCCGGATTCTTGAGAATCGAAACCGCAAGCGTCACCTCCCTCTTCGGCTCGTTCCAGCGAGAGAAGGTTCGAAGAATCGCGCACTCCGCTTCAGAGCGCCCAAGGGTTCGAATCATCACTTCATACGATTGTCCCCTGCCGTCGGTGACAAAAACATGGTCCCCGATTTTTTTGCGGAGCACTCTGCTCAAATGCTTGTATTCCTCCCCCCGGAGGATCAATGTGTCACCGTGAATGTCATCGGGATCGGTGAGAAAAAAGTCCATTAGCTCACAAGTCCTTCACCATTCAACAGTCGATGTTCATTGAGGTCGTAAAAAAAACAAATGTCATTCTGAAGGATCCGCCGAAGGCGGAGACTGAAGAATCTGCCCCTTTTGGACAGAGCAGATGCTTCGCTCCGCCCACCTGCCGCAAGCACGCCTGCGTGCCGAAACGATTGTGAAATCTTGAAGTTATCACAGGCACTCCGGCGTGCAGGCACGCTTGCGCGCGGCCGGCAGGCTCAGCATGACAAACAGAGTTTTTGTTCAACCTCGTAGAACGCTGAATGATGAATGTAGAAGCTGCTTTTGCCTCAAGAGGTCCCAGGCCTAATCCTCCCCCCTT
>JACPLA010000144.1 GCA_016186715.1 Ignavibacteriales bacterium | reverse complement strand
CTTATCGTAAGACAGTTCTTTCGAACGGTCTTCGCATTGTGACCGAGGCGATCCCTCATGTTCGGTCGGTTTCAATTGGCGTGTGGATCGATGTTGGCTCCCGCGATGAGGACATGAGGACAAACGGGATTTCTCACTTCATCGAACACATGGTATTTAAAGGAACGGAAAACCGCTCGACGAGAGAAATTTCCCGGAGTATTGAATCGGTTGGTGGGTACTTGAATGCGTTCACGAGCAAAGAACACACCTGTTTTTATGCCAGGGTGTTAGATGAACACACCAAGCTTGCCATCGATGTGCTTTCCGATCTCTCACAACATGCTGTTTTTCCCGAGCGTGAAGTCGAGAAAGAAAAGGGAGTTGTTATCGAGGAACTGAGAAATGCCGAAGACGATCCGGACGACATTATCCATGATTATTTTGAAAAGTCGTTGTACGGGTCGCATCCGATGGGATTTCCGGTGATTGGAACGGAGGAGAATCTTCGGTCGTTCACAAGGAAAGACCTTCTCAGATACCGTTCAAGCTACTATGTGCCTTCGCGAATGGTACTTGCAGCGGCAGGAAACGTAAAGCATGATGAAATTGTCGAGCTTGCAGCCCGGTTCTTTGGAAAGAACGGGGGAACATTAGACGCGCGTGCCCGGAGACAGCGACCGGGTCATGGACGAAAAGAAGAGCTCGTGATCGAACGTCCGATTCAGCAAGCTCACGTCTGCCTGGGAACGGTCGCGTTTAGTATCAAAAGCAGGAATCGGTATCCTTTGCTTGTTCTGAACACGCTCCTAGGAGACGGCATGAGCTCTCGTCTGTTTCAGAACATCCGGGAAAAATACGGTTTTGCCTACAGCGTGTATAGTTTCGTTAGCATGGTAAGCGACACCGGTGCTTTCGGTACCTACATCGGAACAGACAGGAGCCATGTTAACCCGTCTATTGACCTTATTTTCAAGGAGTTGAGCAAGCTCAAGGAGAAACTGGTTTCCGAGGCGGAACTGAAACGGACGAAAGCCCAGCTAAAAGGAAGCATGATGTTGAGCCTTGAGAGCATTGCCAATCGAATGATGCGTCTCGGAAGCTCAGAGCTGTACTTTCAAGAGCTCAGTCCACTCGATACGATTATCAAACAAATCGACGCCGTCAGTCGTGATGACCTTCAACGATTAGCTCATATCTTATTTAGAGATGATCGTTTTTCGCGAGTGATTTTTCAGCCGACGAATGACCAAGGGCGGAAGTCAAGTGACGCGGCTCCCCGGGCCGCGGCGGCGGGGTAGTTTTTCTTATGGTACACGATCGAAAAACAGAATCACCGGTAATGGAAGAGAAGATGTCCCGTTTGGGCTCCGTTTCTATCGCGAGGCGCGCACGCGAGATGCAAGCGTCCCCGCTCCGTAAACTTGCTGTCACGGCAGAGGAACGGAAGAAAAAAGGGATCAAAGTGTATCATCTGAACATCGGTCAGCCGGATCTCCCGACCCCGCCGATTGTCTTCGAAACCATCCACAACCTCAAACAGAGCACGCTTGCCTATGCGCCGTCGAACGGTCTTCCACAGGCCCTTACCGCATGGAAAAACTACTTACGTTCGGCGGGGATTGATCTTGATGAGAAGGAGATCATTGTCACTGCCGGCGGTTCGGAGGCGATCATTTTTGCGATGTGTGCAATTTGTGATGCCGGGGACGAAATCATCGTGTTTGAGCCGTTCTACACGAATTACAACGGTTTCGCGACCATCGCGAACGTGAGGCTGAGACCGCTTCCGTTGACCATCGAAGACGGATTTCATTTGCCATCCGAGAGGGAGATTGAGCGGGTCATCAATGATCGGACACGGGGAATTCTCATCTGCAATCCGAGTAATCCTACAGGGGCGGTTTATGGCCGTCATGAGCTGGAACAGCTTGTGCGGTTGGCCAAGCGTCATGACCTCTTTCTCCTTTCCGATGAAGTGTATAGAGAATTCGCCTACGACACGCCGTTTCACAGCATTATGAGCTTTGCGGAAGTGTATGACCGGGCAATACTGCTCGACAGCAGCTCAAAACGATTCAATGTTTGCGGCGCGAGGATCGGAGTGTTGGCCAGTCACAATGTCGAGGTGGTGCAAACTGCATTTAAGTTTGGAATGGCGCGTCTTTCGGTTGCCTCCATTGAACAGCTCGCGTTGGTGCCTCTGCTAAATTCTCCCGAACAATATACGGCCCCCATTGTGGAGGAATTCCGAACGCGACGGGATGTGGTCTATGAAGAGCTCGGCGAGATACAGGGAGTAACATATTACAAGCCGGAGGGAGCCTTTTATATTGTTATCGGGTTACCGGTCGCGAATGCGGAGCACTTTGCAAAGTGGCTGATCGAAGAATACGAACATGAGGGCGAAACCGTGCTTCTCGCACCGGCTCAAGGATTCTATGCAACAGCGGGAAAAGGGATTAACGAAGTACGCCTTGCTTTCATGTTGAACGTTCATGACATGAAGAAAGCGCTGAATATTATTCGGCTTTCTTTTGATCCCTATAAGAACGCGAAAACCTAAAGAATGGCAAAGATCACGATCGACGGTAGGGAATTTGAAGTTGATTCCAAGCTTTCGGTGATCCAGGCCGTGGCGGAACGAGGCATTGAGATACCGCATTTTTGTTACCATCCAAGCCTCTCGGTGGCCGGCAATTGCAGAATGTGTCTGGTCGAAATCGAAAAAATGCCGAAGCTTGCCATTGCGTGTGCTACGCAGGTTGCTGATGGCATGATCATCAGAACGAATTCGGAACGTGTACAGAGAGCTCAACAGGCGGTAATGGAATTTCTCCTCATTAATCATCCTCTCGACTGCCCGATCTGCGACGAGGCGGGGGAGTGCAAGCTTCAGGACTATGCGTACAAATATAGTGTGGGTTATAGCCGCTTTGAAGAAGACAAGGTTCACAAGCCGAAGCGGTATTCTTTGGGGCCGAATGTCATTCTGGATGTCGAACGATGCATCATGTGTTCCCGGTGTATTCGCTTCGCCGATGAGGTTGCCAAACAGCCTGTCCTCACGTTTACCCAGCGCGGGGATCACGTCGTGCTGACAACGTTCCCCGGCACTCAGCTTGACACACCGTATTCGATGAATGTCATCGAGTTATGCCCCGTCGGTGCGTTAACCAGTACGGATTTCCGCTTCAGGGCCAGAGTTTGGGAGATGTCGTCAACGGAAACCGTGTGTGTAGGATGTGCGCGGGGATGCAACATGAACATGTGGGTTCGGAACAACACGATTCTCCGGCTGACACCCCGACAGAACGACGACGTTAATTCATATTGGATGTGTGATCACGGAAGACTGAACACCTTCAGGCATGTCAATGGAGAGCAGCGTTTGAGTGGTCCTCTGATTCGAAAGGGTGCAGTCTTGACCGAGGTCGGGTGGGAT
>JACPLA010000022.1 GCA_016186715.1 Ignavibacteriales bacterium | reverse complement strand
TGATGATACAGGTTTTTGACATTTTGGGAAGAGTCGTTGGAAACCTCGTGAATGAGGTTCAGTCGCCGGGCAGATACACACTCGTTTGGAATGCCAGTCAGCTCCCAACCGGAGTATACTTCATGCGTATGCGGGCAGGTGGCTTTGTGAACACCAAGAAACTTGTCGTATTGAAATGATCCAGCGAATCGGATGAAATCCCCAGCCCCCGCTCGCCCAAGGCAAGTCCTTGGTAAACGGTCGGGCGGGGCGGGGGCTGGCGAACGACCGATATCATGCCGCAGAGCGTTCGGTCGGGTAGGCGCAAACCGCAATCCGCATTCCGCAATCCGCATTCCGCAATCCGATATTAGGATTTCTTAAGCTTTTTGGCTATTTTTAGCTGAAATAGCAGCAGTAGCCATGCCCTCCCCGAACATCATAGCCATCATCGGACGCCCCAACGTCGGGAAATCGACGCTCTTTAACCGCATTCTTGGAATACGGGAAGCCATCGTCCATGACTTGCCCGGAGTGACAAGGGACCGCAAATATGCCGAAGCGGAATGGAGCGGGAAGCGCTTTACCATCATCGACACCGGCGGCTTTGTCCCCGCTTCGAATGACGTCTTCGAAAAAGCAATCCGCGAACAAGCCCACATTGCAATCGAAGAAGCCGACTCTGTTGTCTTCGTCGTCGACGCCGTGGAAGGCATTCTTCCGCTCGACAAGGAAATCGCAGAAATTTTACGGAAGTCCGAAAAACCGATCCATCTGGTCGTCAATAAGATCGACTCTGCAAAGAGGGAGATGCTCACACACGAATTCCATGAGCTGGGGCTCGGCAACCCGATCAGCATTTCCGCACTCGCCGGCCGTCAGGTCGGCGATTTTCTCGATCTGATCACGGCGGGATTTCGGAACAACGGCCAGGAAGCGTCCGATTCCGAAACTCTACGGCTGGCCGTCATCGGAAAGCCGAATGTCGGGAAAAGCTCTCTGGTGAACGCCCTCCTTGGAAAACCTCGCCAGGTCGTTACGGATATCCCGGGGACAACCCGGGATCCGATCGACGCGAGCCTCATGCATCAGGGGAGCGAAGTGATCCTGGTGGACACGGCAGGGCTGAAGAAAAAACGCCATACGAAGGAAAGTCTCGATTTCTACAGCGCACTTCGCACCATCAAAAGCATCGAACGCTGCGATGTGGCGGCGATCCTTCTGGACGCGCAACAAGGCGTCGACCATCAGGATCTGCATATCGTTGAGGCCGTTGCGGACCACAAGCGGTCCGGGCTCATTGCTGTTAATAAGTGGGATCTCGTGGAAAAAGAAAGCGGTACGGCTGAGGCATACGAACGGGCCATCCGCGCCCGCCTCGGCACCCACGACTATCTTCCCATCATCTTCATTTCCGCTGTTACGAAACAACGTATCGGCAAAGTCATCGAGACCGCAAAGGAAATCAACGTGGAACAGCGAAAACGAATCAGTACGAGCGATTTGAACGATGCTCTTCTGCCTGACATCAGACACACCCCGCCGTCCTCGAAATCCCCCAAAGACATCCGCATCAAATACGTCACTCAGGTCAAAAGCGGGCCGCCTCTGTTTGCGTTCTTCTGCAACGAACCAACTTTGGTTCAGGAATCGTACAGGCGCTTTCTGGTCAACAAGATCCGCAAGCATTTTGGATTCATAGGCGTTCCGGTCTCCCTCGTCTTCAAAAAGAAATGAACCAGCGCATCGTCGTCATAGGCGGTCTGGCGGCTGGTCCAAGTGCCGCGAGCAAAGCAAAACGGATCAATCCCGACGCCGACGTCACCCTCCTGGAACAATCCGAACACGTGTCGTACGGAATCTGCGAGATCCCTTATTATATCGGGAACGTCGTTCAAGACCCAGACAATCTGATCGTCTTCACCCCCAACGATCTTGGGAAGGAAAAGGGGATCTGCGTTCGGACGTTATCGGTGGTGGAGGAGATCGATCCTGTCAACAAAAGTCTCGCGGTCCGTGACCTCCGCAAGGGGAAGATCGATGAGGTTCCATACGACAAGCTCATCATTGCGACCGGATCGCGGCCGAAGACCCTTGGCTTCCCCGGCGAAGATGCGAGAAACGTGTTTCAGATCAAATCGCTTGACGGAGCCTTTGCTCTCAAGAAATACATCGGCGAAGAGAAACCGGCAAAAGCGGTGATCGTGGGGGGCGGATACATCGGGATGGAAATGGCGGAAGCCCTCGTGGCAAACGGCATCGAGACTACGATTCTCCATAGGAGCGATCTTCCCATGTCGGGGTTGGAAGCCGGCACAAAACAAATGGTCCTGGAGGAGCTCGGAAGGCAGGGAGTCCGGTTTCATCCAAAGACTCAGGTAAAGCGATTCATTACCGATTCCGCCGGAAAGGTGTACAAACTGGAAACTTCCTCGGGTGATTTCAGTGCCGATCTTGTGATTGTCGCCATCGGGGTTGAGCCGAACACCGAGCTGGCATTGAAACCCCGAATAAGCCTCGGCCCCCACGGCGGGATCACCACCGACCAGCGGCAATCGACATCGGTGGATTCGATTCTTGCGGCCGGGGATTGCTGTGAAGTTCGCAACTTCGTGAACAATGCCTGGATGTACGCGCCGCTTGCCACGATTGCAACCCGTCAGGCCTGGGTGGCGGGAGAAAATGCTGCCGGCGGAACCGCCGTTTTCAAAGGTGCTCTCAGGGCAATTGCAGTCAAAGTGTTCGATCTGGAAGTAGCCCGCGTTGGACTCAGTTCCCGGGAAGCACAAGAAAGCGGGTTCGATGTCGTTATCGACTCGATTGATGCACATTCGAGGATCTGGTTCTTTCCAAACAGTGCAAAGCTTCACGTCACGATCGTTCTGGATAAGCGATCGCGCCGCATCCTGGGAGCGAACCTCATTGGAAAAGATGGTGCAGTGCTCCGTGCAAATACGCTTTCCGTCGCGATTCAGCAGAGACTGACGATAGAAGAAATCAGCCACCTGGATCTGATCTATACACCGCCGTTTTCTCCCTTATGGGATCCTCTTCTGATCGCCGCGAACAGACTGAAAAAACGAAAGTGACAAGTATGGAAAACCTCACGATCATCGATCATCCTCTGGTAAAGCGCGACCTTACGCTCCTGAGAGACAAGAAGACGCCGAATCACCAGTTTCGTGCGGTCTTGAGAAGGACGGCCAGCCTGATGGCATACGAAGTAACCCGCGATTTGGTGGTCAAGCGTTCTTCGATACGGACTCCCTTGGAAAGGACGGCAGGGTATACCATCGGTCAACCCATCGTTCTCGTTCCCATCCTGCGTGCGGGTCTTGGATTGGTGGGAGGGTTTGTCGAAGTCTTGCCGGACGCACGCGTGGGCCATATCGGCCTGTATCGCAACGAAGAAACGCTTCGGCCTGTCGATTATTATTTCAAAGTGCCCAGGAATTTGGGGAAAGCCCTGGTGCTCGTTCTCGATCCGATGCTGGCCACGGGAGGGAGCGGAGCGGCCGCAATCGAGTATCTGAAAAGCCGTGGGGCCAGATCGATTCGGCTCGTGAGCCTTGTCGCTGCGCCTGAGGGGGTGAAGACTGTCATGGGCGCTCATCCGGACGTCAAGGTTTATACGTGTTCGCTCGATCGGGCATTAAACAAGAAGGGCTACATCCTTCCCGGTCTTGGGGACGCCGGAGACAGAATGTTCGGAACGGAATGAACTTGTTTCAGAGAATTCTTACGATTACCGCAGTTCTCACTGAGGTAGTTTTTGCTTCCGGTAATCATAGACTGCAGCGGGTTCCCATCCCTGCGATCGATTCTCTCCTCTCAACGGGGATCGAGCAGGTCCTGCTCCAACAGTATCATGCCGCCGGGGAAACATTCCGGAAACTTTCTGCGGACTTTCCGGATCATCCGGCCGGGTATCTCTATCAGGCGGCCGTTCTGCAGTCTGAAGCAATGGACTATGAGGAGCGCCTGAACGACAGGCGATTCGATTCCCTTCTTGCGGCGGGGAGACAAAGATCGGAAACAATGATCAGGAATGCCGGGGAATCGCCGTGGGGATACTACTATCTTGGAACAACGCTTGGATATGACTCGTATGCAAGAGCAGAACGAGGAGATTGGTTCGGAGCGGCGACGAAAGGTATGTCGGCGGCCTCCAATTTTGAAAAAGCGACTGAGCTTGATTCGACCTTCTATGATGCGAAGGCAGGGATTGGGACGTATTACTACTGGAAAAGCAGAAAGATCGAGTTCCTGACGTGGCTTCCGTTCGTTCAGGACAGCAGAGAGGAGGGGATAGCAAAGCTGGAGCAGTGCCTGGAGATGGGAACATACAACAAGTTTGCCGCTATGAGTTCGCTGGTGGCAATCCTGGTGGACGCGGGAAGATTTGCGGAGGCAGCGGAGGTCGCCCAAAAGGCTCTTGCCCGTTATCCCGAAAATCGAATTTTCCTCTGGGGCCTTGCAACGGCCCAGGAGCGGTCAGGGACATCGGTTGAGGCGGCTGGAACGTACGAGCGACTCCTCCAATCCATTCTTCAGGACACCCGCCCCAACCCGTACAATGAGCTCGTGTGCCGGCTTAATCTTCTTTTGCTCACATGGCGTGGGAGAAGCCGGGATCATAATCTCGCCGCAGTCGGGGAAATCCTGCAGCTCGAGACGAACAGATTTTCCGAGCATCTGAAGGAAAGGGCGGCTGACAAGTTCAAAATCGCCCGGCGGCTGGAACGGGAAATCCAAAGGGCTTCCAACTGACCGTTTCTGGCGTCTTGACTATCGGCTGCCAAACGATATATTTTATAGGAAGGGTTGAACGAAGAAGCACCCACAAAACTGTGGCAGTCGTCCTGTGAGAGAGAATGTCAGATTGTCTGTCGGGCTAAACTCCATGTATGATACAACGTTGAACGATCCTGTAATGCACAAAACGAGGTGTCGCTCTTAACTTGTTGAAATCCAATCCATTAGACTGAGAACAACTCGGTGCGGACGATTGTTACAACTGAGAAGGGTATGCTGAACGGCCAGTACAAAAAAAAGCTCGACGAACTAGTTTCCGTCTGCGAGAAGAACCTGAAGTCCGTGGATGTCGACCTGATCACAAGAGCTTTCAGAATGAGCGTGGAAGCTCATAAACACGATCTCCGCGCGTCCGGCGAGCCATACTTCCATCATCCGTATGAAGTCGCCATGGTGGTGGCCAGGGAGATACCGCTGGACGACGTATCGGTTGCCGCATCTCTCCTCCACGACGTTGTCGAAGATACGCGATTCGATCTCGAGGACATTCGGGCGGAATTCGGAGAAACGATCGCAGACATCGTGGATGGAGCGACAAAAATCAGCGATATCTTCCGCAGTCATGAGGTCACGCAGGCCGAAAACTATCGTAAGCTCCTTTTGTCCATGGTCAACGACATCCGCGTCATGTTGATCAAGTTTGCCGACCGCCTCCACAACATGCGAACCCTTGAATACCTTCCCGAAGAAAAACAGCAGCGTCTGGCGAGGGAAACCCTGGAGATCTACGCTCCGTTCGCTCATCGCTTCGGGCTGGCCAAGGTAAAGTGGGAACTCGAGGATTTGTCGTTCAAGTATCTCCACAGAGCGGAATATGAGGAAATCGCCCGTCAGCTTAAGTCGCGAAGAAGGGAGCGCGAGCATTACATCAAGAAGTTCTTATCTCCTATCGAGAAACGTTTGAAAACGGAGGGGTTTGGATATGATGTCGAGGGGAGGCCCAAGCACCTCCACAGCATCTATCTCAAGATGGTCAAGCGGAACAAGCCGCTGGATGAGATCTACGACCTCTTTGCCGTGAGGTTTGTTCTGGATACAGAGGAAAACAACGATTGTTTCCTCGTGTATGGGATTATTTCGGAACTCTACAAACCGATTTCAGAACGTTTCAAGGACTACATCTCTCTTCCGAAGAAAAACGGATATCAATCCATTCATACCACGGTGGTCGGCCCCGAAGGAAAACTCGTTGAAATTCAGATCAGAACCAGGGGCATGCACGAGATCGCCGAAAAGGGCGTGGCGGCACACTGGATCTACAAAGAAAATAAATCGACGCTCGACAAGGAATTGCAGGGATGGGTCAACTGGGTGAGGGAGATTTTTGAACAGAAGACCGACGAGACGCCGGGGGAGTTGATGGAGAGTTTCAAGCTGAATCTTTATCAGGATGAGATTTATGTCTTCACGCCCAAGGGAGACCTGAAGATCTTGCCTCGCAATGCCACTCCGCTCGATTTTGCCTTTGAAATCCATTCGAACATCGGATTTCACTGCATCGGAGCAAAAGTCAACGGCAGAATTGTGCCCCTGAACACTCTTCTGCGCAGCGGCGACCAGCTGGAAATCATTACGTCCAAGAGCCAGACACCCAATGCCGACTGGGAGAAATTCGTGGTCACCCACAAGGCCAAGAGTCAGATTCGTAAATGGATCCGTGAAGAAAAGCGAAAAACCGCCGAACGTGGCATGGAACTCTGGGAGAAAAAGCTCAAGAAACAAAAATTCCGCATAAGCGACGACGACTTGACCAAATTCGTCCATTCGATGCGGATCGACAATCTTCAGGATTTCTATATTGCCGTTCTGGAGCAGCGTGTTGACGCCGACGCAGTCATCGAGCAGCTCATTATGAGATCGAAACATCCCGAGACCGCCGAGTCGCGAAGGGAGAAGAAAAGGGGCAGGTCGCTCTTCACGAAATTCGTCAATACAGCACGTGACATAGCCAGCGGGATTTCGATTCTGGGGACAAGCGACAGTTTCATGCATCAATACGCAAAATGCTGCAATCCGATTCCCGGGGATGAGATCGTCGGATTTGTCACTATTGGCGAGGGGATCAAGATACACAGGAAGGACTGCCGCAACGTCATTTCCCTGCGCCTGGCAGAGAGCGAACGAATGGTGGACGTTGAATGGCCGAAGTCGAATGGGGAGGATTTTCTGGCTGCCATCCACGTCTCAGGAAAGGACCGGGCAGGATTGCTCAGCGACGTAACCCACGCGATTTCAAGCTTCCAGAATACCAACATTCGAAGCGTCAACATGGACTCCAAGGGACCGTTGTTTGACGGTCAGATTATTCTCTTTGTCAAAAACACGGAACATCTGATGCGCATCATTGACAAGATCAAGAAAGTCGACGGCATTGTGGAAGTCGAACGGTTCCTGGGGACCTGACATGTTGCCGGTGGAACAGCGGAGAATTCTTGGTCTTGATTACGGATCGCGCAGAATCGGAATTTCGATCAGTGATCCGCTTCGCATTGTCGCGACGTCGTATGGGATTCTCGAACATTCCCGGAATTTATGGAAGAACCTTAAGGAGATCATCGACCAGGAGGACGTGGAATTCGTTGTGGTTGGAATGCCCCTGAATCTCAAAGGAGAGAAAGGGCAGAAGGCGGAAGAAGTCGCGCTCTTCATTGAACAACTGCAGACCCGGTGTGGCATCGATGTCATCACGTGGGACGAGCGATTTACCACGTCGATGGCCCGGGATTCGATCATGAGAATGGGAACAAAGAAAAAAGGGAGACAAAACTCGCGCGAGCGGATTGACGCAATGGCAGCTGCGATCATGCTGCAAGGATTTCTGGACAGAAAGAAGCATTCGTTGAGCTGCTGATGTTGCGTCCCTTCAATCAATGGGACACGCCCGCCTGACCTTGAAGATGCTCATGAGGTGGGCAGAAAATAGAGGATTTTCACGGATGAAGGTTTGGGAATTAATCCGTGTTGATCCGTTTTTTCCGTAAAGATCCGCGTCCTATTATTCAAACTTGTTTATGACCTACAATACTGGCATGGGGGAGCAGACGCAAGAACAGAAACCGGACCCCGAGTCTTTCGGACAGAGGGTGACGGAGAAGTTGTTCATCCGTATGTGGCGGATCGTCAAAAACCATAAGTTGAAGAGTATCCTTGTGGTCCTGACGATCTGGATCGGTCTGGAAATCCTCACGTTGCCGTTTGGTGATGTGAGGTCCTTGAAAGCAAAGAATCCGGGTGAAACGGCGTTCATGCAGGAACATCGGGAACGCGCCGTCGCTGCGGGCCGACGGTTCCGCGTGAGCCAACAATGGGTGCCGCTGAGCCGCGTTCCGAAGCATGTCATCAACGCCGTCATCGTGGCAGAGGACGGAAGCTTCTGGATTCACAATGGTTTTGATTGGGATGAATTCAAGGAGTCGGTTGAACAGAATTTGAAGGAGCGACGGGCCGCCAGGGGAGCCAGCACGATCACGCAGCAACTTGTCAAGAACCTCTATCTCTCATCTTCCAAAAATCCGATGCGGAAACTCCGCGAGTGGATCCTCACGTGGTGGATGGAAGAGCAGCTTGGAAAGAGAAGAATCCTGGAACTGTATCTGAACGTCATAGAATGGGGAAATGGGATCTACGGCGTCCAGGCCGCCGCCCAGAGATATTTTGGAAAGAATGTCGATGACTTGACGAGGGAGGAAGCCGCGCGCCTGGCCGCGACCATTCCCAACCCGCGACGCTATCGCGCGGATGCCGAAACGCATTACCTTGTCAGAAAAAGCGGCCTGATTTTGGAACGAATGGCCGCACGAGGGCTGTAATCGATCCGGGAGACTGCCATGAATTACAGAGATATCGATGTGCTGCTCGATGAAGAAGAGGGGTTTCAGCTGGAATTCAAACGAAAAGTCTCCACGCCGGAGAAAATCGCCAGGACCTTGATTGCGTTTGCGAATACGCGGGGGGGCACCATTGTCTTCGGCGTCGACGACGATAAATCGATTATCGGCGTTGATAGTGAAAAAGCAGAGGTCGAGTTGATCCGAACAGCGGGAGAATTTTTCTGTGACCCGCCGATTCGCCCATCCATCGATATTGTCCCCTATCGCGGGAAAGACCTGATCGTCATCACCGTTGAGGAGAGCGCTGAAAAACCCCACTATCTCACGATGGAGGGGAACGGTGAGGGAAACGGCGATTCGAAGGCCTTGATTCGCGTGCGGGATAAAACCATGGTCGCAAGCAAAGAAGTCGAGCGCATTCTCCAGTCCGAACGGCCGGGTGCCCCGCCTCTGAGGATTTCAATCGGGGATCAGGAGCGGGCCGTTCTCGAATATCTGGACAAGCACGAGAGGATCACTGTGAAGGGTTTTGGAAAACTCAGCAACATTTCCAACAGGAGAGCATCCCGGATCCTGATTCAGCTTGTACGGGCGGGGCTGCTCCGGATTCACACCCACGAGAAAGAGGACTACTTCACCCTGACGTTCGATCAATGAGACGTCTGATCGCGCCAGATCCGAATCAATTCGAAAACAGCGATACCGTACGCTACGGCAACGTTGAGCGAGTGCTTGATTCCATGCATCGGAATCTCGATGGCAAGATCGGACTTTGTGAGAATGTTCTTTGAAATCCCCGTGATTTCGTTTCCAACGACGAGGCAGAGCGGAAAATCGAATTTCCGGATGTTATAGTAAGGAACGCTTCTGTCCGTCTGTTCTAAACAGCAGATCTTGATCTTCTGTTTTCGGAGTTCATCAATGGCGTCCGCCGGATCCTTGAAGTACTTCCAGGGGACGCTTCGCGTCGCACCGAGAGCGGTCTTCTCAATCTCCTTGCGCGGCGGAGTCGGTGTCAAACCTGTCAGAATCAACTCCCTGATCATTGCGCCGTCGGATGTCCTGAAAATCGAGCCGACGTTGTAAAGGCTTCTGACGTTATCGACGAGAACGTACAGGGGGATTCGTGGAACAACGTCAATTTCTTCGGTTTTCAAACGCCTTCTGCTAATTTGTTCGTGCGTCAGCTTTCGCATCTGCCTAAGATATTGGGAAATGAGGGAAGAATGAAATGCCGAATGGTAACGTTTTGATCGATTTTGCAAGACTTTGGTTGCCCGGGAAGCATATTTTCGCTATATTAAAAATCCTTATTGTTTTGCCAGCTTGAAAAAGCTCGTTATAGCCATCGACGGTCCGGCTGCGTCCGGCAAGAGTACAACGGCTCGGCTGGTTGCCAGAAAACTCGGCTATTTGCATATCGATACCGGAGCAATGTACAGGGCCATCACGCTGAGGGTCCTCGAAGAGAAGATTTCGCTCGACGACGATGCCCGAATCGGTGCTCTGGCTGAAAAAACCGACGTCAGGCTTGAACGGCTCGAGGAGGAAAACAAAGTCTATCTTTCGGATCGGGATGTGAGCAGGGCGATTCGGAACCCGGAGGTCACCCGAAGCGTCAGCACGGTCAGCAGTTATCCGGCGGTGCGTTCCGTCATGGTGAGAGAGCAGCGGAAGCTGGCTGCCCGGGGCGGCGTCGTTCTTGAAGGACGTGATATCGGAACTGTGGTGCTTCCAGAGGCGGACCTGAAAATCTACCTCGTCGCGAATGTTGCCGAGCGAGCACGGCGAAGAAAAAAAGAGTTGGATCTGGCGGGCGAGAAAATCGAAGAGCAGAAGCTCGTCCAGGAGCTGATAGACCGGGACACCCGTGATTCGAGCCGGGAAATCAGCCCCCTGCGCAAAGCCGACGACGCTGTCGAGATCGACACGTCGCACCTCACAATTGAACAACAGGTAGAGTTCATTGTCCGGCGGGCGAAGGAAATCATCAAGAAACTGAATGCAAGTCACTATCGATAAATATTCGGGGTTCTGCTGGGGGGTTGTGCGAACCCTCGAGATTGCAGAACAGGAATTGGGAGATTCGGAGACGCTCTATTCTCTTGGCGAGATCATCCATAATCCCATGGAAATCAAGCGCATGGAGGGGAAGGGATTGCACACGGTCACCCAGGATGAACTGGAAAACCTGAAAGGTGCAAGAGTGCTGATCCGTGCTCACGGTGAGCCGCCGTCAACGTACCGAAAAGCTCAGGAACTGGGTATCACGATCATTGATGCAACCTGTCCGGTGGTCACAAAAGTTCAGGAACGAATCAGGAAGTTCTATCTCGACGGGTACCAGGTTGTGATCTTCGGAAAGAAGACCCACGCGGAAGTGGTCGGCTTGGTCGGGCAGACAAACGGGGAGGCCGTGGTGCTCCGCTCCGTCGATGAAATCGACAATGTCAAGCTTGATCGGAAAACCGTGTTGTTCTCGCAAACTACGATGGATAAGCCGACTTTTTACAAGATCAAAGAAGAACTTCAGAAACGGGTTAAGGATCTCGTGGTCGGGAGCTTCGAAGATGAGGCGCTGGAATTTCATGCAAAAGACACGATCTGCGGTCAAGTGTCCGGCCGGGATAAAAAGTTGAGGGAATTTGCGAGGTCGCAGGACATTCTGGTCTTTGTTGCAGGTCGGCACAGCTCGAACGGTAAGGTCCTGTTCGACATTGCAAGGGAGGAAAATCCGAAAACGTATTTCATTGAGGATGTGAGCGAGCTGGAAGCTGATTGGTTTCGCGGCGTTCAGAATGTCGGAATCAGTGGAGCAACGTCAACGCCTCAATGGCTGATGGAACGCGTGAAAACAGCCATTGAACATCAATTTGCGGAGCCACAAGTCGCGGTCTAAGGTTGTTCGTGTCATCAAATAATTCACAATTCCTTTCACATCAAAATCTGTTTTCTTCTGTTGTTCTGACATGGTGATGATGACTGGTCATGGACGGGCAGCGGAGGGTTTTTTGTTCAGGAGGTTGAATGGTTGAAGCATCAGGCGCAACGAAGGATCTAGAAGAGCGCGAATATTCGGATGCTGAATTTAAAGAGCTGTCCAAACTCTATGAGAGCACACTCAGCTCCATCAGCGAGGGAGAAATTGTCAGGGGGAAGATTGCCCATGTCGGGGACTCCCATGTAATGATTGATATTGGCTTCAAGTCCGAAGGGGCCATCGCAATTGCCGAGTTTCCGAATTTGAAAGAACTGAAGGTCGGAGACGAAGTGGAGGTTTTTCTTGAGTCGGTCGAAAATAAAGACGGCCAGCTGATTCTGTCCCGGAAACGGGCAGATTTCATGAGGGTTTGGGAACGCGTGGTGAAAGCATTCGAGACGGGAGAAGTGCTGAAAGGGCGTTGCGTGCGCCGAACCAAGGGCGGCATTGTTGTGGACCTCCTGGGTATCGACGCGTTTCTGCCTGGGTCTCAAATAGACGTCAGACCGGTTCGTGACTTCGACGCATTCATCGGCAGAGAAATGGAATTCCGGGTCGTGAAAGTCAATCACCCGTCGGAAAATGTCGTCGTCAGCCATAAGGTTCTTGTTGAGGAAGAATTGGCCGGTCAGCGGAAGGCCATCCTTGAGAGCCTCGAGAAAGGTCAAATCCTCGAAGGACATGTCAAAGCAATTACCGATTTCGGCGTTTTTGTCGATCTCGGTGGCGTGGACGGTCTCGTGCATATCACCGATCTTTCCTGGGGACGGGTCAACCACCCGTCGGAAGTCGTGAAGCTGGATCAGACGATTAACGTTGTTGTGCTCGATTTCGATCAGGAAAAGAAACGCATTTCCCTCGGCTTCAAGCAGTTGCTGCCGCACCCGTGGGAGAATATCGAATTGAAATATCCGGTTGGAACAAAGGTGAAAGGAAAAGTTGTTTCCCTCACCGACTACGGGGCGTTCGTCGAAATCGAAAAAGGAATTGAGGGACTGATCCACATATCGGAGATGAGCTGGACACAGCATGTGAAGCATCCGTCGCAAATGGTCTCCATGGGACAATTCGTGGACGCGGTGATCCTCTCGCTCGACAAGGAAGGAAAGAAGATCTCGCTTGGAATGAAGCAACTTGAACCGGATCCGTGGAACTCGCTTCTGGAGAAATACCCGGTGGGTTCAAAGCATACAGGGACGGTCCGCAATTTGACGAATTTCGGCGTGTTCGTCGAGCTGGAGGAGGGGGTCGACGGCCTGGTCCATATTTCGGACCTGTCCTGGACAAAGAAGATCAGGCACCCGGGCGAAGTGGTCAAAAAAGGAGACAAGATCGACGTGGTGATCTTGAACGTCGATGTCGATCAGCGGAGAATTTCCCTCGGACATAAACAGATTCAAGGCAACCCGTGGGACGCCTTCGAGGAATCGTACAAGGCGGGAACCGAAATTGAAGGAAGCAAGATCGTGCGGATCATTGAAAAAGGAGTGATCGTCGAGCTTCCCATGGGAGTAGACGGATTTGTCCCACTCTCGCAGATTTCCCAGACTCCGGTGAAGAATATTACCGAATCGTTCAAAGTCGGCGATACGCTCCCCCTGAAGGTGATTGAATTTGACAAGGACAGCAAAAAGATCGTCCTTTCAGTTCTTGAGTATTTTCGTGGCAAGGAGCAGAAGCTGGTGGACGATTACGTGAATTCCCACAAGCTCTCCCCCATGACGCTCAAGGATATGATGGCGACATCGTTTGGTCCGGCGGATTCGTCGTTTTCCGAGGATCTCAACTCGAATTGATGAGGAAGATCCACATTCCAAAGAGTTGCTCGGTCTGGCTGGGCAACTCTTTTTCATGTCTATGAGCCGTGTTGCGGTCCATACCCTCGGGTGTAAACTGAATTTTGCCGAGACGGCAACGATTGCCCGTCAGTTCACGGATCGCGGCTTCACCGTCGTCGGCCTGGACGATTCCGCCGATGTGGTCGTTTTGAACACCTGCAGCGTCACGGAACGTGCCGACCGTGAATGCCGGCAGCTCGTTCGCCGCGCCCTGCGCCATTCGCCGGACGCCTACGTGGTAATCCTCGGATGTTATGCACAGCTGCAGCCCGCAACCTTGGCGGCAATCCCCGGCGTCGATCTGGTCCTCGGGACGAAAGAGAAATTTGATGTGTTCCAGCACGCTGATTGGGTCAAGAAGGAACGGGCCCGAACCGCCGTAACGCCGATCAAAGAGGTCGATACGTTTCATAACGCCATGTCGTTTTGTACGATCCCCCTTGCGCGCGGAAGAAGTCGCAGCGTAAGCCCCCCGGTTCTCCTCAACGATGCCGCGTGTCTCGTTGGGCAGGGATACAAAGAAATTGTGTTGACGGGTGTGAATGTCGGGGACTACGGAAAACACCTTGGCAGTTCGCTTCTCGCGCTCCTGCAGCAGCTTGAAACCATTGATGGGCTGGAGCGGATCCGCGTAAGTTCGATCGAGCCGAACTTGCTCTCGGATGAACTGATAGATTTCTGGCTGGGGTCTGCAAAACTTTGCAAGCATTTTCACATTCCCCTGCAGTCAGGATCGGATCCGATCCTGCGAGGAATGCGCCGGCGGTATCGGCGCGAATGGTACGCCGACCGCCTCGATCGAATCAAGTCCCTGTTTCCGAAAGCCGGCATTGGCTCGGATGTCATTGTTGGATTTCCCGGTGAAACGTACACCTTCTTTCAAGAGACGTACCGGTTTCTGGTTGATCAGCCCGTGTCGTATCTTCACGTGTTCACTTTTTCGGAGCGGCCCAATACGCCTGCCAATGATTTCATGGACAAGGTTGAGCCCGGTATGCGGGCGCAGAGGAGTGAACAACTGAGAATTCTCAGCGCCAGGAAACGGAGGGCATTCTCTGAGGGATTTGTAGGCAGCATCGTAGACGTCCTGTTTGAATCGGGAGCGGACGACGGCCTTGAAACAGGGCTTTCGAATGAATATCTTCGGGTCAGCGTCTCTTCACCGAACAGGTTGGAGAATAACATTCTTCCGGTGAAGATTGAGGATGTCTCTGACGACGGATGCTTTGGAACGGTGTGCTCCTCGTTTGCATCCTCCAAAAAGAAAGAAGCAACGGTTCCATGGTAAGGTTTCTCGTTCTTGTTCTCCTGCTCGTAGCGTACGTGGGTGTTACATCGGCCCAATGGAGAACTGCCACACGCGGGGGGGATGCGGTTTCTGACCGGGCCGTGACGATGGCGGACCCGCAGGCCGAACGGCGATCACGATCTGTCCTTCTGGCGATCGGACTTTCTCTGATCCTGCCCGGGAGCGGCGAGTGGTATGCAGGAAATTTTCAGACGGGAAGGTATTTCATGGGTGCAGATGCCGCCCTCTGGCTGACGTACGGCGCCTTTGTCTGGCAGGGCGAGTGGATTCGTGATGACGCGAGAACATACGCCGGCCAACACTCGGATGCGGACTTTGACGGTAAAGATGAACAATTCGGCGTCAACGTGGGAAACTTTATGACGACCGATGACTATAACCAGGCAAAGCTGAAGAACAGGGAATTTGCTCTCCTCTATTTGGAGAGCGGGTTTTCCTGGTCGTGGGACGAGGAATCCAACCGGATTCGTTACCGGTCTCTCAGAATCAAAAGCGATCAGATGTTTCAGAATTCCAGGTTTGTCGTTGGGGCCCTCGTTGTTAACAGGATCATTTCTGCATTCTCCGCATGGCGTTCCGCCGCACGGTACAACAAGGATGCCGAAGCCGATGGGGCTTGGCGCCTCGGGGCGCATGTCCAGGGAACCATGGCCGCTCCTCACGGGCTCGGATTCACTTTGACAAGGGAATTTTAGGGTTACTCGCCGGAGTGACCAATCAGCGTCCCGCCGGTGAGCGGGATTTTTTGTTCTATGAGAACTGTGAAGCTATTGTTGGAATATGACGGCACAGACTTCGTGGGGTGGCAGTACCAGACGAATGGGCGCTCCGTTCAGGGAATTCTGGAACAGGCATTGAGTGATTTGCTGCAGGAATCAGTCAGAGTGACCGGTGCCGGCAGAACTGATTCAGGAGTCCACGCCAGAGGACAGGTTGCGCACTTCAAGACAAACGCAGTCATGAAACCCCGTGAACTGTACCGGGGTCTCAACGGCCTGTTGCCTGAGGACGTCGTCGTAAGGTGGGTGGATGACGTGGATGAGGCGTTCCATGCACGCTACTCGGCCAAAGGGAGGCGGTACTGTTACTATGTTTCGCAGGCCCCCGTTGCGCTCAACCGGAAACAACGGTGGTTCGTGGGTCATCCTCTGGACCTTGCCGCAATGCAGCGATGCGCGGATGCGATTGTTGGCGAACACGATTTCCAGGCCTTCTGCAAAGTGGAATCAAATGTAGATCACTACCGATGTGTCATTCAGACATCGCGATGGGTAAGAAACGGAGACGATGTGACTTTTGAGATCGTGGGGAACAGGTTTCTTCATGGAATGGTTCGTGCCCTGGTGGGAACTATGGTCGAAATCGGTCGCGGATACCGGGGTGTGGGTGACTTCCCGGTCATCATGGAGTCGCGGGACCGCACCCAGGCGGGAATGAGTGCACCTGCGCAAGGTTTGGTACTGGAAGAGGTACTCTATTGAGGAGATGAACATGAAACGCGCTCACACTTTCGTGTGTTTTGTTTCTATGTCTTTTCTTGCCTTGAGTTGCATTGGCGCGCTCGGGGTGAATCTCTTTCCCGACTCAAAGGACATAGAATTGGGACGGCAAATTGACGAAGAAATTCGGAAAAATCCCCAGGAGTATCCCATTCTCAAGGATCGGCCTGACATCAAAGCGTATGTCGAAGGGATTGGGAACAAGGTGCTGCGGTCCCCGGCAGTGACAAAAAAGGGGAAATACGCCTATCAGTTTGAGATCATCCACGATGACAGCACCGTCAATGCCTTTTGTACGCCGGGCGGATATATCTATGTCTATACAGGTCTCATTCGGTTTCTTGACAACGAAGCGGCTCTCGCCGGAGTGATCGGGCATGAAATTGCGCACGCGGAACGGAGGCACGCAACACGACGCATGAGCAGTGCCCTGGGAGTCCAGGTCGTATTATCGATCGCCTTGGGAGAGAATCCGCCCCAGCTCTCTCAGATCGCCGGAAATCTCTTTGGCGGGCTTGGATTGCTCGTGAACAGCAGATCTGATGAAACGGAATCGGATACCTATGCGATACGATATCTGCAATCCACGGAGTATTACCCGGGGGCGATTCGTTATTTCTTCGAAAAAGTCTCCGGCGCTTCCGGCCGCGGAGGCGGTACGCTTCAGCGATTGCTTTCGACTCATCCTCTCCCGCAAGACCGTATCGACAATGTTGAGAGAATCATGAAAGAAATCGGCAATCCGGAGGCAAACGAGGCAAATCTCTTTTCGAAGAGATATCAGGAGCTCATAAAAACCCTTCCGTAAGGGTCGTTGCTTCTTCGATCCCTTTCCAATACTTTTTACCATGATACGGGCGGCAATAGCAAAGCTTTCCCAGCGGAAAGACCTGACAAAGGAAGAAGCCCATCAGTCCATGAATGAAATCATGGAGGGGGGAGTCAGCGATGTGCTGATCGGCGGGTTCCTCATGGGGTTAAGTGCAAAGGGTGAAACCGTCGAGGAAATCACAGGGTGTGCCCTTTCTCTGCGGGAGAGGGCTGTCCGGGTCACGACAAAGAGAAAGAACGTCGTTGACACGTGTGGTACAGGGGGAGACGGGGCCGGGACGTTCAACATTTCGACTGCGGCAGCAATTATCGCGAGCGCGGCAGGAGTCCCGGTAGCAAAGCACGGGAATCGGGCTGTTTCCAGCAGCTGCGGAAGCGCCGATGTCCTCCAGGCATTGGGTATTCAGATTGAAAATCCGCCGGAACGGGTTTCTTCAATTCTTGACGATGTCGGGATAACGTTTCTCTATGCTCCGTTGCTCCACAAGGCGATGAAGCACGCGGCAGCGGTACGAAAAGAACTTGGAGTGCGCACGCTGTTTAATATCCTCGGACCTCTTGCGAATCCTGCCGGGGCAAAGAGGCAAGTCCTTGGTGTGTATCGGAGGGAATTGACAGAACCATTGGCGCAAGTTCTCAACGCCCTGGGGTCCGAGCATGCGATGGTGCTTCATGGTGAAGGAGGTTTGGATGAGATGTCTACTTTGGGAGTAAGTCATGTGAGTGAGCTCAAAGACGGCAAAATCACAACGTATGAGATCGATGCGAAGGATTATGGTTTTAGAAAAGCAGAAAGACATGAATTCATGGGAGGCGATGCTGCAGAGAATGCGGCGATCATTATGAGCATCTTGAAAGGCAAGGACGCTGCTCCCACAGGAATTTCGGTCTACAACGCGGGAGCAGCTTTGCTCGTCGGCGGCAACGTATCCTCGCTTGAGGAAGGTGTTGCCATGGCCTGGGAGGCTGTGCGATCCGGACGTGCCATGAAGAAGTTTGAAAGCTGGAAACAGGCAAGTTGGGGCTAAAGAAATAACTTGAAATCCATAGGTCAATTCATTAAAAAATTATTAGTTAAGGGCGGTTTGTTGAGGACAAAACTCTCGGAAGAGGATCTCCGCGAGGTTCTGGAAGCGGGCACGAGAAGCGGGGCTTTGGACAAGACTGAACATGAGCTCATAAGCAGTATTTTTGAGTTCACGGATACGACGGCCAAGGAGATTATGGTACCCAGGCCCGACATTGTTGCGTTGGATATTGGAATGTCGCGGGACGTCCTGCTTCACACGGTCATTGAGGAAGGGTATTCCCGACTTCCGGTCTATCATGGGAGCATCGATAACGTCATCGGGATCATCTACAGCAAAGACCTCTTGAGCCTGCTCGAATATAGGGATCTCATTATCCTTCAAGATATTATCCGGCCCGCCTATTTCGTGCATGAATCGAAGAAAATCAGTCAGCTCCTCCGCGAATTTCAGCAAAAGAAGGTGCATCTGGCCATCGTTATTGACGAATTCGGTGGAACGGAGGGGATCATCACCATGGAGGACATCCTCGAGGAGATTGTAGGGGAAATCCATGACGAATACGACGATGTGAAGAAGGCGGTCGAGCAAGCGAGCGACGGTTCGGCAATCGTCGATGCAAACATCAGCATTCACGATTTCAACGAGCAGTTTCATGCCCAGATACCGGATCTTCCCGACTATGAAACTCTTGCCGGTTTTCTCCAGAAGGTGACCGGAAAGCTTCCCGAGATCAATGAAACCATCAGGCAGATCGGCTTTTCCTTCACCATTCTGAGCAAAACGGCAAGACGCCTCCGGCAGGTTAAAGTAACGCCCCTCACCCGAGTCCAGGAACAGGGAGAGCGAGCATGACCGTTCTGCAGAAAATCCTGGAAAACAAACGCCGGGAAGTGGCAGAGCTTCGGTCCCTTCGCCCGCTGGCCGATCTGAAAAAGGAAGCTGCCGATTGCTCGCCTCCCAAAGACTTCGCCGGCGCCCTCAGTCGCCCCGGTCTGTCGGTGATCGCCGAAATAAAGAAAGCTTCTCCGTCCCGGGGCCGCCTTCACACGGAATCGAGCCACCGGACACTTGCCAGAGAGTATGAGACGGGCGGGGCAGCGGCGTTATCTGTTCTTACGGATCGTGCGTTTTTTCAAGGAGGTCCCGAGGTGCTCCAGGAGATTACCCGGCAATCTCCGCTGCCTGCGTTGCGAAAAGATTTCATCATCGACGAAGCACAGGTATACGAATCGCGGATTCTCGGTGCGGACGCTATTCTGCTCATCGTAAGAATCCTTCCTCCCGAACTTCTGCGACGATTGCACGACTTGGGAAAGTCGCTTGGGATGGCCGTGATGGTGGAAGTCCATACCCGGCACGAGGTCGAAGACGCGAACAGCTTGGGGGCATCCATCATCGGGATAAACAACCGCGACTTGGAGGACTTTTCGGTATCACTGGATCAATCGTTTCAGCTTCGCCCTCTGCTCCATCCCCGGGCGATTGCCGTGAGTGAAAGCGGCATCAAAGGCGGCGAGGAGGTTCGTCTCCTTATGGAAGTCAAATTTGACGCCGTTCTTATCGGGGAAGCACTCGTTGAGAGCAAGGACCGGGTGGCAACGTTGCGGGGAATTCACTCGGTGACACTACGCAAGACTGGATTTTCGCAATAGGTTCCAAGCGTGATGGGAATTACGCCGGTTGAAAGCATTGTGCATTTGGGTTTTGGAATTTTCTTGTGATTTGGTGCAGAAAATTCACCGCGTGCATAAAATCACTCATTCATTCTGATATGCAGCAGGATCTTTTTGTCAAGATTTGTGGCATCACCAATCTCGAAGACGCAATGCATGCAGTCCGCTGCAAGGCGGACGCGGTGGGATTTGTGTTTTATGAACCAAGCGACCGATACATCTCTCCGAAAGTCGCTGCCCAGATCGTTACGCAGCTTCCCGATCATGTTTCGAAAGTAGGCGTTTTTGTGCATGCTGAGCCGAAATATATTCACGAAGTTGTTTCGAAGGTCAACCTCAGCGCCGTCCAGTTGACGGGTAATGAGGGCGCCGATGACCTCGTGGGCTTTGAGACCAGCGTCATCAAGGTTTTTCGAATAAAACCGGATTTCGATGTTGAGGTGATGCGAAACTACATCGTGGATGCCTTCCTCCTGGATACGCATTCAGAAGCAAAATTCGGCGGAACAGGAAGGACCTTCGACTGGAATATTGCGGTGCGGGCCAAAGAATATGGCCGGATTATCCTGTCAGGCGGATTGACGCCTCAGAATATCGAAGCAGCTGTACGCTTCGTTCAACCCTATGGGGTCGATGTGAGCAGCGGGGTGGAAATCGAACCGGGCAAAAAGGATCACCAGAAAGTCCGCGATTTTGTCGCCCGGGCGAAAAACATACCTCTTTCTTACAGCGAAGTCGAGCCGGACGAATGAGCGACGCAGATTTATTCCCGAAACGCTCATGGCCGCAGCGGAGAATTTGGCCGGAGAGTATCAGGCGATTCGCAGCGATCCCGAATTCGAGAAAGAATTCGGGTACTACCTACGCCATTATGTGGGAAGACCAACCCCTCTCTATTTAGCCCAACGGCTTACTGAGCACCTCCGGGGCCCCAGGATCTACTTCAAAAGAGAGGACCTCTGTCATACAGGAGCCCATAAGATCAATAACACGATCGGCCAGGCCCTCCTCGCCCGTAGGCTGGGCAAGCGGCGGATTGTCGCGGAAACAGGCGCCGGTCAACACGGTGTTGCGGCGGCGACCGTCTGCTCGTTGTTCGGACTTGAGTGTGTTATCTATATGGGGGAGGAGGACATTTCCCGCCAGGCCCCCAACGTGGCAAAAATGAAACTCATGGGAGCCGAGGTCGTTCCCGTTGCTTCCGGGAGCAAGACCCTGAAGGATGCGACGAGCGAAGCCATTCGCGACTGGATCACGAACGTCGACATGACATTCTACATGATCGGATCAGTCGTGGGGATGCATCCGTATCCGCTCATTGTTCGGGACTTCCAGACCGTCATCGGCAGGGAAGCAAAGGAGCAGATCCGGGAGGTTGAAAAAAGATTGCCGGATGTCCTGGTGGCGTGTGTTGGAGGAGGCAGTAACGCAATCGGGCTTTTTTATCCCTTCCTCATTGACTCAACAGACGTGCGGCTGGTTGGCGTGGAAGCTGCAGGCATGGGACTTGACACAGGTCGACATGCTGCGTCACTGACCCGGGGAACCCCGGGAATCCTTCACGGCTCGCGCCAGTACCTGTTGCAGGATGAGGCCGGGCAAATTCAACCGGCTCATTCCATTTCGGCAGGGCTCGACTATCCGGGTGTCGGCCCCGAGCATTCTCATCTCAAAGATCTTGGCCTCGTCGAATACACCTCCGTCACGGATGACGAAGCACTGGACGCCTTCAACGTGATGTCCAGGCTTGAAGGAATTCTTCCGGCCCTGGAATCAGCCCATGCGATCGCTTATGTGATCAAGGAAGCGAACAGGCTGAAAGGGAATCTCCTGATCGTCAATCTCTCCGGCCGCGGCGATAAAGACCTCAGCATCGTTACGGGATCGAAGTCATTTTGATCGACCCTTTTCCCCCCTCGATGATAAAAATGGTCGTGAGCGTATGCGGTTCCCGTTCATGGCGACGTGCTCATAAACCTTTATTGTTGACTCAGCCGTTTGTTTCCAGGAAAACAAACGCGCACGGCGCTTACCCGCGGCCTTCTTGCGGGCAGCCTCCCTGGGATGAGTGAGAACGTGATGGATCGCCCGCGCCAGCGCGTCGGCGGATGTCACGTCTGCATAAAATACCGCATCACCCGCCACTTCCGGAATCGATGAAGTGGCCGAGGCGACCACGGGAATTCCCGATGCCATGGCTTGTACTACAGGCAGGCCAAATCCCTCCAGCAGGCTTGGGAACACGAACACCTTGGCACAGGCAAAGAGCGCGGGAAGCTGATCGTCAGACACGAAGCCGAGAAATCGGACGCGGTCCGTCAGACGGAGGCGTTCGACATCCTGCATGAGGGCCGAGTACTCCGTCTGGTTGTCAATGCGGCCGGCAAAAACGAGCGGTGGACTGGCAGGATGCTCTTCATAGAGGAGAAAAAGGGCTCGCATCAGTGTTCGCACGTTCTTTCGGGGATCGATTCCGCCGACATAGAACAAGAATTCCTTCGGGAGCTTCATGGATGCCAGTGCGACGGCCTTTGCTTTTTTCGGCGTGGCCCGGAAGAAGCGGTGGTCGGCGGCCAGATGCGTGACATGGATCTTCTCGGACGATATGCGATAGTGCCTCAGGACATCCTGCTTTGAGTATTCCGAAATCGTAATGATCGCCGAAGCCCTGTCGACCGTCCGCTGCACAATGGATTGGAGCACTCTGTGTTTGAAATTTTGACCGAAGGAGTACAGCCGGCCCGCAGATTGCTGAACGGTATCCAGGATGTTCAGGATAAAAGGGAAAGGAGTGGCGCGCGCTCCATCGTGTTGTGACAGATAGTGCACCACGTCGAATACTCTCGTGCGTATGGTTCCGGGAAGAGTAAGCTGCGTTTCAAGAAATTCCGAAATTCTGGATCCTCGCACCCAGGGATAATGACGGAGAAGGTCCGAATGCGCCAACAAGCGATCGACAGGCTTCGTGGCATCGACGAGGAACGTGAACCGGTGTGCTGTCCTGCTTTCCTGGAGTTGACGGATGAGCTGGACCGCGTAGTGTCCGATCCCACGATGTTTATGCTGTTTAAACCCTTCCTGCGTTCCTCGCGCGTCAACCAGAATGTTCAACGGTCTCATGCGACTCCAACACTGGGAGGTTTGTTAACGACGGAATGGTCATGATGATGCGGCCGTGCGGAGGGGTTGCTCCGGCTAAGGCTTCTTTGCAACGATGAACGTATCTCCCGTATTGAACTTCCTTCCAAATCTCATTCTTCCTACGATGTGTCGCAGCATGCTTCTGGGATGCCGAAGAGAAGTCGGAAGCCGTGTTTCCAGGTCGTACCCTTCCTTGACAATTTCGAATCCATAATGGAGAAACACTTCATGAAGAAGAGGAAGGGGGTAGGGCCTCACATGAGAAATATCCAGCCAGAAACGCTCGCTGCTCACGAGAATGTCCTCGTACGATGGTGTGACGAGAACCGCCACACCCCCCGATCTCAGCGCGTCGAACATCGACCGGATGAGAAAGATGCCGTTTGCGGCCGGGAGATGCTCAATGATATGACTCGCGAAAATGCCGTCGAATGAGGACCGATGCTTCCGTAGGAAGGTTGTGATATCCGCCGTTACTGCCTTCAAACCCCTGCGCTTGATCGCACGGACAAATTCAGGCGTGATGTCAACACCAATTCCTTTTCGTCCCGACGCCCGGAGCAGATCGAGAAAAACCCCCTCCCCACAACCCAGGTCGGCGACTTTACCTAAAAGCGGGAAATAGTGTAGATAAGAGGTCTGGATTCTTCGAACAATGTCGGGAGAAGCGACAAACCGATTTGGGTGAAAGTCAGTGGAACCCAACGTCTCTTTTCCTTTCTTGATGGTCATGAACTCTGGCCCTGCAGACTCTCTCGGGGAAGTCCCCCTACAATGTTGGAAACGGTGTTCAGAATTGCAATGCGCACTCAATGTTCTTACCCGAAAGGGTCGCTTGAACCAGGGGGGATAGAATGCTTTTTCGATCCTGTCCGGAGGTATCCTGCAAGGGATTGAAGATCTTCAACCGAAAGTAATTTCAGCGCGAAGAGAAAAAGCACATATACCACACCCCCTCCAATCATCAGAAGTGGGAAAGAATACGACGGGCTGAGGAAAATGAGCGGGAGGAATACAAGGTTGGCGAAGATGAGTCGGATAATTTTTGGGGAATCGAAGACCAAACCAAACCTCTGCTTCACAAAGAACGCAAGGATCATGAGACCCATGGATTCCGTGATGACCGTTGAAGCAGCGGCTCCGTTCTCACGGAAGAGGGGGATAAGAACAACGTTCAAAGAAACGTTGAGTACCGCATTCATGAAAGCGACCGCCAGAACGATTTTTTGCAAATTCGCGGCGCCAAGAATATATCCAAGGGCATTTGTTACATAAACAATGGGGATCCACCAGACAAGAATCTGAAGTGTGAGCGAGGCGGTCAGAAAGCTCGACCTGTAGAGCGTACTGATAATGGATTCGGCCAGGACCGTTCCTCCGACAGCAATGGGGAGTGCAAGCATCAACGAGTATACGATGACGTTTTTTGCCGCCTGAACCGCCCTCGGAAGATCGTGTTCATGAGACTTCGCAATCATGGGAAACATTGCAATCACAAAGGCCGCTGAGAGTCCACTCAGTGCGAAGACAAGGTTGTAGACGGAGCGGTACAAACCCACCGCCCCGTCACCGGCCATGAACGATAACATGACGCTGTCAATCTGGAAATAAATGTTCACTGAAAGTCCCGTGAGGGCAAAGAGACTTCCTCCCCTCAGAAGATGATTCCACGCGCCGATGTCAAGTCGCATGTGCCGCAGGAAACCATGTCGCTGAGCAACAAACCCCGTGTAGAGGAGCTGGACCAATGACGATGCAAGGAGCACAAGGAGAAGCTGAAACAGGGAAAGACCATAGGCAATTCCGATCAGGAGGCCCCCGATTTCAATGATTTTCGCCACAATCGCGCTTCTCGCATCGTGGCTCATAAGTTGAGCCCCCCGGAAGAACGCCGTGAAGGTCGCTGAGAACGTCCGGAGAACGGTGATGCCCGCACCAAGCACCACAAAGATGATTTTTTCGCGGTCGTACGACGTTGAGAAAATGGCACCTGAAATCACAAGGAAGGCAAAAACGCTGAAGACCGCCTTGGACAAAAGAGCAGTTCCCGTGAATTCTGTTTTGCGCTCCGGCCTTGCGGCTAACTCGCGAACGACAAACGTGTCGACGCCGATATCACAAAGCGGAATGAACAGGGATGAGAACGCGATCGCAAAACCATATGTGCCGAAATGTTCCACATCAAGGTAATTCGCAAGGAGCAAACTTGTGACAAAGCCGATAATCTTCGTGACAATCTGGGCGAAGAAGAGGAAGGCGGTGTTGCGCGTGATTTGGTGGTAAGCGTTCTCGAGGTGAGGCATCTTTTTCTTTGATTTACGATAGAGAAAAATCTAACTTTAATCAATGAACAGTTCGACCGTCGCCGCTCAACAACAACGTTCGTTTCCCATGCCGGTCATCGGAATTGATGCGAGAAAGTATTTTGACTTTGGAATTGGCACCTACCTTCAAAATCTCGTTCAACATCTCTCTCAGCGCTCCCTGTCATACACATTTCTGCTTCTGGTTGATCCCGCAGACAGGAACCATGTGACAGTTCCTCCGGGATGGGGATGTGTGAGCATTTCTGAGAAGAAATACTCCCTCTCAGAGCTGTTCATTCTCGGCCTGCGCGCCCAGAGATTGGGAGTCCGCTTGTTCCACATTCCACATTACACGCTCCCGTACGGATTGCGCATCCCCTCGCTTGTAACGGTTCATGATTTGATCCACCTGCGATTCCCGCAGTATTTTTCTCGAATGCAGCGGCTGTATGCGAACACGGTCATGCGTCACGCCGTTACGTCGGCCTCGGGAGTCATTACCGATTCTCAGTTCGCGAAGCAGGATCTTCTTTCGCATTTCCGTATGGACGATAAGAGGGTTCACGCTATTCCTCTTGGTGTATCCGGGAAGTTCACGCCGGCTTCGGACAGGAATTCCCTGGATGCGTTTCGTGCGGCTCATGGTCTGAGGAATCCCTTTGTTCTCTATGTGGGGGGAAATTCTCCCCACAAGAATATCATAACCCTCTTGAGGGCGTTCGCTCGGGTTGCGGAGAAAAGATCTGACATGTCTCTTGTGTTCGTCGGAAAGGCACCCGGTGGGCATCCTGATCTAGCCGGTTTTATCGAGAGGAATCGGCTTGACAAAAAAATCCTGTATCTGGGCAAACTTTCGGATGCGGACCTGGCAAATGTCTATCGCTCGGCCGAAATGCTCGTCCTGCCTTCCCTCTATGAGGGTTTCGGCTTTCCTCCTCTTGAGGCAATGGCCTGTGGCACGCCAAGTGTCGTTTCGGACCGCGGCGCCTTGCCGGAAGTGGTCGGGGATGCTGCACTCGTGTGTCCGGCGGAGGACGAGAATGCGTTTGCGGATGCCATGATGACAATCATCGACCGTCCGGTCGAGCGCCAGGAATTAATCCGTCGGGGTCTCGCGAATATCAAAAGGTTTTCTTGGGACGAGACAGCGCGGAAAACCCTGGAGGTTTATGAAGCATTCATCTAATACGCGGTCACCTCGTCGAATCGGCATCTTTGGAGGCACATTCGATCCTCCTCATATTGGTCATCTCTTGATCGCAGAGAACGCACGAGAACAGTTCAAACTGGACAGGGTGTTCTTTGTACCGGCCTTCATACCCCCGCACAAAGTGAGCCGAAGAGCCAGTCCTGCCGCACTGAGACGAGCCATGGTGAAACTTGCGATTGCCGGGAATGCGCGATTCTCCCTCTCTGACATCGAGATTCAACGACAAGGAATTTCCTATACAGTCGACACCCTGAAGCAATTTCAATCGAACTATCCTGCCGCTGAGCTTGTTTTGATTCTCGGCGGAGACAGTCTGAAGGAACTATCGACGTGGAAGGAGCCGGAAGCAATCGGCAATATGGCTATCATGGCGGTGTATAGTCGGGGGCCGTCCACTCGGCGGAAGGCCCGGCGGACTAAGAAGTTTCGCGTGATTCCCATCGCTGGCCCTGTGATCGATCTCTCGTCAACGCAAATCCGGAGGAGAAGGAAACGGGGATTTTCGATTCGGTATCTCGTGGTGCCAGCAGTAGAGCGATTCATCATACGGCATCACCTCTACCGCTAAACAGTGAAGAAGGACGTCAGAGATTCTGTTGGGGCTCGAGCGAATCGTGCACCCGTCTGATCGGGTTCCCTGGCGGGGGGTAGTGTCTGAGTTTACTATACTGGATTTAATTTCACAGAGTGACACAGAGCTTCAAAAGAGAGTTCCACAGAGGGATTTCCCTCTGTGTACCTCTGTGTCTTCTCTGTGGCTCTCTGTGTAACGCTTTTACAGAAGAAAATTTCACGGAGTGACACGGAGCTTCAAAAGAGAGTTCCACAGAGGTTGGTAATCCCTTCGAAAATGAGACACTACCTGGCGGGGCTTGTATTGTCTTTTGTTGCAATTCTGGCTACCATATAAAACACCGAACCATTTTTTCACATTTTTCCGGTACCCTTATGCCTGCTCCGAGACCCCCTCACGTGCTCGTTGTTGACGATCAGGATTCCTTCCGGATGAGTCTTGAAATCGCTCTGACCATGTCCGACAAACATGAGGTGACCATGAGCGATTCCGGCGAGGATGCGATCGAGAAGCTCAAGAATGCGACGTATGACGTCGTTCTCCTCGATTATAAAATGCCGGGTCTCTCCGGGCTGGATGTCCTTGCATGGATGCACGAAAACAACGTCGACACGCCGGTCATCATGCTGACGGCGGCCGGCTCCGAAGAGGTGGCGGTCGAAGCGATGAAACTGGGGGCCTACGATTACTTGTCGAAGGAACACATCGAAATCGACCGGCTTCCTTTGACGATCAACAGCGTGTTCGAGCGGTACATGTACCGCAAAGAAGTCTTCCGAAGACAAAAGGAAGAGGTCCAGATGTATCAGCAGCAGAAAGATCTGGCATCGCTGCAGATGTTTCAGAATACCGTGAATTCGATCGGACAATTTGTTAATAATGGGTTGTCCCAGCTGACGGGGAAAATTGCGGAAACGGAAACCGAGTTGCTGAAGTATGTGACAAATGACGGACGAAAGCCGTTTCTTGATGCCTTCTCAGGACTCAAGCAAGAATTTGAAGTAGTGTCCTCCGGGTTGAAATCGATGTTGGATCTCACGACATTGGTCACCCAGAAACTTGAGGGTATCCAACACACTCAGGAAAGCGGACAACGACCTCAGTAGCAGTTCATGCCATCCCATCCTCCCCCCCACGAAGCCTCGCCAGCCGATCGGGACCGGCCGCGGGACGACCTCCTGCAAGAACTTCAGCAACTCCGCCGGGAATACGTTAATCTGAAGATCCTCGAACACGAGCGGGACAAAGCCCTGCAAGCGCTGCGGGAAAGCGAGGAGCGGTACCGTCAAATCGTCGAGTCGGCCAATGACATCATTTACCGGACCGATCCCCGGGGAAATTTTGTGTATGCGAATCCGGCCGCAGAGCGGATCATGGGATACAACCTCAAAGAGGTGGTTGGCCGCAGCTTTCTTGATTTTGTGTGAGCCGATTACAGGAAACGGACCATGCGTCATTATTTGAGGCAAACGGAAGAAAAAATCCCCGCGACGTATCTCGAGTTCCCCGCCCTGGCCAAAGACGGGCGCGTTATCTGGCTCGGCCAAAACGTCCAGGTCATTCTGGAAGGAGCAAAGATTGTGGAGGTGCAGGCGGTAGCCCGTGACATCACAGACCTGAAGAAGGCGGAGGAGGAACGTCTAAGGCTGGAACAACAATTTCGACAAGCTCAGAAAATGGAATCGATCGGTCGACTGGCCGGAGGAATCGCGCACGATTTCAATAACATCCTCGGAATCATTCTTGCCTATACCTCCATTCTCGAAGGCGGAAAGAACTCTCCGTCCAACAACCAGATGAGTCTGCTGGCAATCAAGAATACTGTTGGACGCGCCAAAAAAATGGTGAAAGAACTCATGACACTGGCACATAAAACCCGGCCTGAACTCGTCTTTGTGGATATCAATTCATCGGTCCAGGATTTTACAAACATGATCATGGAGACGTTTCCGCGAACCATCGCATTTTTGCTCGATCTCGATCCCCGGGTCGCGGGAATCCTTGCGGACCCGAACCAATTCGACCAGGTCCTCTTGAATTTGTATGTCAACGCGCGTGACGCAATGCCGAGAGGAGGAACATTGACAGTGAGAACGACGAAGATTCAGGGAGAGACTTTGCGGGATCGGTTCCCGGAAGCCGAAACGAACGACTACGTGTGCCTGAGTGTTTCTGACACGGGCATTGGAATGGATGACAAAATTCGTGCAAGGGTCTTTGAGCCGTTCTTTTCGACAAAAAAACAGAGTTCGGGGTCCGGACTCGGACTTGCCGTGGTTTATGGCATCGTCCAGTCTCATAAGGGTTTCATCGAAGTTGTCAGTGAGGTTGACGAGGGAAGTTCATTCCGCTTGTTTTTCCCCGCGTCGAGGCCTGATCAGGAACGATTGATGGAAATGCGTTATCTCGGGGAACGGACTCTTGCGGGACACGAGACCATCTTGTTTGTGGAGGATGAGGATCTTCTTCGTTCCGCCGTTGGGGGAGTGCTCCAACAAAAGGGCTATCGCGTTCTTTTTGCAAAGGATGGCATTGAGGCAGTCGAGATCTTTATGAAAAACCACCATGACATCAAGCTTGTGCTTTCCGACCTGGGGTTGCCCGGACTCGGCGGATGGGAGGCATGTGTGACCATGCGGGAGATTAACCCGGGGGTCCGCATCATTGTGGCCAGCGGATTTGTTGAGCCACAGATGAAGGCGGAGATGGCCAAGCTGGGAGACAATCACTTCATTTACAAACCGTACGAAACTTCCGAGGTCTTGGAACGGATCAGAGAGGTTTTGGACGCCCCGAGTTCTTGAAGTGATGTGGAAACTTGCGTACATTGAAGTGCCTCCACCCGCCCTGATAAACAAACCGGGATTGCCCCCGTAGCTCAGTTGGATAGAGCAGCGGTTTCCTAAACCGTTGGTCGGACGTTCGAGTCGTCTCGGGGGCACAGGAGGTTTCTCCCGCACAAAAAAACGTGCGGGATCCTCAAAATGACGAAAGAGTTAGCATCACTTCGTTCGTTAACTCTTGTCATTTTGGGACTAAACCGTTGGTCGGACGTTCTCAGCCGAAGGCTGATGCGCCTCTGGCGCAGAGTCGTCTCGGGGGCACAAACACCGTGTCTCATGGAAGCATCCTGGAAAGTGCGGCAGTGGTCGAAAAAAAAGGAATGTCGTCCTGAGACTACGCTTCTACCGGCGCACTGCGTTCGTCGAGTGGTCGAAGGATCTGCCCCCTCAGGTTCTTCGTCTAAGTCAGATCTTTCCTGCCCGCTTCTTAGAATTCTCAACGGCAGGCAGGCGCCGATAACTCATCCTTGCGTTTGACTTTTCACACAATTTTGGCTAACTCGTCCCTACGCCTTTCCGGTTCCTCCCGCCGCAAATGCTGCATTGAAGAACACAAACTCCGGAGATGAGATGATGGAATCCCCCCAGGTTCTCAGTTCGCTTCATTTCGGACGGGTCGACGCCGAAACCGATTACCGCTTAAGCCAATGCTTTGTCGGTACAGAAATGCTTCGGCAAGCGCTGACCCCCCAACACACGTTGTTCATTGGAGCAAAGGGATCGGGGAAAAGCGCCCTCTTTCGACTCCTCTGCGGTGACCTCGGAATCTGGAAGCCTTTGCTCCCGAAAGGATACGAGGTCATTTTCCGCATCCCTGTCACAGGCCTCCAGAGTGAACGGTATCTTTCCGGAGTTGATATCGACGAACTCAGCCCGCAAACGGCAAATGACTTCCGCGCCTTTTGGCTGCTCTATTTCGGACTGAAGACCGCAACTACCCTCGTTGACGACAAGAGGATGGAGCAGATCGCTGAGCATTCCGTCAATCCGAAAGTCAAGGCTCACTACGCCGCCCTGGCCCGAATTGTCAGGCAACTCGGTCTGATCGAGGCATCGAATTCGGTCGGGAAGCTGAAAGAGCGGATCGACAGTTTGATGGAAGGCGCTCCGCAACCTTCATCGACGGAACCGAAGGAAGTCGGCCGACAGTTGTCGGTCAGTTTCAGGAATCAGACCGGCATGGCCATTATCACCCTTCTGGACACGATTGACAGCCTTCTGCAGGAAACAAAGTGTCTTTCGTGGATTCTCCTTGACAAACTTGACCTTCTCTTTTTCGATGATGTGGAACGTCTCAGAACTTCGATCACAGGACTTGTTCAGCTCCTTGTCGAATACAGCGATCGGTTCCGCAACATCCACTTCAAGATTTTCCTCCGGAAAGATATCTATCGGCAGTTGAGGATTGTCAACAAGTCTCACCTTGTCAGTTACACGAATGATATGCGATGGCGCAGTCAATGGCTGATCAAATTGCTTGTCGCTCGGGCGGTTTCATCTCCCGCAGTACAGTCACATTGCAGTCAGGCCCTTGGGCAGCAGGTAGACGTTGGAGCAGTTATCAACGGTAACGATGAATTCGTGCTGAGGGTGTTTTATTCAATCTTTGAGTCAGATATGGGGATCATCCGCAGGGAGGGAGTCCGTTCCCGGACGCACGAATGGATGATGAAACGTCTTGTCGATGGATTGGGGATGAGATTTCCAAGAGAATTGATCCACCTTGGGAACACAGCCGTTGCGCTGCAGAAGGATCTGAACAGGAACGAGGGACCCTCGTCTCCCGGCACACTCATCAGCGCACGAGCTCTCCGGCAAGCGTTTGTTGGCGTTTCTGAATATCGATGTGAAACCTACCTCAACGCGGAATTTCCGCACCTTGCGCGTCATTTTGACGCCCTGCGGGGGAAGGAAAAACCATCATTTAGCCGGGATGAGTTGTACGGTCTGTTTGAAAAACTGACTCCATCCGGCGATGATGCCATTCGGGCGATCCATGACGTTGGTTTGATGACGCCGCTCGGGAAGAATGTGGATTCTGCTCTTCGGTTCGAAATTCCGCTCTTGTATCGAAGCGGCCTGGGCATCACGGAAAGGAGACTGCGGCATCGGAAGAGACGGCCGAGGATTCATGAAACAAAGGAGCGCGTTCACGACCGGCCTCAGGCAGCTCCCGCTGAAGAGGTCAACATCCCTTCCGGGCATTTCGGCTAGTGTCGAGTCCCGGAGATTCCCTTCCTTGAATTCATAGCGTTTTGTGGGTCGAGACACCAGACGACGGACAAAGAAGCATGAAAAAAAAACCGGCTGAGGCTGCTCAGTCGGTTTTTTGTTGGTCGGGAAGAAACCAGCATGCGTGAACCGTCATGGGACGGTCTAAGTTCTCATTCGTTATCCCGGTGCTGTATCGTGTATTGGTTTTCAAATTCAGAGCCGCTGAATTGCGTGAACACCCTTACGACCTCCCAGTTGCTCCATTTCTTCTTTTTCTTTCCTCCACCGGTCGTCCCGGTCAGGGTTACAATCGCGGTGCGGACCGCTTGATGGTTCTTATATGTGCCGGTGGATTTGATTCGGGCCTGCTCCGCGGGAAGACCGTCGTCATCCACAACATAACTGACGATGCCGCCAAATATCGAGAGGTTGTTCAACTTGGGAAGCTGACTCGGCTTTTTGTTTTCCAACTTGTTGATAGCCAGGGCAACGCCGGCCTTGGCAATTTCTTCCGCCTGCATCTGGTAGGAATGAACCTCGCCTATGCGGCCGACGGCGCGCTCGGCTCTCTGAAGCCCGACCGAATACAGCCCCATAATAACCGAAACAGCGCCGACAAAAATAACTCTTGAGTTGCCCATGTATGGTCCCGGGATTTCTTGGGATGAGTCAGAAAAACTTGACCGGCAGCAAGCAAAAGAAAGGGCGGTCAACGACCTCGTCTAACAATTAATAAAACAAATCCTGGAAAATAAAGTGTGATAGCGATCAACCGGGGGTGCCAACTCGTGGAGGAATTGGATCTGCGGGGAGGAACCGCGGAGAAGGCTTGAATCAAGGTCGGCTAACTTGTTGTTATTGGACGACCCGGTGGAAGTCTTGCTTCCGAGAGGAAGATTTGTGAAATTGAAACGTTCACGAGGGTTGTCCAGTAAGCGCCGTTCTATGCGACTTTCCAAAGCGTTTATTCCCACTCAAAAAGAGACTCCCGCAGACGCGGTCATTCCCAGTCACCGGCTCATGATCCGGGCCGGGCTGATGCGCCAATTGACCGCTGGAGTTTATGTCTATCTTCCGCTGGGCTACAAGGCCATGCAGAAGGCAATGACCGTTCTCAGGGAGGAAATGAACGCGATCGGCGGGCAGGAGTTCTACTTTCCTGCACTGAATCCTGAGACATTATGGATCCAGACCGGAAGGAGAAACATTCCGAACCTTATCTTGAGCATCAAAGGCTTCATGGGACGGACTGGATCGGGGGTACGATGCTCATGCCGAGGCCTACCGGAATATCTTCCGTCGGTGCGGACTCAATTTCTTTGTGGTGGGGGCCTCAAGCGGCCCGATGGGAGGAACCGGATCTCAGGAATTCATGGTTGAATCACCCAGCGGAGAAGATACCGTCGCTCTCTGTCCATCCTGCAACTATGCGGCCAATCTCGAAGTGGCCACTTCGGGTATCGAACCGGTCGGTCGCCTGAATCAAGACAAGAAACTCGAAGAGGTCCACACACCCAACGTGAGGACGATTGACGAGTTGGCGTCGTTTCTCAACGTTGACCATCGGCGACTCGCAAAGTCTGTCGTCTACCGGCACAACGGGGCCCCGGTGCTTGCGTTGTTGGCGGGAAACGATCAACTGAACGAAAGCAAGTTTGCCGCCGCGCTCGGCGGCGGGGCAGTGGTTCCGATTAATGCCGATGAACTGATGGCTCTAACGGGCGCCGACGGTGGCTCCATCGGTCCTGTCAATCTGAAAGGCTTTCGCATCATTGCCGATCGCCGACTTGATGGGGCAAACGGAATGATCAGCGGTGCCAATCGGAACGATTATCACCTTGCCAATATTGATTTTCAGAGGGACGTGACGCTTGACGGCTACTTCGATCTTCGAACCGTGGAACCGGGAGAGCCCTGCCCACGGTGCCGTTCGAATCTCAAAATCGTGAACGCGATTGAAATTGGCCATATCTTCAAGCTCGGAACAAAGTATTCCGAATCCCTCGGTGCAACGTTCCTTGATGAGAACGGGCAATCAAATCCCATCGTCATGGGGAGCTATGGCATCGGTATCGAACGGATCATCGCGAGCTCTATCGAGCAGAGTCACGATGAGCATGGAATCATTTGGAACAAGGCGCTGGCGCCCTATCACGTTCATGTCATCGCAGCGAGCATGAATAACAAGGAGACGGTTCTTGTTTCGAATCAGGTCTATCGTGCCCTGATGGAAGCCGGAGTGGAAACGCTCTTTGATGATCGTCCCTCGGTCTCTGCCGGGTTCAAGTTCAAGGATGCCGATCTGATGGGGATGCCGTTCCAGATAGTCGTGGGAGAAAAGGGTCTGCGTGAGAAGAAGATCGAGATCAAGGTCAGGAAAAGCGGGGAGAGGATCCAGATTCCCATCGACGAGGCCGTCCCCAGGATCAAAATGCTGTTGGCCGATTAATCACGATTCGTCTTCCGCGGTACAGCCGCCGTTGTTCCGCGCCGACAAGGTTTTCCTCAGTCATGTCCTCTAACCGTGGTTCGTTCTATCTTGGCGGTAAATGGCAGTCGACGGGTCGAACCGTCCTGATCCGGAATCCCTATGATCTGTCGACGGTCGGTGAAGTTCATCTCGCTGGAAGAGCAGAGGCCGAAAAAGCGATTGTTGCGGCCCGGAAAGGGTTCAGTGTCACTCGAAATCTTCCAAGCCATCGAAGGGCTGAGATCCTTTCCTTCATTGCAGGAAAAATTCGGGAAGAGAAAGAAGCCTTTGCAGGAACGATCGTCAAAGAAGTAGGGAAACCGGCCAAGGCTGCACGAATTGAGGTAGAACGTGCAATTGCGACCTTCAACATTGCGGCGGAGGAAGCGAAACGTATCGGGGGCGAAACGATCCCCCTGGATTGGAACGTTCTTTCCGAGCAAAGATTCGGATTGACCCGTCGTTTTCCTCTTGGCCTGATCGTTGCCATTGCACCGTTCAATTATCCCCTCAATCTTGTAGCCCACAAAATCGCACCTGCGATTGCCTCGGGAAATGCGTGGATTCTGAAACCTCCCCCGCAGGCGCCGTTGACCAGTCTCAGGCTTGCGCGGATCATCGCGGATTCGGGATTCCCGCCCGAAGCGTGGAGCGTTCTTCCATGCGAGAATGCAGTTGCGGAATCGCTGGTCTCGGATGACCGCGTTGCAATGATTTCGTTTACCGGAAGTCCAAAGGTTGGCTGGTATCTGAAAACAAAGGCGGGCAAGAAAAAGGTTCTGCTTGAGCTTGGAGGAAATGCCGGCGTCATCGTTGACGAGTCGGCCGACGTGGAAGAAGCGGCGCGCCGAAATGTGACCGGCTCGTTCGTCTATTCCGGGCAGGTCTGTATCAAGGTTCAGCGCATCTACGTTCATGAGAGACGCTACGATGAGTATCTTGAGCGGCTCCTTGGAGCCACGCGGACTTTGAAATTAGGCAACCCGGCGGATGAGGACACCTCGATAGGCCCTTTGATCGACGATGCATCCGCGGACCGTGTCCATGCATGGATCACGGAGGCCGTCAGCGCGGGAGCAACGCTCCTCTTGGGAGGCGCAAGGCACGATCGCCTCATCGAACCGACAATACTTTCCGGCGTCGAAAAAACGGCCAAGGTGTTTTGTGAAGAAGTTTTTGGTCCCGTTGTGACTGTGCATCGGTTTCGGGAATTCTCCGAGGCTATTGACGGCATCAACGATTCGCGATTCGGCCTTCAGGCCGGAGTGTTCTCAAACGACTTCAGAAACATTCTCCACGCGTTCCAGACTGTCGAAGTCGGCGCGGTGATCGTCAACGATAATCCCACGTATCGCATCGATCACATGCCGTATGGTGGGGTCAAAGACTCGGGGTTCGGCAGGGAAGGCTTGAAATATGCCATTGAAGCCATGACGGAGCCGCGCCTGATGGTGATTGCCCCGTAGTGCGGACTCCGGTTGAAACAGAGGATTGTTCATGTCAGAGTTTGTCCATCTCCATAATCATTCTCATTATAGTTTGCTCGATGGCGCAGCGACGATTGAAGGAATCGTCGGGGCGGCGGCCGAAAACAAGATGCCGGCTGTTGCATTAACCGACCACGGCGTTATGTTTGGCGCGCTGGAGTTCTACAAAAAAGCCAGGAAAGCCGGGGTCAAACCGATCGTCGGCTGTGAAGCTTACATCGTGACAAAGGGGAGCCGACGGGAGCGAAGCATTTCGGCCGAAATGTCAAAGGGAAGGGGGCGCGGAGCGTATCACCACATTCTCTTGCTGGCAAAGAACGAGACCGGCTATAAGAACCTGATCAAACTCTCCACGCTGGGCCACACGGAAGGGTTTTACTACAAACCGCGCATTGACGCGGAGCTCCTTGAACAATACCGCGAGGGAATCGTGGCAACCTCGGCTTGTCCAGGAGGGGTCGTGTCTGCACAACTCGCGAACGGAGAGTATGATGAAGCCCTCTCCTATGCCGGAATTTATAAGGAGATTTTTGGAGATGATTTCTATATCGAGATCCAGAATCATGGCCTTGAAGTGGAAAAGCCGATTCTCGCCAACGCGCCGCGGCTTGCAACGGAGTTGGGACTAAAACTCGTCGCGACCAACGATTGCCATTATATCCGCCCTGAACATTCCATCTCCCACAATATCATGCTGCACATTCCCGATGCAAGCAGCACGAACACGCCGGATTATATGACGCTGCGCTATGGGACCGACCAATTGTTCTTCAAGTCCGCGGAGGCGATGAGCCGGCTGTTCAGCGAGTTTCCTGAGGCACTACGATCCACTCTCGAGATCGCTGAAAAATGCAATCTTGAGCTGGAGATCCACAAAAATTACATGCCAAAGTTCCCGATTCCGCCCGATGCGGGGGTACGGACGCTGGAGGAATATCTCGACCTGCTCGCAACACAGGGATTGAGGAGACGTTACGGCTCTCCTGAACCCGAGGCCGAACAGCGTCTTCGCCACGAACTTTCCGTGATCAAGACAATGGGATATGCCGGATATTTCCTCATCGTGCAGGATTTCATTAACCAGGCAAAGCAAATGGGGATACGAGTAGGCCCGGGCAGGGGAAGCGCTGCAGGGAGCCTCGTGTCGTACTCTCTGGGAATCACAGATGTCGATCCGTTGACCTTTGGCCTGCTCTTTGAGCGTTTTTTGAATCCCGATCGGGTCAGCATGCCGGATATCGATATCGATTTTGCCGACGACAAACGCGACCAAGTTATTGAGTACGTCCGGTCCAAATACGGCGCCGAATCGGTTTCGCAAATCATCACCTTCGGAACACTCTCTTCCCGCGCCGTCCTGAAGGATGTAGGCCGGGTTCTCGGCATCCCTCTCAGTACGATCGATTCCATTACAAAGCAGATTCCGGTCTTTCAGGGAAAGGTCACTCCACTGGCCGAAGCGTTGGAGACGGTCCCGGATCTGAAATGGGTCAAGCAAAGTGCCGACGAGAAAATCACGCTCTTGGTGGAAACGGCGAAAGTTCTGGAGGGAATGAACCGCAACGTGTCGACGCATGCAGCCGGCGTTGTGATCGCTCCGGGCGACATCAGCGATTACGTTCCGATGTACCGAACACCTCAGTCGGAGCTGATGACCCAGTACAACATGAAAGATCTGGAGGAAGCCGGTCTCCTGAAAATGGATTTTCTGGGATTACGGACGCTCACGGTCATTGAGAATGCGTTGAGGATGATCCGTGAAAATCACGGCGTGGATCTGGACCTCACCAGGATACCGCCCGATGATGCCAAGACTCTTGATCTGTTCAGCAAAGGACAAACTGTGGCGCTGTTTCAATTCGAAAGCTCGGGGATGCAGGACTACCTCCGGCGGCTGAAGCCAACGTCGATACACGATCTGGTTGCCATGAATGCCCTCTACCGCCCCGGGCCGATGGAGAACATCCCGGACTTCATCGATCGGAAACACGGAAGGAAAACCATCGCGTATCTCCACCCAAAGCTGGAGGCGAGCCTCAAGGAAACCTACGGGATCATCGTGTATCAGGAGCAGGTCATCAAGATCGCGAGCGACATCGCAGGTTTCAGTCTTGCGAAGGCGGATCTGATGCGTCGGGCCATGGGAAAAAAAGATAAGCTCCTCATGGCCGAACAGAAGAAGGAGTTTGTTGCAGGAGCCTTGACAAACGGTATCGAAAAGAAAACGGCAGCCGAAATTTTCGACCTGATTGAAAAATTTGCGTCGTATGGGTTCAATAAATCTCACAGTGTCGCTTATTCCGTGCTGGCATATCAGACCGCTTATTTGAAGGCGCACTACCCGGCGGAGTACATGGCCGCGACACTGACGGGTGAAATCGGCGATACGGACAAAATCGTTGTTTTTATCGACGATTCCCGAAAACTCGGAATGGCCGTTCTGCCGCCTGACGTCAATGAAAGCGGAGTCGATTTCGTGGTTACTCCGAAAGGAATCAGGTTTGGGCTGAGTGCGATCAAGAACGTCGGTGTGGGAGCTGTGGAGCAAATCGTCAAAGCGAGAGTCGAAAAAGGCCGATTTCAGGATATTTTCGACTTCTGTGCCCGAGTGGATCTTCGATCAGTGAACAAGAAGACGCTGGAGAGTTTGATCCAGGCCGGCGCATTTGATAGCCTGCACGACCAGCGGGCTCAGCTGTTCGAAAGTGTTGAGCGGGCTATAGCCTTTGGGGCCGCCAGCCAGGAAGCCAGAGGCCGCGGTCAGTCCAGCCTTTTTGAAATGTCTGGTGCAAAGATTCATACTCGACCGACGCTCCCGTCGGTGGAAGCGTGGGGGGAAAACGAAAAACTTTCCCGGGAAAAAGCGGTCCTGGGATTCTATGTGTCCGGCCATCCTCTCAGCCAGTATCGTGCCGAGATCGAAGCTTTTGCGAACACGAGGTTCGGAGAACCGGAGAGCGTTCCGAAAAACGGTACCGCCAGGGCCTGCGGGATCATCTCCTCGGTCAAGAAAAAGATCGACCGAAGAGGAAATACCATGGCCTTCGTTTCCCTCGAGGATTTCACCGGTAAAGGAGAATGCATTGTGTTTTCCGATCCTTATCAGAAATTCGTTTCGCTGCTTGTGCCCGGCGCCATGGTGATGGTAACGGGCAAGGGTGAGGCAAGCGGAGAAACAGTCAAGATTCTGATCAACGACGTGATCCCTATGGAAAGAGTCCGTGAGAAATTCACAAAGAGCATTGAGCTGCAGCTTGATCTGGACAGAGTGACCGAGGAAACGGTGATTCAAATCCGCAAACTGCTCGAGGAACATCGGGGAACCTGTGGTTGTTATTTCATTGTGACGGGTGGCGGATTAGCAAAAAAATCGCTATATTTCTCCCGTCGTCATGTCGTCAATCCCAGCGGTGATTTCATGCACGCCGTGAGTGCGTTGCTCGGACCGTCGGCGGTACGACTTCAAGGTTAATCAGGAGAACACATGAAGCCAGTAACATTGACTGATGATAATTTTCAAACAGAGGTGATCAAATCCGAAAAGCCGGTCCTCGTCGATTTCTGGGCCGAGTGGTGCGGACCGTGCCGTATGGTGGCCCCGATTGTTGAAGAGCTTGCAAAGGAGTACCAGGACACGCTGAAAGTGGGAAAAGTGGATGTGGATTCCAATCAGAAAGTGTCCGAGGAATTCGGCATTCGGAGCATTCCTACGTTGTTGATCTTTAAGAACGGAAAAGTGGTGGATCAGGTCATCGGCGCGGTTCCCAAGCGCGCGTTGACTGACAAGCTCAGCAAACATCTGAATTGAAGTCGAACCATATGAAATGCGAGAATGCCTGGCGATACGTGAGGCTTCTCGCATTTTTCTTTTTCGGCAAATACTGCACGAATCGGAAAAACTAAACCCATGGCACAATCATTGATGAAACGGACACATACCTGCGGAGACCTTCGCAGCAGTCACATCGACACCACAGTAACCCTGACAGGCTGGGTTGATGTCCGTCGCGACCTTGGGGGCGTCGTGTTTATCGATCTCCGTGATCGGTATGGAAAAACCCAGGTTGTCTTTGCGCCGCAGCATAACCGGCAAGCCTACGACACCGCTCAGGCGTTGCGATCGGAATTCGTGATTTCCGTGACCGGGAAAGTGCAGAAAAGACCCGAGGGAACCGTTAACCCGGATCTTCCCACCGGGGAGGTCGATGTTGCGGGGCTGGAGCTGGCAATTCTCAACAAAGCAGAGACCCCGCCGTTTCCCATCGAGGATGCTGTCGATGTGAATGAAGACCTGCGGCTCAAGTACCGGTATCTCGATCTTCGGCGTCCGGCCGTTCAAAAAAGCCTCCTGGCCCGGCATCAGGGTTATCAACGTACCCGGGCCTATTTTGACCGGAATCAGTTCGTGGAGATTGAAACGCCGGTGCTGATGAAGAGCACCCCCGAGGGGGCGAGGGATTATCTTGTGCCGAGCCGCATTCATCCGGGAAAGTTCTACGCGTTGCCGCAATCCCCTCAAACCTACAAACAGATTCTGATGGTGGCGGGATTCGACCGGTATTTTCAGATTGTCAAATGCTTCCGTGACGAAGACCTTCGGGCAGACCGGCAACCCGAGTTCACGCAAATCGACGTCGAAATGTCATTCGTCGACGAGGAGGATGTCTTCGTCATGACTGAAGGATTGATGAAGGACCTTTTTCGCGGGCTCGTCGGTCTTGAGCTGAACATACCGTTTCCGCGTGTCACGTACCATGAGGCAATGGAACGTTACGGAACGGACAAACCGGACACCCGGTTCGGTCTTGAGATTTCCGATTGTTCCGCGGTTGTTGCAAAAAGCAAGTTTCGCGTGTTTAGCGAGACTGTGAGGGACGGGGGAGTCGTCGCGGGCTTCACCGTCCCGGGACTCGCCTCCTTCACCAGAAACCAGCTTGACGGCTTGACGGATCTTGTCAAATCGTTCGGTGCCGGTGGTCTGATTTCCATCAAGGTGCAAGAACACAAAATGGAAAGTTCGGTGGACAAGTTTGTGTCGACAGAGGAGATCAGAGCCGTTGCCAAGAGGCTCAAAGCCGCAAGCGGCGACCTGTGTTTGCTGATTTCGGGTCCGTGGCAGAAGACGTATGAGATCCTTGGCCAGCTCAGGCTTGAAATGGCCGCGCGCCTGAAACTGATCCCTGAAAACGCCTGGCATTTTCTCTGGGTAACGGATTTTCCGCTTCTTGAATTCAGTGAAGAGGAGAAACGGTATGTCGCGGTCCATCACCCGTTTACTTCTCCCCAAGCGGAAGATCTGCAGTTCCTTGGCAGTGATCCAAAGAAGGTCCGTGCCCGCGCCTATGATCTTGTGCTCAACGGGAATGAAATTGCCGGGGGTAGTATCCGGATCCATGATTCGGCTCTGCAAAGCAGAATGTTTGAGCTCCTGGGCATCGGACCTGAGGAAGCGAGGAAGAAGTTCGGATTCATGCTCGACGCGTTCAAGTACGGCGCACCACCGCACGGAGGGATTGCAGTCGGTTTTGACAGACTCATCATGCTTCTGACGGGACAAGAATCGATCCGTGATGTCATCGCCTTTCCCAAGACGGCGAGTGCCGTGTCGTTGATGGATGAAGCACCGTCCCCGGTTGACAAGAAACAATTGGATGAGCTCCATATCAAAGTGATCCATTGAAAGAATTTGTCCGCATAGCCTCCGGGCAAGGGTTCTGGGGGGACTTGCTTTCCGCTCCTTATGATCAGGTTACTCGCGGTCCTGTCGACTACCTCATGATGGATTATCTCGCCGAGGTCACGATGTCCATCATGCAGAAACAAAGGAAGCGGGATTCAAAACTCGGGTATGCGAGAGATCTGATTCCTCTGATGGAACAAATCCTTCCCACGTGCGTTGAGAGGAACATCAAGATCATTACCAACGGCGGGGGGGTGAATCCGCTTGCCTGCAGCGAAGCGATCCTCGAGGCGGCGAAGAAGATGGGAATCAAGAAACTGAGGATCGGTGTTGTACTCGGCGACGATATTCTCGAGCGGATCGATGGGTTGAGGAAAAAGAACATCGAGTTAAAGAACATGGAATCGGGTGAATCGCTCGATTCCGTTCGAGACCGGCTGCAAAGCGCCAACGTCTACTTCGGCGCATTTCCTATTGTCCAGGCGTTACGCCAGGGAGCCGAGATCGTTCTTACCGGCCGAACGACCGACACGGGTTTGACACTTGCCCCCATGATGTACGAGTTCGACTGGCCCGTGAACGACTGGAACAGAATTGCCTCGGGAACCGTTGCAGGGCACATCCTCGAATGCGGCGGGCAGGCAAGCGGCGGCAATTTTTCCGCTGACTGGAGAAGGGTCCCGGACATGGCTCATATTGGATTTCCGATTGCGGAGGCGTACCCCAACGGGGATATCGTCATCACAAAGCATGAAGGATCGGGCGGGTTGGTAACGATGCAGACGGTCAAGGAACAACTCCTGTATGAAATCGGTGACCCAAAAACGTACATTACGCCGGACTGCATCGCTGATTTTACAACCATTCATTTGGAACAGGTAGGAAAGGATCGTGTCAGGATGAGCGGTGTTCGGGGAAGGCCCGCCACGGAATTCTATAAGGTCTCCATGTCGTATTTCGACGGCTATACGGCATTGGGGACGCTGACGTACAGCTGGCCTGACGCGTTGGAGAAAGCAAAGGCGGCGGATCAGGTCTTGCGGGCGCGGCTCGCGGATCTGAATTTGGATTTTGAGGAAATCCGAACTGAATTCCTTGGACACGATTCTTCCCACGGACCGCTTTCTCCGCAGCATGAGGACGTCAACGAAGTCGCTCTGCGAGTCGGAGTCCGAAGCCAATCATTTGAGGCGGTCGAGCGTTTCGGAAAGGAACTGGCTCCCTTGATCCTGACAGGCCCGCCCTCGGTCACGGGGTTTGCCGGGGGAAGGCCCAAACCAAGCGAGGTTATTTCGTACTGGCCGGCGCTGATTCAGAAACAAGCCGTGATTCCCGAAATTATCATCAAAGAAACATGAAAATTCGCCTCCTCCAGATCTGCCACGGACGTTCGGGGGATAAGGGAGACACGGCCAACATAGGCCTGATCGCGCGAAAACCGGAATTTTATCCGCTCATCGAGCGTGAAGTCAGCGTGGAGCGCGTTCGGAAGCATTTCGAGGGTATTGTGTGGGGGAGTGTTGAGCGCTTCGAGCTTCCAAACCTCTGGGCCTTGAATTTCCTGCTTCACCACGCCCTGGGGGGAGGCGGAACAAAATCATTGAAAAATGATGCACAGGGGAAAACCCTCGCGGCAGCTTTACTAAGAATGGAAATTGATGTTCCGGACGATCTCAAGGTGTAACAATGTTTGAAGACCTTCGTGAAAAACTTACCGACCTCTCCGGGCGCCTCGATGCGCTGAGGGGGTATCTTTGACCTTGACGCCAAGGAAAGGGAGCTCGCAGAGTTGGAGCAAAAAACGTCCGAGGCGGATTTTTGGGCCGACAATGCTTCGGCACAAAAGGTGATCCAGGAAATAAACTCGCGCAAATCGTGGGTTGAAGCATGGAAGGAACTTCTCAGGCTGTATGAGGATACCGCTACGCTGATTGACCTCGCCGAGGAGAGCAATGAAAAGGAGGTCGCAGAAGAAATCGTACGGGACCTGAAGAAGCTGGAAGGAAAAATAGGTGAATTGGAATTCAGGAACATGCTGAGCGGCGAGGATGACGAGAGAAACGCCCTGCTGACAATCCATTCCGGAGCCGGGGGAACGGAGTCTCAGGACTGGGCGGACATGCTGCTGAGGATGTATTCGCGGTGGTGTGAACGCAATGGCTTCAAGGTGAACCTGGTCGACATGCTCGAAGGCGAAGGAGCGGGAATCAAGAGCGCGACGATCGAAGTTATCGGGAAATATTCCTACGGGTATCTCAAGGCAGAGAGCGGTGTACACCGGCTGGTTCGCATTTCTCCCTTCGACGCCAACGCCCGCAGACACACCTCGTTTGCATCGGTGTTCGTCTATCCCGAACTCGATGACGACGCGGAAATCGAAGTGAACACCGCGGATTTGAAGATCGACACGTACCGCTCGGGCGGCAAGGGGGGACAAAATGTCAACAAAGTTGAAACGGCGGTTCGCATTACCCACATCCCGACGGGGATCGTCGTTGCCTGCCAACAGGAGCGATCGCAGTTTCAGAACCGGGAGCGGGCGATGAAAATGCTGAAATCGCGGTTGTATCAGCTTCGCAAGGAAGAGGAACAGGCCCGTCTTGACGCTCTGGAAAGCAAGAAGAAAAAAATCGAATGGGGAAGCCAGATCCGATCCTACACATTTCAGCCTTACACCCTCGTCAAGGACCATCGTACCGGCCATGAAACGGGCGACGTCCACGCTGTGATGGACGGCGAGATCGACGAATTCATCAAACGCTTTCTCCTCGAGAGCACGAAGAAATAACCCGCCAGCCCGTCCATGGAAGTTTCCTTCTTTGTAGCCCGACGATTTCTCCGTTCCAGAAGGAACAGCGGGTTTATTTCCTTTATTACGTTCTTCGCGGTTGTGGGAGTGGCCCTCGGCGTTGCCGCATTGATCATCACTCTTTCCATTCTGCAAGGATTTGAAAGGACCATCAAAGAAAACGTTGTCAGCTTTACGGCGCATATGCAGATCTATGGGTTCCAAAGTCAGGCGCTTCATGATCCAGCTTCGGCCATCAGAAAAGTCCAGGAGAGATTTCCTCAGGTTGATGTGATGGCACCGTACGTTTCGCGTGAAGCCATGATCCGCTCCCAGGACGCCATTGACGGCGTCTTGATCAAAGGGATCGACCCGACAAACGACATTTCCGCCGCGCGTCAACGCCTCGTCGACGGAAGTTATGACCTTGAGGTACGGGAGGACGGGGTGCAGACTGTCCTTCTTGGGAAACGATTGGCCGAACGTCTGAATGTGAAGATAGGGGACCGGGTTCTGGTCTTTGCCCTGGGGGGATACAGCCTCACCCTGTCTCAGGCGCGTGTAATGCAATTTGTCGTTACGGGATTTTACGAAACGGGCATGGAGGAATATGACGCCTCCTATGTCTATGTTCATATCGGCAACGCGCAAAAGCTTTTTCAGTTTGGAAAATCCATATCCGGGTTTGATGTCCTGGTCAAAGATCTGTCGTCCCTGGGGACGCTTGTTCAGGAAATTCCCGCGGATCTGGGCTATCCGTATTATGCACGGACCATGTTTCAAATGTACAGGAACCTGTTTTCGTGGATAGAACTGCAGAAGAGTCAGATCCCCATCATTCTTGGCCTTATTATCATTGTTGCGACCGTGAACGTCATCGGCACTCTCCTGATGATGGTGATGGAGAAAATCAAGGACATCGGCGTCTTACAAACTCTTGGCGCGTCACGGTCGACCGTCAGCAGAATTTTTCTCATCCAGGGAATGTTCATCGGAGTTGTGGGAACAATGGCCGGCAACGTGCTTGCATTCGTTCTCTGCTGGATCGAAATGGAGTACAGAGTGATCTCTCTGCCTTCGGGGATTTACTATATGACTCATGTTCCCATCGTGCTGTCGTGGTTTAACTTTGCCCTTGTGAGTGCGTCTGCATTGGTTCTCTGTTATTTCTGTTCGTTCCTTCCGTCCCGTTTGGCCGGTCATCAGGATCCTGTGGCGTTGCTGCGATTTGCCCAATGAGCCTTGAGCGATCCATAGCGTTCCGCTACCTAGTTTCAAAGCGGAAGGTCGGATTTGTCAATGTCATTTCCGTCATCTCGATTGTCGGCGTGACCATTGGAGTCGCCGCGCTTGTTGTTGTCCTGTCGGTGTTCAACGGGTTCAACGGATTAGTTACTTCGATACTCGTCAGTTTCGACCCGCATCTCCGCGTCGAAATTCCCCTCGATGCGGATTCTATTTCTGCGGCTTCTCTCTCTGCATACCTGGAACAGGAAAATGAAGTGTCGGGGTTTTCCCCTTATGTGACCGGTAAGGCCCTTGTTGTCTCGCGAAATATCAACAGGGTGATCAACGTCAAAGGGATTGACGACAAAAGGGCCCACCGGGTGTCGGGGCTCGGCGAAAAGATTATCCTCGGAGAACTGAATTTCCAGGGACGGAATGAATCGGGTGTTGTCATCGGATTGACGCTGGCGGACCGGTTGGGAGCGGTGGTGGGCGACACACTTTCCGTCATCAGCCCCGCCGGATCTGAGCCGGCCTTGCTTCAGATCGGCCAGCCTTTGATCCGAAAGTACACGGTCGTCGGCATCTATGAGTCGAATAACAAGGAGTACGATGCGTACTATGCATACGTTGGCCTGAAAACTGCACAGACGCTCTTTGCAAGGGGAGACCGCATCGACGGGTGGGAACTGCGACTGGTGGACTTTGACGAAACCGAGATCATGAAGGAACGGCTCCAGGAGAACTTTGGACCCTTTTTCCATGTGCTCACGTGGTACGATCTGCACCGGGAGCTGTACGTTGTCATGCAGATCGAGCGGTGGATGGCGTTTGTGATTCTCTCGCTGATTGTCGGAGTTGCATCGTTTAATCTTCTCGGCTCACTCACCATGTCGGTTTTGGAAAAAACCAGGGATATTGGAATCTTGAAGGCTCTAGGGGGCACGCGATCCATGATTCGGAATATCTTCGTGATCCAGGGGATTCTCGTCGGGGTTGTGGGGGCAAGCTTCGGTATGATCATCGGGGTGGTTCTTGTCACGCTTCAGAAGTACTATCATCTCATTCCGCTCGATCCGACCGTTTATATCATTCCTGCGATTCCTGTGGAACTGGTCTTTTGGGACGTGCTGATCGTTGTCGCGACGGCAGTTGCGCTGAGTTCTATGGCTGCGCTGTACCCGTCGCGTCGGGCAGCAAACTTGATCCCCGTGGAGGCCATACGATGGGAGTAAGCCGTCGAAATATCTTCGTTCATGGAGAAAACATCTGGAAGGAGTATGAGACCGGGAAAAACGTAACTCTTCAGGTCTTGAAGGGCGTGGATATTGAAATCAAGCAGGGGGAAATCGTCGTTATTATCGGACCTTCCGGATCAGGGAAAAGCACGCTGCTTCACATCCTTGGCGGTCTGGACAAACCCACATCGGGGATTGTTTCGGTTGGAGATGAAAACATTTTCACTCTTTCCGAAGAAGATCGATCCTCATTCCGCAACACCAAGCTCGGGTTTATTTTTCAATTTCACCATTTGCTGGCTGAATTCACGGCGCTTGAAAATGTGGCCATGCCGTCTCTTGTCCGGGGTGAAAGTCTTCGGCGTGTTCGGGTGCGCGCCGAGGCGTTGTTGGGGGAAGTTGGAATGAGAGAGCGACTCAACCATAGGCCGAATGAACTGTCCGGCGGCGAACAGCAGCGGGTTGCAGTGGCCCGCGCTTTGATGAACGACCCCCATTTGATCCTTGCCGATGAGCCGTCGGGGAATCTGGACGAGGAAACAGGATCAAAACTCCATCGTCTCCTGATTGACCTTGCGAAGAAGAAGGGACTGACGTTTGTGATTGCCACGCATAATCCCGACCTGACGAAAAGAGGGGATCGTATCCTTCGTTTGGCCGACGGGAGACTTGTTTCGGTTCGGCACGCGCCGCACGCAATTTGAACTTTTTTGGACTTGACTCGACACGCGAAATCCGTTACATTAATCGTGACCGTGCCGACAGTTTCTCCCCTGACTGTTGGCATCAAAGCGGTCGGGCCCGGCGTTTCCCCAACGCTGGGCTTTTTGTTACAGCCTCTTTATACAGAAAGACGAGTATGGCGAAACAAACGAAGACAGGCCAAAAACGGAAAGCAGTTGTTCACGCTCTTCCTCTGACAAAAACGAATTATCAAATTCTGGGTGTTGCCCTTCTCTGCATCATTCTCGGATATGTGGCCTTGTCCCAGGAACCGTGGGACGGAGTCTTCCCTCTCTTCGTCGCGCCCGTGCTTCTCTTTCTGGGATATTGCATCCTCGTTCCTTTGGGAATTCTCTATCGGAAAAAGGGGGAGCAGCAGTCGGTTCCATCCGCGGAAGCGGGACGTTAGGTCGAGGTTGAAAATCCGTTCAAATTTCCGTATTTTACTTCTCGGAGTAGCAGGCCGCGTGGCCTCGGAGGGCGTGTAGCTCAGGGGTAGAGCATCTGCCTTTTAAGCAGAGGGTCGATGGTTCGAATCCATCCACGCTCACCATGGAAAATTGGAAATTGTAAAGGAAAAATTTAGCGTTCAATGTTCCATTTACCCATACTCAATTTTCCATGGAAAATTGCAATAGCGTTCAATGTTCCATTACCCATTCTCAATTTTCCATGCTAAGCCCGGATGGTGGAACTGGCAGACACACCGTCTTGAGGGGGCGGCGCCCGAAAGGGCATGCGAGTTCAAGTCTCGCTCCGGGCACAT
>JACPLA010000143.1 GCA_016186715.1 Ignavibacteriales bacterium | reverse complement strand
ATTTCCCCCTCTCTCAGAACACGTTCGCCGGGGATGCCGTGAACTACCTCCGAATCGACCGACGTGCACAAGGTTCCCGGGAACGGATTTTCAGGCCGACCGTACCCTTTGAAGGCCGGCACGCCCCCCTGTGACCGGACATATTCTTCGGCGAGCCGGTCAAGATCTATCGTTTTTACCCCCGGTTTCGCGTGCGCACCGACGAGCCTGAGAACTTCGGCCACAATTCTGGAACTCTCGCGGATCAGCTCGATCTCGCGTTTGGACTTCAGGTACACCATCGGAACCCGGCTCAGCCCCGACGGCCGCGAAGCTTGCCGCTCTTCATAAAGCCGTCGTAATGTCGCATCAACAGATGTGATTCAACCTGTTGCAGGGTATCCAGCGCTACGCCCACGACGATGAGCAGACTCGTACCGCCGAAGAACGAAGCAAAAGCCGGCGTTACTCCCACCTTGATCATCATGGTCGGGAGAATTGCAACGAGTGCAAGGAAGATGGAGCCCGGAAGCGTAATCCTCGTGAGAATGTTGTCAATAAAATCAGACGTATGGGCGCCCGGTCTGATCCCGGGAATGAATCCACCCTGCCTCTTCATCGTATCCGCAACATCTTTCGGATTAAAGGCAATGGCGGTATAGAAATAGGTGAAGAAGACGATCATCAATCCGTAAATAATTGAATATGTCCAGGAAGTGTAGTTGAACCACTCTGTGTTCAGTTCGTTCACAAACTCGCTTTCGGGAAAAAAAGAGAAAAAAATCTGCGGGACGAACATGATGGCCTGAGCGAAAATAATGGGCATAACACCGGCCGTGTTGACGCGCAACGGAATATATTGCGTGACACCGCCATAGACCTTTCGCCCCACAACTCTCTTTGCATACTGGACCGGGATCCGGCGCGTTCCTTGGGTCACGAGGACAACCCCGCTGACGACGAGGCCCATGAGACCCACAATCACGAGTTCAACGATGAGATTCTGCCCGATCTGAAATTCCTCAACGACCGCGGTCGGAAAGCGAGCAACGATGCCGATGAAGATAATGAGTGAAATGCCGTTCCCGATGCCGCGCTCTGTTATTTGCTCTCCCATCCACATCATGAAAATCGTTCCCGCCGTCAGACAGATGACCGTACTGATGGCAAATCCCACTCCCTGAACTTCCAGGGGAACAATCGGACCCTGGGGCGTGTTCGTATTCACCAATTTCACGAAGACACCGCTTGCCTGCAGCGCGGAAATAAGGACGGTTCCGTACCTCGTGTACTGGGTGATTTTTTTCCGACCGTCTTCCCCTTCCTTCTGAAGCTTCTGGAAATAGGGGACGACGGCTCCCAGCAACTGAATGACAATCGACGCACTGATGTACGGCATGATCCCCAGTGCGAAGACGGCCGCATTGCTGAACGCTCCACCGACAAAAAGATCATACAGACCGAACAGGGTTCCTTCCGAGGACTTACGGATTGTATCCGCCAGCAAACTGGCGTCGACGCCGGGCAACGTGATGTGCGATCCGATCCGGACCACAACGAGGATTGCCGCCGTAAACAGTAATCTCTCACGCAGTTCCTGAATTTTGAAAATGTTGGTAAAAGTCTCGGTCAGCTTACTCATCGATCTGTTTGCGGGATTTCAGGTTATGAAAGAACAGTTGCTTTTCCGCCTGCAGCCTGAATTTTCGAGATCGCCGACTTGCTGAAGGCGTGCGCCGAGACCTCCAACTTGCTCTTCAGTTCACCTGTTCCGAGAATCTTGATCTTTATGTTTTTCTTCGCGACCGCACCGGCCTGATAGAGACTCTCCGGAGTTACGGAACCTGAAATACGTTTTTCAGAAACGAGTCTTTCCAGGGTTTCGACATTGACGATCTGCGCCTCTTCCCTGTTCCGCGGTTTGAATCCGAATTTCGGAATCCTGCGGGTCAGCGGCATCTGACCGCCTTCAAACCAGAGTCTGAATTTGTGCCCCGACCGCGACTTGGCCCCTTTGTGCCCACGCGTCGCCGTGCCTCCGTACCCGGAACCCTGGCCCCGGCCGATCCGCTTGACCTTCCTGCGGGAACCTTTTGCCGGACTGAGATTACTGAGGATATTCTTAGACATACGAATGTTTGCCTTCGATTCTGATTACACTTCTTCCACTCGGACAAGATGGCGGACTTTGTTGATCATTCCGCGGATTTGCGGCGTGTCGTTTTTTATCACAAAATAATTCGGGCGACCTAGGCCCAACGCCCGGATGGTCCGCTTAGCATTCTCAAGTTGCTCAATCACACTCTTGGTTTGCGTGATTTTGATTTTCTTAGCTTTCTCTGGCATTGTGTT
>JACPLA010000136.1 GCA_016186715.1 Ignavibacteriales bacterium | reverse complement strand
TTGGCGTGGTAGTTTACTGTTTGATCAGGTCCTTCGACCGCTCCTCTTTGAGGAATTCCCTTATGAGCGATTCATCGGCGAGGGAGGTTTTGATTCTCCTGAGCGCCTCCCGGATATCATCGGCGGAGGAGACGTAGGAAAGTCTGATGTACTCCTGATCCTCATCAATTGCGCGGGTCCCAAAGCACTGTTGACCAAGAACGGCAACGCCGGCCCGATGCAGAAGAAACTGCTGGAGCTCCTTGGAGCTCCTGAATCCGTGTTTCCGACAAACGCGGGTCACATTGGCATAGGCATAAAAAGCGCCCGCAGGAGTGTGACAGGAAAATCCTTCGATGGAATTCAGGAGTTCCACAATCAGGTCACGATTCACGTGAAATTCCGCAATCATGGCGTCCACAGAATCTTGCGGCCCCGTCAGGGCCTCCATGCCTGCGTATTGCGTGAATGTGGCCGTGCACGAATTCGAGTTCGTCATGAGCCGTCCGACATGGACAGCCAGTTCCTTTGGCATCACGCCGTACCCGACTCTCCATCCGGTCATGGCATAGGTCTTGGAGTGACCATCCAGAATGATTGTCCGCTCTTTCATTCCCGGAAACTGACTGATGCTTTCGGCTTTCCCTTCATAAAGCATGCGCGAATAGATCTCGTCGGACAGAACCCAGATATCATGCTTGAGTGCCAGTTCTGCAATCTCGTGGAGATCCTGTTTTGGGATGACGCCTCCGGTCGGGTTGTGAGGGGAGTTGACGATGATCATCTTCGTCCGGTCGGTGATTCTGGAGCGAAGATCGCGGATGTCGAAGCTAAACTTCCGTTCTTCTCGCAACCGGAGGGGAACGGGCGTTGCGCCCACAAAATTGATCATCGACTCGTAGATCGGATATCCGGGAAGGGGATAGATCACCTCATCCCCCTCTTCCGCACAGGCCAGGATGCTGAAGAAGATGATCGGCTTTCCTCCGGGGACGACGACAACTTCCGCAGGATCGACGGCGATTCCTCTCGTCGAAGAGACATAGGATGCGATAACCGTCCGGAACTCGGCGATTCCCGCCGACGGACTGTAATGGGTGAGATTGTTGTCCAGAGCCTTCCTGGCGGCGTTTTTGATGAAGGCAGCTGTCGCACAGGCCGGTTCTCCGATGGACAGGGCGATGATATCCCGGCCTCGGGTGCGCAGTTCATTCACTTCTGCAAGAACTTCAAACGCCGTTTCGGTGCCGAGGCGGGAGAGTCGACGGGCGAGTTTCATGGGACCTCCAGGGCTCTATCAGATTGTGGCCGATTGGTTTTGAGTTGTGCGATGATTCAAATCCCCCTTTGCGAAAGGGGGAGAGGCAAAGCACAGTCCTTCATCATTCAACATTCGGCGTTCCCGGCCCGCCTTATCAGATCTTATGGCCGAGGCGGGCATTATTCGATATTTTCAGGAAATGTAATTGCTCAGCCACTAAGGCACAAAGCAAGAAAGGAAAAACCGTGGACTACGAACCTCTTTCCCAACGTGAAGAAGAAATAGGAAAAGCCATTGTAGAAGCTGCCTTTCTTGTTCATAAAAACTTGGGCCCTGGATTGTTGGAAAAAGATGGAATCAAACGGTT
>JACPLA010000134.1 GCA_016186715.1 Ignavibacteriales bacterium | reverse complement strand
TGAAGATTTTCGAAACCTAACCTGGTCGGGATGGCATCCCGACCGTTCGGCTGAGCTCACGGCGAAGCCTACATTTTGCACAGCCTCTTTTTTTTCAAGTCACAGTCCTCGACTCGCATGACCATAAATGGTAATGCTGACCGAAGAAATTCCGGTAAACCGGAATAAGCACACTACCATCCTTTAGGATGATTTTTTCGATAAGCGTCCCGCTTTAGCGGGATGCGAATTTTCCATTACCACTGCCATAGGCAGTGGGTTTCCACATCGGTCTAAAACAAGTTTGTGAAATCAAAGTTCTCCAGGTTTGACACAACCGTCTCAATAAACTGACCACCGATCGCGCCGTCGAGAATCCGATGATCAAACGAGAGTGTCAGATAGCACATGGATCGGATCGCGATGGAATCGTTTCCGTCGTCATCGGTCATCACGATGGGACGTTTTTTGATCGCGCCAAATCCAAGGATCGCAACTTGTGGCTGATTGATGATCGGAATTCCGATAATATTTCCGAACACTCCGTAGTTGGTCACCGTGAATGTGCCGCCCTGAACGTCGTCCGGAGTCAGCTTCTTGTTGCGGGCCCGCTGAGCAATGTCATTCGCCGCCCGGGCCAGCCCCATGAAGCTCTTTTCTTCCGCGTGCTTGATCGCCGGAACAAGAAGGCCCGCGGGCGTCGCAACGGCCATTCCCAAATTGATGAAGTTCTTCACGATGATCTTATCGCCTTCGACGGAGCTGTTCACCAGCGGGTATTGCTTGAGCGCTCGCACGGTCGCATCCAGAAAGAACGGCGTGAATGTCAGCTTGTAGCCCTCTTGCTTTTCAAACGCTGAGAAATTCGCTGAACGATAGTTCACGATCCGCGTCAGATCGCATTCTGAAATCGCCTGGACATGTGGAGAAGTCTGGACACTGCGGACCATGTGCTCCGCCATCTTCTGCTGGACGTTATCCATCTGACGGACCTCATAGTCCGGCAACGGATACTTTTTCAGCGCTTCTTTCATGTCCAAAGATCGAATGCCGCTCTCGACATGTCTGACAACACCGGGACGCGAGGTCCGCGTTTTGAGATACGCAAACAGATCGTTTTTCGTCACGCGTCCGCCAATCCCGCTCCCCGAAATGCCATCCAGCTCTCTTTCAGAAACACCCTCTTTTTCGGCGATCGTTCGCACCAGTGGCGAGTAGAATCGCTGGCCGTTACGCCCCCGGCCGGATTTTGGCACTGAAGTCGGCGCCGCGGCTGCGGAAGAGGCCGGTTTCATCGAAGTGGCGCTTGTCTCTTCCACACCCTTCCCGCGAGCAGACACCGATGTATCCACTTTGGCAGATTTTTCATCGGTCTCAATCATGGCAATCACCGTCCCCACTTCCACCGTTTCATTTTCCGGCACAACAATCTTCGTCAGAACTCCGGCTGCCGGGGAAGGGATTTCAGAATCCACCTTATCGGTACTGATTTCGAGGATCGTTTCGTCTTTCTGCACTTTGTCGCCGGCTTTCTTAGCCCAGCGCAGGATCTTCCCCTCCTGTATGCTTTCTCCCATTTTCGGCATGACCACTTCGACTTGCATGTCCGGACTCCTTAATAAGCGGAGAGCTGCTCAATGGCTGCGAGAATTTTCTCCTCGTTCGGCAGCATGGCGTTTTCCAGCGGGGGGCTGTAGGGAACGGGCGTGTCAAGCGCGCCGACGCGGAAGACCGGTCCGTCCAGCGACTCAAAACAGTTCGTTGAAATCAGCGCGGCGATCTCCGCCCCAAACCCCGCGGTGATGGTGTCTTCATGAACAACGAGAACCTTTCCAGTTTTCTTGACTGAATCATACATCGTTCTTATGTCCAGCGGATTAAGCGTGCGCAGGTCGATCACTTCGATGCTTACGCCCCGTTCTTCCATTTTCCGGCTTGCTTCAAGCGATTTCTGCACCATCGCCCCATACGTGATAACGGTGATGTCCGTTCCTTCCCTCCTGACGGCAGCAAGACCGAAGGGCAGAATGTAATCGGCATCTGGCTCGGGAGAGGACGCGTATCCCTGCCGGTATAATCCTTTGTGTTCCATGAAAATCACCGGGTCGTCTCCCCGAATCGCCGATTTGAGCAGACCTTTCGCGTCCGCTGCATTCGACGGAAACGCCAATCGGATTCCCGGAATGTGAGCCATGAAACTCTCGATGCACTGGCTGTGATAATGCCCGCCATGAATGTAACCCCCGACCGGAACCCGGATCACCACGGGCGCGGGCCAGGTGCCCTTGGAACGATAGCGATACATTGCCAGCTCGTCCCTGATCTGCATGAACCCCGGCCAGATATAGTCTCCAAACTGAATCTCTGGTACCGGCGTCCATCCCTTCAGGGCGAACCCGATCGCCACGCCAACAATGCTCGCCTCTGCCAACGGTGAATTAAAAGTCCGCTCGGGCCCGAACTTCGTCGAAAGTCCCTTGGTCGCGGTAAAGACGCCCCCTTTGCCATCGGCCACATCTTGGCCAAAGACGACCACTCTCGCGTTCCTCTCCATCTCCTCCAATAACGCGTGGTTGATCGCATCCACCATGACAATTTTTTTTCCGCCGTGCTCCGGCTCCGAAAAATCGCGCGGGGGATCGCTGTGCGCCTCGCCGTAGACAAAGAGCTCCACGGAAGCGGGATCAGGCAGCGGCCGTGACTCCGCATAGTCGACCGCGGCATCGACCACCTTCTTCACCTCTTCGGCAAGAGCCGAAGCCTCCGCATCTGTCAGCATTCCCTGTTCGATCAGGTATCTGGTCATCTTGGGAATCGGATCTTTTGCGCGATCCTGTTCAAGGTCTTCTTTCGAACGGTATTTCCGGTCGTCGTCGGAAGAGGAATGAGGAAGCAGGCGTACGACGTTGGCAACAACCAGCGACGGACCTTCGCCGTTACGAGCACGGTCAACCGACTTCTTCATCGCCTCATAGGTCTCCAGGAAATCAGTCCCGTCAATATTGAACCGTGCGAGACCGGCAAAGCCTTTCGTCACTTCGTACACCGATGCTCCCGCTGTTTGCTGGGTCACCGGGACTGAAATGGCAAACTTATTATCCTGAATAAAGAAAATAACCGGCAGGGCTTCGCGCGCCGCCCAGTTCACCGCCTCAAAGAACTCTCCCTCGCTTGTCGAGCCCTCGCCCGAGGACACGTACACGACTTCCCGCTTTGCCTCGCGCCTTGCCGCCATCGCCACACCGGTTGCCTGAAGATATTGAGTTCCTGTGGGACTCGACTGGGTAACGATTCTCAAGTCTTTTCGGCCGTAATGTCCCGGCATCTGTCTCGCGCCGGTGCTCGGATCATCGTCGCGATGCAGCGCCGCGAGAAAGTATTCTTCCGGCGTCATTCCAAGCTGAAGGCAGAAACTCAGATCCCGATAATATGGAAACGAATAATCCACACCGGGCTTCAGAGCCGCAGCGGCCGCAGCCTGCGCCGCTTCGTGCCCCGATCCGCCGATGTGGAAAAAAGATTTCCCCTGCTTCAAAAGGATCAAATGCTTCTCATCAATCCTTCTCCCCATGAGCATCGTGCGGTACGCCCGGAGGAGCAGGTCTTTGGACAGATCGATCTTTTTTCCTTCCTTCACCTCAACATCAGCATTCGCGGAAGACATTGTGGCTCTGACTCCTTTTGATTTTGGGATCCTGCGCGTCTGCTTCTTGGCCGGCATTACGCGGTTTGCAAGGCGTGCGTTTCGATCAATTGCCGGAGCGTCGACGCCTCAATCTGCACAGGATTTCTTCCAAACACGACAGCAAACGACCGGATCAACGCTCCGTGGACCTCGTTGAGCGGAACGGGGCGTCCGAGGAGCTGCTGCATCGACGTCACGCCCTTGTGAAAGATCCCGCATGGAATGATGCGGTCGAATCTCCTCAGATCCGTGTTGACGTTCAGCGCAAACCCGTGCATCGTGATCCACCGGCTTACCTTGATTCCAAGAGCTGCAATTTTTTCTCCCTTCACCCATACCCCCGTCATTCCCTCTTCCCTCTCTGCCTCAATCCCGAACTCTTCAAGAGCAAGGATGATAGTCTCCTCCAGGCTTCGGAGATACCAGTGGATATCGGTTTTAAACGCGCTCAGGTCGAGAATTGGATACCCTACAACCTGACCGGGTCCATGGTACGTGATATCCCCCCCACGGTCGATCTGAAATACTTCCGCCCCACCTTCGCGGAGCTCCTGTTCCGACGCAAGAAGGTGGTTCCCGTCGGCTCCTTTTCCCAGAGTGTAGACGTGTTCGTGTTCCGTCAGGACAAAAAGATCGCCGGTGAGTCCGAAATGACGGAGCTCAAGAAGTGTCTTCTGGAGCTTCCACGCCTCCTCATAACGGCTGCGACCGATATTGACGACACCAATCTGCATCAGATATTCACCGAAAGTCCATACGCGTTTCCTGCCGCTTCCATCACCGCTTCCGACAAAGTTGGATGCGCGTGCATCGTACGCCAGAGTTCCTCGTATGTGGTCTCAAGCGCTTTGGCCGTAACAAGTTCCGCAATCATTTCTGTCGCTTCGGATCCGACAATATGCGCTCCGAGGAGCTCGCCGTATTTCTCGTCGAAAATCAGCTTTACCTGCCCTTCCGTCTCGCCAATGGCCAAGGCCTTGCCCAACGGGCGAAACGGGAACTTCCCGACCTTCACTTTGTGTCCTTCGGCCAGAGCAGCTTCTTCGGTAAGCCCGACACTGGCAACCTGCGGCTGGCAATAGGTACAGCTCGGGAAGAATTTTCGATCGATCCCGTGCTTTGCTTTGCCCGCGATATGCTCCGCGGCAACAATCCCCTCATGTGACGCGACGTGAGCAAGAAGCGGCGGACCGTTGACGTCCCCGATGGCGTAGATTCCTGCCACATTCGTCTGTCCGAATTGGTTAACCTTGATAAAGCCTTTTTCAATCTGCACTCCAAGTCCTTCGAGTCCAAGGTTTTCTGAATTTCCCTGCACTCCGATGGCCATCAGGGCAAGCTCCCCCTTCAGCGACCTCTTTCCCTCTGATGTGGTCACTGAAACTTCGACATCGTTCCCGACCTTCACTCCTTCGACCCTGGTATTGGTCAGAATCTCAACTCCGGCCTTTTTCAGGCTCGATTCGACGATTTTCGTCATTTCTCTGTCTTCCAGGGGGAGAATGTTAGGCATCATCTCCACCACCGTGACCTTGGTTCCCAGACTGTTGTAAAAGTAGGCAAATTCAATTCCGATCGCCCCGCCTCCCAGGACAATCAGACTTTTCGGCTGGTTCGTGAGAATCATCGCCTCCGTGCTTGTAATAACTTTCTTCTTGTCAATTGTCACGCCGGGGATAGTTCGGGGACGTCCTCCCGTGGCGATGATGACCGACTTCGTTCTGATCGTATCTGTGACTTTGCCGTTCTTTGTAACTTCTATGGATGTTTTGGTCTTGAGAGTCGCGGTCCCCGAGACAACCTCGATCTTGTTCTTTTTCATCAGAAATTCGACGCCTTTGGTGATCCGGTCGGACACATCCCGGCTTCGCTTGATTATCCTGGAAAAATCAAAGCCGAGACCTTGATGCGTGATCCCGAATTCCTCTGATTTCTTGAACGTATTGTAGAGTTCGGCACTTTTGAGCAAGGCTTTGGAAGGAATGCAGCCCCAGTTCAGGCAAATCCCACCGAGCCTGTCCCGTTCGACGATCACCACCTTCAGCCCGATCTGGGCGGCCCGGATTGCAGCCACGTACCCGCCGGGGCCACCGCCGATTACGGTCACATCATACTGTCGTTCTGCCATTGAGTCCTCTGATTTGGAATAGAGTGTCGGAATAACGGCTTCAGTTGGACACAAACTGCGGCCAATATACCCAGAACTGGCACAAAAGGCAACCGACGCGGATTTCACGGATGTTCACCGATGGCCGCTGATGGAGTATGAGAATGAGCAGGAAGCAATTCCGCACATCGGAACAGCGAGGAGAACTTCCGGCGTTGAAGTTCCTCTGGAGCATTGATTCTTTTTCACTTTTCCGTTATGTTTGAAACAAAAATTTTCGGATGGCGGAGAAGGAATCACGTGTTGCCGTCTCAAACCGTAAAGCCCGGCACAACTATCACATTCTTGACACTCTCGAGGCGGGCATCGCGCTGAAGGGAACGGAGGTCAAGTCGCTCCGGAAGGGAAACGCGAATCTTCAGGACAGCTATGCCGTGATCAAGAACGGAGAGGTCTTGCTGATCGGCATGCACATCAGTCCTTATGAACACGGGAACATCAACAATCATCAGCCCGACCGGACGCGCAAGTTGTTGTTACACAGGAAACAGATCCGAAAACTTGTCGGGAAAGTCCAGGAAAAAGGATTGACTCTCATCCCTCTTGCCGTATATTTCAAAGGACCCTACGCCAAGGTGGAACTTGCAATCGCCCAGGGAAAGAGGAAATATGACAAGCGTGAGGCGATTGCCAGGAAAGAAGCTCAGCGGGAAATCGCCCAACGTCTCAAAAGGAGGATGTCCTAAGCTTTGTTCCCCCCTCTCAACGAACAGATGGATCTCATCCGGCGGGGAGCTTCGGAGATCATTCCCGAGGAAGATCTTGTCCGCAGGCTGGAACGGTCCATTAAAACCAAACAGCCCCTTCGTGTCAAGCTTGGATGCGATCCGAGCAGGCCGGACCTTCACCTCGGTCATTCAGTCGTTCTTCGCAAGCTCCGCCAATTCCAGGATCTTGGTCATCTGGCAATTCTGATCATCGGAGACTTCACCGGGATGATCGGGGATCCCTCGGGGAAAAGCAAAACCCGCCCCTCCCTCTCTCTCCAGGAAACACGTCGCAACGGACAGACGTATTTTGAACAGGCCACCAAAGTTTTGGCCGCACAACGCATTCAGATGCTATACAATTCCGAATGGCTCGGGAAGATGAGCTTCGCGGACGTCATTATTCTTGCGAGCCGTTACACGGTGGCACGCATGCTCGAGCGTGATGACTTCACGGAGCGCTACAAAGCGGGAGAACCGATCAGCGTCCACGAGATGCTGTATCCGCTCGCGCAAGCGATGGACTCCGTCGCTGTGTCCGCCGATCTGGAGCTGGGAGGAACAGACCAGAAGTTCAACCTCCTCGTCGGACGAGACATCCAACGCGAATACGGGCAAGAACCGCAGGCCATTCTGACCATGCCGATTCTCCCCGGCACGGACGGCATCGAAAAAATGAGCAAGTCCCTTGATAATTACATCGGACTCAACGAATCGCCGAAGGAAATGTACGGGAAGACGCTTCGGATTCCGGACACCCTGATCTACCCGTATTTCGAGCTTGCATCGAACGTTTCAAATAAGGAACTGGGCGAGATCAGGAAACTTCTCAACAATACCTTGACAAATCCAAGAGATATCAAACGCCGACTTGCCCGGACTCTCGTTGAGATGTATCATCATGCCGAAGCCGCGGCAAAGGCAGAAGAAGAGTTCGACACGATTTTCATCGACAAAAATGTGCCGGACGAGATTGAGGAATTCACGTTGAAAGCCGGGAACGGCCTCCACACCGTTGTAGCCCTGCTTACCCGCACCCGCCTCGCAAGTTCGAACAGTGATGCCCGCAGGCTCATTGAACAAGGAGGCGTGTCCATTGACGGGGAAAAGGTCACCGACCTGAACGCCCCAGTTCCCAGGAAGAAGGAGTTCATTCTCAAGGTTGGAAAACGAAGATTTTTGAAAGTCAAGAGCTAGCGTCTTGTCCCGGAAGTACCTTGAAAAAGAAAAACGCGGAGACGCGGAGAACGCGAAGGACTCGCAGAGGATAAGACCCAATAGTAATTTTCTCTGCGAACCTCTGCGACCTCCGCGGCTCTGCGTTGTATCTTTGTTCTGAGCTGGAGGCTCATGGGCCTATGGCCCGAAGTTATTTGTGAGACAGATGAATCTTTACTTGCTGCATACCATCACCACGTAAGGTATTTTGGAGTCGAGACAGAGCGGGAACCTCTTTCACCGTTCATCAATATCGGAGACAAAGAAGTGTTTGTTCCTACCAGGATGTTTTTCACCAAGGGGGTCGGCCGGCACAAGGATTACCTGCAATCGTTTGAGCTGGCTCTCAGAGATGCGGGGATTGAGAAATGCAACGTCGTCACCGTTTCGAGCATCTACCCGCCCAATTGCAAACGGATCACAAAGGAGCAGGGGCTGGAACTCCTTCAGCCGGGAGCCATCACATTCTGCGTCATGGCACGCAATGCCACGAACGAACCGAACCGGCTGATTGCAGCGTCCATCGGCGTCGCACAGGCCGCCGATCCAAACACCTACGGCTACCTTTCAGAGCATCATCCGTACGGGGAAACGGACGAGCGGGCCGGGGAGTACGCCGAGGATCTGGCTGCGACGATGCTTGCGACAACGCTCGGTATAGAATTCGACCCAAACACCGCCTGGGATGAGAGAGAAAAGATTTTCAAGATGTCGGGAAAGATCGTCAGAACGTTCAATGTCACGCAGTCGGCGGAGGGAGACAAGAACGGTTTGTGGACCACAGTGATTTCGACGGCGGTGCTGATTCCGTAGTTTTTACGAAACTTCGAAATTCTACATTCATTATTCAGCATCTGCATTCGATATTGAAAAGCAATATCGAATAATGAACATCGAATGTAGAATGTAGAAGTTTGAATGGGAGAAAGGTAGGTCCCCTCTTCACTACAACGGCTCAAGAACGATCACAAACTCCCCCTTCTTTCCGCTCTTCGAGAACTCTTTCAGCAACTCCGAAGCATCTCCGCGAAAAATCTCTTCTGTTGAAAGGGTCAAGTCGAAGGCCACACAGACCTGCCTCGATGTTCCCATCACATCAGCTATATCCCGAACAAGTTGGATCAATCGGTACGGCGTATCAAGGAGCACGATGGTCCGCGGATCTTTTCTCAACTGTTGAAGCTCTGCGATTCTCCTGTTCCTTTTTGGCGACAAGAAGCCGTAGTACAGGAATTTGTTGATCGGAAAACCCGAGACGATCAGCGCGGGCAAAACTGACGAGGCCCCGGGAATCGGCACGATCCTGATGTTGTGCCGAATTGCCTTCTGCACCAGGAGGAGACCAGGATCGGCAAACACGGGGGTCCCGGCGTCGGAGACGAGAGCGACGGATTTTCCGCCCTTCAGTTTTTCCAGGATAATCTCGGACGCCGCAGCTTCATTGTGCTCGTTAAGGCTTTCAACCGATTTCACTTCAATGCCAAAGTGACGAAGCAACCGGGCCCCCTCCTTCCGTTCCTCATACACCACGACATCGGCTTCTTTCAGCACCCGGACCGCGCGGAGCGTCATATCCTCCAGATTACCAATAGGAGTTGCGACAAGGTACAACGTGCCGGGCATGAGTTATTCTGCACTCGAGTGAAAATGACTGAGAGGAATCCCCCGACGACTTGCCTCGTATTCTCTCACAGCGAGGATGATCAGAGCGGTCACCGGGACGGCGATCAGCAGACCGACGAAGCCGAGGAAATACGCAAACACAAGGAGGGAGAGGATAATGAGGAGCGGATGCATCCCTACTCTGCTTCCGACGATCCGGGGCGCAAGCAGCGTGACCTCCAACAGATGCAGGAGACCGATGGTGGCAACCGCCGAAGCAACCTTTGGTGCAATCGGAGGATCGCTGAAGAGAGCAACGACGCCTGCCAGGATCATAGTGATAATGAGTCCGAAATAGGGAACGAGATCCAGGAGAGCCGCCGTCATTCCAAGGAGAAGGGAATACTTAATTCCGAACAGACTGAAGATCAGCGTGACGAGGATGCCTTGAAGAAACGCCACGAACAAAGCGCCGCGGAGATAGCGGCCAATGATCTCATCGGCACGGTTCAGATACTCTCCTGCCCGCGGACGTTGACGACCGGGAATCAGCATCAAGAATCTGTGACTGATCTTTGGAAAATCGGCAAGAACATAAAAAGTGAGGAATGGAATAATAATCACGTAGAAAATCTGCGTGACAAACTTTGACAGGCTGCTCATGACCGCCAGAATGCCCTGGAGCAGGCTTTTGAGGATATCTTCGAAACGCGGAGCAAGTTCTTTCGTCAGCGTTGCCTGAAGGTCTTCGGCCGATACTCCATACCGTTCCAGGACGTTCGCCATCCGCGACTTCCAGAGCCATTCCCTGAATCCCGCAAAAACGCCCGACAGGGCGTCAAGCATGGATTCAAACTGTGCAACAGCAATCGGGAGGACAAAAAACAAAATCAGGATAATGACTCCCACCACCAGCAGAATGAGCACGAGGGAGGAGACCCATCGGGGGATCTTCCACCCCTCCAGGCCGGTGACCACGGGATTCAACAAGTAAGCAATCACGAGGGAAACCACGAACGGCGCAAGAATGCCGGAAATTGTGTCGAGGAACCACAGACCAAAGAGACTGATGCTGAGCCACATGAGATTACGGGCGAGAGCATACCGCCGCATGGGAAAGAGAAGGAACAGGATCGCACCAAGAGCAAGGAAGGGGGAAAGGATTGACTGAATCGTGTAGATCAAAACCAGAATGAGAAGTACGGCGCCGACAAGGAGGACGATTTCAATCCTTCCCATCGACTGGAACAAGGTTTCCCACCCCTCCCCCTCATTTCTTTCAGCGATTTGAGAACGAACGGGCTTGCGCCGGGGCCGTTTGGACTTAGCCATGCATGTTCCCCTTTGGTGAAAGCCCTGTGTGGCCAAATCCTCCGTCTCCGCGGGCGGTGTCGGCGAGTCTTTCCGTTTCTTCCCAATCGACCCGGGCGTACCGTGCAACAATCATTTGTGCGATGCGATCGCCCCGCTTCACCGTAAAATCGCTTGTTCCGAAGTTTGTCAATACCACTTTCACTTCACCCCGGTAATCGGAGTCAATAGTTCCAGGGGCATTCAGAATCCCGATCTGATTCTTCACAGCCAGCCCGCTGCGGGGACGAACCTGGGCCTCGAACCCGACAGGCAGTTCAATCTGAAATCCCGTTGGCACAAGCACGGTTTCGCCAGGCCGGATCACCAATTCATGTTGCACCGCGGCACACACGTCCATCCCCGCGGATCCCTCTGTGGCATACGCGGGGAGAGGGAGGTCATTCTCCTCTGGACTCACGCGCGTGATTCTCACCCTGATGTGTTCTGGCAAGGAAGGAAGTTCGAAAAATGTGTGGAAATAGTTCGGAGAATATAGCAAAGGAAGGAGGGAAAATCAACGTGGGACTTCGCTTAGCAAGCGTCCGAAAAAGTGTCGCAGGCCGGAACAATTCTTGCGAAGGCGGGAAGCAATTTATCAATACCTTTTGAACATTATTCCCATTGCGAGCGTTTAAACGGCGAGCACCTGGTGGACAAGATTGACGAAATCTTTTTGGGCTTTAGCCCCAAATCGCGCAGAATTATGGGTTAAAACCCTCATTTGTTTCTTGCATTCGTTTCCACGAGCTGAAGCTCGTGGCTATAAACGCCTTTTTCAGCAGCCTGCTAGAGGGGTCGAGCCGTTTGCGAAGCAATCGATCACGCGCGTAATTGATTCGCCGCCTGCCCAATCGAATTTCTCCGAGACGGGCAGACTTCGTCGCTTCGATCACCCAGGGGGTTGGTCCGGAGACGGGGTTTTCACAGAATCCTGATCGGGGAATGCGGGAACGGGCCTCCGTCTGACGCGACCCGAAGGCCCGGATTGTTCTCTGAACAGCGAATCCATCTTCCAGAACTCTTGCATTCGCTTCATCTGCTCTTCCTGAGCCTGCCGAACGATGGAATCGATCTGAATGGACACATTGATATCGAGTTTCCCGTCGGGTCCCTGGATACCGATGACCTCCGCTCCCGCGTCTGAGGAACGGAATTCAAATCGGAAGAATTTTTCCCGTTCCTTCCGCGCTTTGATCCATACCCTGGCGGCCTCAGATTTCCGCTCGATGAATTCCGGTTCGATTTCGATCTTGAAGAAGTCCTCATCGCCTGATATACGGATCGGAAGATGCGATCCATGAACGGGGGTGCGCACAACGACTTTTCTGTGTGCCCTCGAACGCACCAATCGCTCAAGATTCCTTTGAAAGTCGACGGGACGGCCCGGTGCATGCATCGGGGGCATCTCAAGATTCATAAGGCTATCGATATTGAAATGAAGACCGGTGACAACGAGTGAGTCCTCGGTAATCACGATAAAATCCTTCATCGCGGGAACCCTCCGCTCACGCGGAGCAGGGGCCAGGCGCGACGCAGGCGCGCCCGAGCCCTCCGACGCGAGAGCGAACGGCGCATTGCGTTTGGAAAGGAACATATCAAACCGATGTCTCTGAATCGGCTCGAGAACCGCAACGATGTCGGAAAGAACCGCCTTGTTCAACTGAGTAAGCTCAGGATCGATTGCCAGGGCGTTGTTTTCCGCGTAGAAAGCCGCCTTTTCGATTTTTTGACGCGCCTCGTCAAGCACGGAACTGATCTTTTCCGCCTGGTGGAGACTGGGACGGATCTCACTGAGAAGTTCGTGCACCGTCACTTGCTTTGGACGCTGTTCGGCTGTCAGTCCGACCTCGATCCTATATCCCTGATCACTTGCCTCGTCCACTCGGAGGGCGGTTTCCGACTGTTTGTCGAGGGGGAGCGTCCCATACACCGCGAACTGGAGCACTTCGTCGTTGTCAAGATGAGTAAACAAGGGAAGGATGGAACCCTTGAGAATACCTGATTCGTATGCTTGCTGAACGGCCTGAGATTGTTCGCTAAAGTATTCCATCAACGGCTCCCGTTGGATGAACACAACGACGCCGATCGCGACAGCGACCGTCACGCCCAGCGCGGCAACGGCCGGCGCGTATTTGCGCGGGAAGGGCAGGAGATTCTCATCCTCCTTTGCCTTCGCGTCGAGCGCCGCGGCAACTCCGGTCCAGAAGTGCGGATTTGGCGAAACAGGATTTTTGGAAGCAAGGAGATGCTTGAGTCTTTTCAACTCACCGAGTTCTCGTACAGCCTCGGCGTGGGCGGCTATGTACTCCTCGAGCTCTTTGGCCTCGGCTGTGTTCAGGTCGCCATCGAGATACCGCGATAGCCGGAGAGAAAGCTCATCTTTCGAAAGGTGTTTCATTGTTCCTCCAGCAACGGCCTGAGAACGGCACGAAGCATGGATCTTCCGCGGGAGAGCCGCGACTTCACGGTACCAATTTCACATTGGAGCACTTCTGCAATCTCCTGATACGAAAGGCCGTCGAGATCTTTCAGAATCACGGGGAGCCTGAACTTCTCCGGAATCGCGCTGAGCCCGCGGGCGACGATTTCGCGGGCCTCCGAGTCTGCAGGCTCCACCATCATCCGATCCCGGACGGCCTCTTCCTTTGTTTCGTCGACCATGTGCAGTGAGAAGAACCGGCGAACTTTCCGCTTCCTGATCTCATCACGACTTCTGTTCACCGCAATGCGATAGAGCCACGTCGGGAAGGAAGATTCAAATCTGAAATGCGGCAAGGCTTCAAAAACCCTGATGAAAACCTCCTGAGTAAGATCGTCAATCAGATCCCGCTGCTGAAAGATCGAGGCGACCAGGTTCCGAACCCTCTCCTGGTATCGCTCGACAAGTAGTCGAAAGACCTCTCGGTCCCCCGCCTGGAACAGCGTAATAAGGACCTCATCACTCTTCTGATCGAGAGCGTCTTCTCGTGCTGCCTGCGCAAGCATGCGGTTTGAAACGTCCTTCGCTTTATGGTCAAGCTCGGTCATATAGACGCACCAGTCATACCCATTGTTCCCGTTCTGCCCCACAAACAAAAAACTCGTATAAGCCTCGGCTCTTATACGAGTTTCCCTGTCCCAAAGTTCCCTTTGATCATGCGGCGATTTCTTCCGCCGCCTGCTTCCGCGGAGAAGCAACACGCTTTTCAAACTCATCTCTGAACCGACGGATCATGGACTGAACGGGCCAGGCCGCTGCATCGCCGAGCGCACAAATCGTGTTCCCTTCAATATTGTTTGCAACGTCCATCAGGAGGTCTATATCTTCCTTCTTCCCCTCCCCGCGGAGAAATCGGTTCAGGATCTTTTCCAACCAACCGGTGCCTTCGCGGCACGGCGTACATTGACCGCACGATTCATGGTGGTAAAACCGAGAGATCCTTTTGAGCACGGCAATCAGATCGGTGTCTTCATCCATGACGATCAGCCCGGCCGTTCCAACAGCAGAGCCCGCTGCCTTCATGGAATCGGCGTCCATGCTTACACCTTCCAGCTCATCACCCCGCAGAATCGGTGTTGAGGAGCCCCCCGGAATGACCGCCTTGATTCTTTTGTTGCCCGGAACACCCTCGGCATACTTGTGAATAATCTCAAGAAGAGAAACTCCGGTCGGCATCTCGTATACCCCCGGCTTGTTCACGTGACCGCTGACCCCGACCAGAATCGGCCCGGGGTGCTTCGGCGCTCCGATTTTCGAGTACCATTCCCATCCGTTCTGAATAATCACCGGGACATTGCTGATTGTCTCAACATTGTTGATCGTCGTCGGGCAACCCCAGAGTCCGTATTGTGCAGGAAATGGCGGCTTGACCCGGGGATATCCGCGTTCCCCCTCGATGGAATTCATCAACGCCGACTCTTCCCCGCAGATATATGCTCCGGCTCCCTTGTGAACATAGACGTTTGTCGAAAAACCGGTCCCGAGTATGTTCTCACCGATATATCCGCGCCCATAGGCCTCCGCAAGAGCCTGTTCAACCTTGTGAATCCATTTGCCATATTCGCCGCGTATATAAATGTACGCGGTTTTGATTCCCACGGCATAACACGCAATGAGCGTTCCTTCGATCATCAGATGCGGGTTAAACTCGAAAATCTGACGATCCTTAAAAGTTCCTGGCTCCGATTCATCACCGTTGACGCAAAGATACTTTGGCTTCGTCGTTTGCCTGGGCATGAAGGTCCATTTCAGGCCAGCCGGGAAACAGGCGCCGCCGCGTCCGCGAAGGTTCGACTTCTTCACCTCGTCGGTCACGTCCTCGGGTTTCATCCCCAAAGCTTTCCGGAGGGCCTTGTACCCGCCCCTCGACTCATACACGTCGATCTTGTGCAGGTCCTTGATATCGGGAAGAATCAGTTTTTCCATGGTCATTTCGCTGCCGCCAGGATTTCGTCCAGACGCTCGTTGGTCAGATTCTCATGGTATTCTTCGCCAATCGCACACATCGGCGCGCCTCCGCACGCACCCATGCATTCGACCTCGGAGATTGTCCACTTTCCGTTCTTCGATGTCTCTCCTGCCTTGATGCTGAGCTTTGATTCAAGATGTCGCAGAATCGATGCCGAGCCGCGCAGCATACAGGAGACGTTTGTACACACTTCGATGTGATACTTACCGACGGGTTTGCCGTGAAACATCGTGTAGAATGTCACAACCCCCAGAATATGACCGAATGGCACCTTAAGAAGCTCGGCCACATATTTCATTGTGTCTTTCGAAATGTAGCCAAACTGCTCCTGCGCGATCCAGAGGACAGGCAGCACGATCGCCTGCGAATTCGGATAGCGCTTCTTCAGTTCTTCAATCCG
>JACPLA010000025.1 GCA_016186715.1 Ignavibacteriales bacterium | reverse complement strand
GGAGTCCGGCCCGTTGGTCCGGAGTTCCTATCACGCCGCTGACCATGTCTGACCCGTTGTCGGGGAACCGCGTTTTTCGCATTGACTTTCTTCAAAAATCCAGCTACATTTTCAGACTGTATTTCAATCGACCTAATCTTATTGTCTGATTTGCGGAGGTTTTGAGTGGAAACATCACCAAGAACGCGGTTTTTTAAGCCCGGCGAAGTGGAGCAAAAGTGGTTCGTGGTTGATGCAACGGGTAAGACACTTGGAAGGGTCGCGTCGCAGGTGGCTCGTGTCCTCCGGGGCAAACACAAGCCGCAATTTACACCGAATTTTGATCTTGGCGACTTCGTTGTTGTGATCAACGCCGAGAAGGTTCAGTTGACCGGAAAACGAGAGGAGTTGAAGCAACTCTATCATAATACCCTCTATCCCGGGGGCGCCCGATTTCGTTCCGTCAGGGATCTTCTGCAGAGTAGGCCCGAGGAGGTGATGGAGCATGCAGTGAGGGGAATGTTGCCGCACAACAGACTGGGCCGAAAAATCTTCCGGAAGCTGAAAGTGTACCGGGGAGAGAGCCATCCGCATGCCGCGCAAAAGCCGGAACAGTTACCGCTGTAAGGCCAAAGGAACCTGAATGCAACCACAAGTGAAAGTAGGACGTCGGAAAACCGCCGTAGCCCGTGTGAAGCTCTCTGATGGATCCGGCAAAGTGATGATCAACCAGCGACCTCTCGAGCAGTATTTTCCTCTTGAGATGCTTCGGAGCGAGGTGCTGCGGCCGTTCGAAGTGACGAATACCTCCGGGCGGTATGATGCCAAAGTGACGGTTGAAGGCGGCGGGGCCACCGGTCAGGCCGGGGCCATCAAGCTAGGAATTGCCCGCTCCCTCGTCAGCCTTGACGAAGACCTTCGTACCTCACTGCGCGGGGCCGGACTTTTGACGCGTGATCCGCGGATGGTGGAGCGGAAGAAATACGGACAGAAGAAGGCGCGCAAGCGGTTCCAGTTCTCCAAACGTTAAGAGTGTTGTTGCAGGGCCTGCTTTCCGCAGCCCCATTTTCTATCAATCATATTCTCCGATTTGTCCGGCAGTGTCCCCTCCCTGTGTTTCCAGGCGGGATGTGGATTCCGGACGAAGACGACGAGAATAGTCGAACAAACTAAAGGATGTCGCATGCCTCGCGTTGAGCTAGAGACCCTTCTGAGTGCGGGGGCCCACTTCGGCCACCTTACCCGGCGATGGAATCCCAAGATGAAGCCGTTCATTTTCATGGAACGGAATGGGATTCATATCATCGACCTCAAGAAAACCCAGGAAATGCTCGATGCCGCGTGTAACGCGGTGTCGAATATCGTCGCGGAAAACAAGAAAATTCTTTTTGTTGCCACGAAGAAACCGGCTCGTGATGTGGTTCGGGAGGAAGCAGTTCGTTCCGGCGCGTTCTACGTTACCGAGCGCTGGCTGGGTGGAATGTTGACGAACTTTGCAACGATTCGCAAGAGTGTGAAGCGGCTGACAAATATTGAAAAGATGGAAAGCGACGGCACGTTTGAAAATATCACCAAGAAGGAGCGCCTGTTTCTCAATCGCGAACGGGAGAAACTTCAGAACGTTCTGAGCGGTGTGGTAGAGATGTCCCGTCTTCCAGGTCTGGTCTATGTCGTCGATGTGAAAAAGGAAGCCATCGCGGTGAACGAAGCGCACCGGCTCGGGATTCCAGTGGTCGCCATTGTCGATACCAACTGCGACCCCGCCAAGATTGATTATCCGGTCCCGGCCAACGATGACGCCCTCAAATCTGTCCAGGTTATCACCAAGGCGATCGCCGAAGCTGTCGTGGACGGAGTCCAGCGGGCTGCCGCGGCGCGTGCTGCGCAGAGCGAACTCGAGAGTACTTCCGAAAAAGTGGAAGTCTCCGAGAAGGCCTCATCCAGGGGGACAGCGTAGTCCATGGCGGCGATTTCAACAGAATTGATCAAGCAGTTGAGAATGAAAACGGGCGCGGGGATGATGGATTGCAAGCGGGCGCTCGAAGAAACCGGAGGGGATATCGACAAGGCGGTGGAATACCTTCGGAAGAAGGGAGCCGCGACGGCGGCCAAGCGGGCGGACAAAGAAACAAATCAGGGTGTCGTGGAAGCCTATATTCACACCGGCGGCCGCATCGGTGCCATGGTTGAGTTGAACTGTGAAACCGACTTCGTGGCGAAAACGCCCGATTTCAAAGCGCTCGCACACGACATTGCCATGCAAATTGCGGCGATGAGTCCGCGCTACATCGGCCGGGAAGAGGTGGAGAAAGAGGTGATCGCAAAAGAGATCGAAATCTATAAGACGCACGCGCAGAACGAGGGGAAATCTGCCCCTGTGGCGGAAAAAATTGCCCAAGGCCGGCTCGAAAAGTTCTATCAGGAAGCCTGTCTGCTGGAGCAGAGTTTCATTAAAGATTCGGGGAAAACCATAAAAGACCTCCTGGACGAGACAACGGCGAGGGTCGGGGAGAGGATCTCGATCCGACGCTTCATGCGTTATCATCTCGGCGAGGACGGTCATCCGCAGTAAGCGAGATAATCCCGAAGCGATTCGGGATTTTTTGTATCTTTCGGACCCATTATGGCAAAACTCAAGTACAAGCGTATCCTTCTCAAACTGAGCGGCGAAGCTCTTCTTGGCGATCAGGAATACGGAATCGATTCAACGGTGTTGAGTCGGTATGCCCAAGAGATCAAGGATGTGAAAGATCTCGAAGCCGAGGTGGGGATCGTAATCGGCGGCGGGAACATCTATCGGGGCATCGAGAATTCGTCCGACGGCATCGACAAGGTGACGGGGGACAATATGGGGATGCTCGCAACGGTGATCAACGCCCTGGCTCTTCAGAGCGCCCTGGAACACAAGGGACTCTATACCCGCTGCCTCACGGCGATCAATATGGAAAAGATTGCCGAGCCGTTCATCCGGCGTCGCGCTATCCGGCATCTCGAAAAGGGACGCGTGGTGATTTTTGCCGCCGGCACGGGCAACCCGTATTTTACGACCGATACGGCCGCTGTCCTCAGGGCAATTGAAATCGAGGCCGATTTGATTCTCAAGGGAACCCGCGTCGACGGAATCTACGACAGCGACCCGGAAAAGAACTCGTCGGCCGTCCATTTCCCGCAGATTTCTTACGCAGACATCCTCAGACTCGATCTGAAAGTCATGGATTTGACTGCGATCACTTTATGCAAGGAAAACAAACTTCCTCTCCTTGTGTTCAATATGAACAAGCCCGGCAATCTCCGCCGGATTGTGTTGGGTGAAAAGGTGGGCTCGAAAGTCACCGAAAACGCGACCACGTCGGTTCAGCCCGCCTAGTGTCTCGACCCGCAAGCACCGTGAAGAAATCTGCATACCAAAGAACTCAAAATACTATGAATTCAAGCAAGCAGGAGCTGATGATTCCGTAAGGGAATCTCCGGGACTCGACACTGGTCCATCTCTTTCCTATAACGCAAAGGTGATTTCATGGTGAAAGACATCCTCGTCGATGCTGAGAAACGCATGACAAAAGCCGTGGAGGTCGTGCGGGACGAACTCGTGAAGATCAGGACCGGCAAGGCGACGACAACTCTTCTGGATGGAGTGAAAGTCGATTACTATGGCACCATGACTCCGCTGAAACAGATTGCCAATATCAGCACGCCGGACGCGCATCTGATTACCGTTCAGCCGTGGGAAAAAGGAATGATTCAGCCAATTGAGAAGGCGATCTTAAACGCCAATCTCGGATTGAATCCCGCCAACGATGGGGCGCTCATACGTGTCCCGATTCCACCTTTAAATGAAGAACGCCGGAAAGAGCTGGTGAAGTTGGTGAAGAAGTTTGCTGAAGAAGGGAAAGTGGCGGTAAGGAACGTTCGACGGGATGCCATTGAACATCTGAAAAAAACAGAGAAACAAGATCATATCTCTGAAGACGAACGGAAGCGCGCGGAGACTGAAGTTCAAAAACAAACGGACAAGCATATCAAGGACATTGACACCATCGTGGCTCACAAGGAAAAGGAGATTATGGAGGTGTAAACATCACCGGCACGCAAATCCCGCATAAACTTCCTCACCGTTCAAAAGGGAAATCACTTACCGCAACGACGACGTTTTCTGCGAACGCCACCTGCCTCATTTCCACATCGACAACAAAGAGAATAACCAGCCAAGGATCGCCGAACCGAGAACAATCCCCGCGGCGTTGATGTTCCAAACGATGACGACAATTACCGCAATCAGCAAGATGAGCCACGAGCCAGGACCGGAAAGCACGGCTATTGCGAGCTTGATGGTAACGGCAAGCATCAGACCGAGCGATGCGGCGTTCACGCCATCGAGGAACGCGCCAGCTCGCCGCGACTTCCGCAGTTTGGGGATAATCGGATTGCTGATAAGAACAAGGATGAACGACGGCAGAAAGATGCCGAGAGTTGCAATAGACGCGCCCGGGAGCCCAAGGATTACGTAACCGATGAACGTTGCGGTCGAAAGCACCGGGCCGGGTGTGAACTGTCCGACAGCGATGGCATCAAACAGCTGCGCCTGGGTGAGCCAATGTCTGGTATCCACAAGTCCGCTTTGAAGAAATGCCACAAGAACATATCCACTGCCGTAGAGTATCGAGCCGATCTTGAGGAAGAACAAACCGAGTCCGGTGAGCGAAGCGCTGATTGTCGCTCCGTCTGCGATGCCGAAGGAGTGAAAACCGAGGAGCGGGAAAAAGGCCATCAGACCGGAAACCTTTTCCCTTATTTGGTTCCTGTAGCTCCATAGGAATCCGAGTACACCTGATGACAGGAGAAGGAGGATTTCGTCTACCCCCAACAAATTGAATATCACGACGAGAACACCAAGGACGAGGGCAACGCGGTTCTTGAGCACCGGTTTGCTCAAGCGAAAGACTGCTGCAATGATGACGGCAATTATTGCAGGTTGGATCCCTGCGACAAACGGTTGAATCTGCGGAATTGAACCGTAGGCGACGTAGAGATGGGCCAGGAAAACTGTGATGATGACCGCGGGCAGGATGAAACAGACTCCGGCGATGACAAGCCCTTTCCATCCGGCTCGCACATAGCCAATGTGGATTGCCATTTCGGTGGAGTTGGGGCCCGGAATGAGATTCGTCGCCCCAAGGAGATCAAGGAAGTGTTCGTGCGAAATCCAGTTTCTTCGCTTGACCACTTCGTCTTCCATCATCGCAATATGTGCGGCGGGTCCGCCGAAAGCAACTGAGCCGAGCTTCAGGAAAACAAGAGTCAGTTCCCTCAACATTGGGGTCCTTGGCGAGTTGGTTCGTGCTTATGTCGCGAGATGAGAAAATCAAGAGACCGCCGGCTTGCATCAACAATGAAAAATAAAACAGCGCCGATCAGCATCGACCAATCCGTGCGCGTCTGGTGCGCCGTCGGCGCAGTTGCGTGTCCTAAAACCGGAATGTCACGGTTGCAAATCCGACATGTGCTTCGTAACCGGGCGCCAGATAACTTCCCATGCTGACAAGTCGGTTGCCCCAGCGGTTGTCCCGCGATGTATCGCGCAGCAGGAACTCACTCCCCACTTGCTCGACCCAGGGACCGGCCGGCTCCTGCACCCAATCCTGGATGCTGTAGCGATTGAAGAAATAATGAAAGCCGAGAATCAGATTCTGCAGGAGAGTGTATTCCACAGAAGCACTTATGACGGTCTGGTTGAACCTCGCTTTTCCGGGATTATTGAATCCAAACTGAAACGTCTCCCAATCGCGGCCGAGGTACGCTGGATCGGAGCCATAACCGGTGTAATCGAGGTCCACTGTGGAGCGGGAGAGGCTCACATCGGTGAGAAGCCGGAGCTTCCCGGCAAGAATCTCATACGCGAGACCGAAACCGAGTGTGTTTGTCGCCTCCTCGGTCCTGGCATTGTAAATGCGATCGGGATCCGTCCAGGGCCCGAGCGCAGTGGAAGACTGGATGGCGGGATTGTTCGGATACCAACGCTGGTTCTCGTTGAACACCATGCCGCGCAGGTCGGAAACGGTGAACTCCCGGTCGGCAAATACCGTGATTGTCCATTGTTCTGTGGGAACATAATGAACATTGGCTGAGATGTTCTGCCGCCTATCCAGCAGCAGCCCAAGTTGCCGGCCGGGTGTGACTGCATCGGCATCGGCAAGTGGGTGCAGCAAATTTGCCTGGCCTGTTAGAGGGGCTAAAGGCACAACATGCGAGTCGAAGTCATCTCTACGATAGCGATACAAAGCTGTCACGTCGAGGTCTTCGCGAGCGATGTAGGTAGCGGAGAGCTTCAGTTCGTTTCGCTTGCGATCTGAGACATCGAACTTGCGCAGATCGGGATGATTTGCAAAAAGGAATCGGGGATCGTCCACATCAGGAATTGGAGGACCCGGGTTCCTGTTCACCTGGCTTGCTTCGTACCAGTAACTTTGGCTCGTCACGCTAAAGTCATATCCCTCGCTTTTCCGATCTCCGAACAGAAACCCCGCCGTAAGAGAAAGGCTTCTCGTGGGACGTGACCGCACAGAAGCTTCGAAGATGTTCTCCCCGGTATCGGCCTCACGGAATTCTCGGTTGATCTTCTCACGTGCATATCCCGCGCCAAGCGTTGTGCGCCAGAAGGAGAGATAGTGCCTGACGTCAAGCCCGACCTTCAGGTTGTCATAGGCATAGGCAACGTTACGCCGCAGGTTCCGGTAACCAACGTCACCATTGGTGCCGGCAACATCCTGCGTCACATATCTCCACCGGGCAATCGGGGTTCTGTTGTCCAATTTGTAGTAGTGAACGTAGGGGCGGAGATTGAGTTGATTGACCGGATTGATGGTATATTCAAGGTCGAGGCGCATGGTTTGCATTTCGGCTTCGGCACGGGCCCGCGGCAATTTACCGGGGTCGTTCCAGTTGAGGCCATCCCCCGGCAGATCGCCGCCGAGCGTACTGAAACTGTACGGCAGCAACTGCTCGTTCTGCCGCATAACGCCGAAGACCGCCGTGGAAGTCAACCGGCTCTCGAGGGGCAGATCGAAACCGGCGATAACCGAGAAATTGTGAGAGAAGTTATCCGGAGCAAGCGAACGCTGACCGAAGTCCGACACGTTGCGGGCTGTGCCGGGGACGGTGGTGATAAAGTCGGCTCCGGCGTCCGGGGCAAAATAAATGTTCTCCCAGCGCATGACCTCGACTCTGTTGTTGAAGGTTGAGAAGATGTAGTTGAGCTGTGCCTGGAATCCGTTTCCGGCATACTCAGCATTTGCGCGTACCTCGCGAGTGACATAGTCCACCGGCTCGGGAACTTGGATGTTGAGAGTCCGGGGGGGTCGATCACCGATGGGTCCGTAGGTGCTGCGGCTACCGTTCCGCCGCTCATGGAGATAGGAGAGGCGGAAATCAAACGACCCAACATGTGGCACATCGAGGGTTGCCGTTGTCCGGTCGCGCCGGGTACCTTGATGGACCGGTCGCAGATAGGTTTCAAGATACGTGGCGATGAGGCTATCGTTGACGGCCATCTGGCCGGTCGTCGGTACCAGCGAAGGCGTGCCGGTGGCATCATTGCCGTCCTTGAGGATGGATACGTGCGCAGGCAGGGTGAACAGTCCGTCTCCCCGCTCGATGTACGGCGTCATCGCCTTGTTGCTCAGGCGATGAGGGGACTCGTTGTGATCCACGGTAAGATTCCAGCGACTGCTTGAATGACCCAACCGAAGAAAAATCTTCTGATCATCCCGAAGCAACGTCTTACCGCTAAAATCCAGGAACCAACCAGTCTCGTCTTCAAGAACGTCGAATCGGAGGCCCTGCATGGAGAAACCGTCGCGCAGATCGCGGTACTCGTTGAACTTACTGGAATTCGTTTTCAGATCGATCCAGCGAACGCCCGGTGTGTACTCTCCGGAGATTTTGGGCTGATCTTGGGCCAGCGCCTGGAAGGCTATCGAGCCGAGAAAAATCGCTGCCGCATAACATCGTACTTTCTTCATTTTGCAATCCTCATTATCTCGTGAATTTTGCGCCGGATGGGTGATTGGAACCATGCATGGTGACATGACAGTTGACACAACCGTTTCCATACGGCGTACTCACCCGATTGTACCGGTATTGATTGATATGTCCGCCGTACTGGTGACAGCTGACGCACAGGGAAGCGCTCTGCGTAACCAGAAGATTCCTGTTGTTGGAGCCGTGGGGCACATGACAGGTAAGGCAGTCCTCACGCGCCGGTGAATGCTCCCAGAGGAAGGGTCCGCGTTTCTCCTGGTGACAACCGTAGCATGTCTCATTCACCGTTCCCCGGACAAGCATCGCGCGGCCCGGAGCTCCATGCACGTTGTGGCAGGAGGAACAGTCGACTCCGCCCTCCTGAGCCGGGTGCCGCGACGTCCTCCTCATCTTCACCTGAACCTCGGTGTGGCAATCGGAACAGACAGCGAATTGGTTCGACTTGGACATCAACGCCGTGTGGCTGCGCTTCTCCATGACAGTGTGGCATGAGACGCATCCGACATCGGCCGTCTTATGCAGACTCGTATGCCAGTAGATTCGCTTGCCGTCCTGATGACACTGCATGCAGACGGCCGAGTACTGTTCGACTGAAAACGCCAGGCTTGCGTCCGGTTCCTCCACGTGCTTGCTGCGCGGACCATGGCACGACTCGCAATCGGTCGCTTCCAGGACCCCGCGGGGACTGTGGCCGAACAGACGGCCATGGGTCGTCTTCTGATATCTCTCACGCACCTCTTCATGGCAAGTGAAACACGCTTCCTTATCGCTGGCGAATGTCGCCCCCGCGAAGCCGGGGTTCAACTTTGCCCAATCCACATCACGGCCTTGACGTCTCGATTGCGCCGACAGAGGAACCTCTGAGAGGAGAAACAGGGATAAGAGAGATAAGCAGACCGAAAAGAGAGATAGATTTTTCATATGACTTTAACCTTTGCTTGAATTGATTGGTCATCAAGGGAGTGATAATGCTTTCGGCCGGATTGAAAGTAAGATTCCGATATCGCACAATGCTTGTGCACTCCAGATTTCCAATGTCTTGAATATTGGCTTTGTGATTAGTCCTCAATTATTTCATGGAGTAACTCTTGAACCTTGGTTCTTGCGTCCTTGAGCGTTCTGTTTCCTGTCGGCGTTATGCGGTAGTACTTGCGTACTTTTCCTTCGACGACTTTTTCGAACGATCGTAAGAGGCCGTCCTTTTCCAGAGAATGAAAAATCGGGTACAACGTCCCCGGGCTAATCTCATAACCATGGTGCTTCAGCTCTTCAATAATCCAGAGTCCGTACACGGGTTCTTCGGAGGCGTGATACAAAATGTGAATCTTGATAAATCCGAGAAAAAAACTTCGTACCATTGATTCCATGTAATCCTCTTATATCGAATATCGTTATCGGATTTCAAAATAACAAGAACCAAACAAAGTTGCCAGGGAGCCCCGCCTGCCAAAGGACTATTCTTTCTCCGGCGGGCAGTTGCGTTGGTGTCGGGAGCGGAGCTCCTTTCCAACAGGTGTTGCATGCATGCTGGGAGCGGAGCTCTCTACCAACAGTATGTCGCGGTAGTAATTATCAGGAACCAAGCATCAAATTTCAAGCAAGGCTCAAATGACCAAAATCGGAAATGACCAAACCACCGACGTTTTGGATTTCTGTCATCTGGGAATTTGAATTTGTTTGTGATTTGGTACTTAGAATTTGGTGCTTGTATTGTAACAATTGGTCGGGCGTCCTCGTAGAAGAAGGGGTTCAGAGGAGGTGCTTATGCCCGAGAAACGGCTTTATCGAAGCCAGAGTCACAAAATGATCGCAGGGGTATGCGGCGGGGTCGCAGAATACCTGAATGTCGACCCTACCGTCGTACGAATCGCCTGGATTCTTCTCTCCGTCCTTCCGTTCATTCCAGGAATCATTCTCTACATCATTGCCTGGATCGTCATTCCGAAACACCCGTCTGAAACGTCGGCCGGTTCACCCGGCAGCTCGGTCTCCTCAACTGCGTTTTTTGGATTTTTTTTAATAGCCGCAGGCATCGTCCTGCTTCTCGGAAATCTGAACTTCTTTGGTTGGGGAGACTGGTGGCATTTCTCCTGGGAGTATGGCCTTCCGCTGATTCTGATTGGGGCGGGGGTTCTATTGCTCGTCAGGCCCAGGATTCATGACGCGACGCGAGCCGAGAAAACAAGATCTTCCGCCAAACGCGCTTCGGTGAGCTCTGCAAAAACGCTCAGGCGCTCGAGGTCCGAAAGAAAGATCCTCGGAGTCTGCGGAGGCATTGCGGCATATTTTGATGTTGATCCATCGCTTGTCCGGATCGCGTTTGTCTTTTTTTCGCTGTGGCCGTTCGGGCTGGGAGTTGTCCTCTATCTTCTCATGGCGCTGATCATTCCGGACGAGAATACGAGTCCGCAGCCGGGAGTGTGATCGAACGATGGCTCAACTCGTTTTGAAACGGGAACCGAGAGTGCTGGCAGCAGGTTCGCTGCTGATCATCGTCGGAATTGCCCTTCTGCTGCACAGACTTGATATTGTTTCCCTTCGGTGGGATAAACTGTTCTGGTTGGTAGGGGTAACGGGAGGCGGATTCCTGGTCGCTGACGGGTTCACCCGTCGAAGACGAGGAAGAGTGTTCTGGGGGAGTGTGTTGTTTCTTGGAAGCTTGTACTTTGTTCTTCTTCGTTTTGGTGTGCTTGCGCGGTACGACTTCCCCTTGGTTCCGATGTTGTTTGTTGTGTTCGGACTTTCCTTCTTTCTGCTTTATCTGGCGGACCTTCGCGCGACAACTCTCTTAATTCCTGCTCTTCTTTTTACTGGGGCCGGAGGTGCGGCAATCCTCTGGTG
>JACPLA010000133.1 GCA_016186715.1 Ignavibacteriales bacterium | reverse complement strand
CGGGATTTGTTTTATCTATTTTTACTAACTGCACCTTGAGGTTCTCAAGGTTTCCGGCATTGTCGCGCGACTGAAAACGAATGTAGTTATCGCCCTCGGCGGTCACGATTCCGCCGGCACCTCCCGCGAGCGGCGCGCACGGGTTTGTGGTATCCGTGCAGCCAAGCACTTCCGCGACTCCGCTTCCGCTATCAGTTGCGGTAACGGCATATTGCACATCCGTGGTATACCAGCCGTTGTCGCCGTTAGGAGTTGCGGGGTTTGGATTTGCCGCAGAAATCGGCGCGATGGTATCAATGACCCAGCTGAATGTTGCCGGAGTTGCATCGGTATTCCCCGCGGCATCGGTCGCGCGCACATTGAACGCATGACTGCCGTCAGTGAGGCCGGCGTAACTTTTCGGAGATGTGCATGATGTGAATCCCCCGCCGTCAAGCTGGCATTCAAAGGTGCTTCCGCTCTCGGTCGCATGGAACGTAAACGCCGCACTCGCGCTGTTCGTCGGCGACGCCGGGCCAGCATCAATGACGGTGTCGGGCGGAGTGGTATCCGCGGCAGTCACGGAGGATTTTATCACTCCTCCATAACCCCCGCCTACCGCCCATACAAAATTCTCCGCAATGCTCAATCTGGTCAACGGAGGCGTGCCCCCGGTTGATGCATCAACAACCCAATTTGCTCCGCCGTTGTTTGTTTTAAGTATCGCAACCGTATCCGATGCCGGACTTTTCGCTCCTGCAATATAACAGGTATTCGCATCTGCGCATCGGATCCAGGTCAAATCCCCGCTTACGCCGGATATTTGCGTGTTCCAGTTCGCTCCTCCATCGGTGGTTTTGCGGATAACGCCTCCGTCCCCCACAACAGAGCACGTGTCCGCGTCAGTGCACCATACGCCGTTTAAACCCGTGGTTACTCCTGATGTTTGAAGAGTCCAGTTCGCTCCTCCATTGGTGGATTTATAAATCCGGCCGCTCTCCCCAGCGATATACCCAACCCCGGAGGCGCCGGCTGAATCAAAATATACAGCATTATGACTGCCTGACACTGTTACGGTAGACCATGTTGATCCGCCATTTGTCGTCCTTACCGTCGTATCAGCAGTTCCAACTGCCCAGCCATTATTTGCATCCTTAAAAAATATCGCGTTCATGATTGGGGTTGAGGATATGGACAATACCTGAGCAACCCACGTCGCGCCCCCATCGGTAGTTTTTCTGACCCTCTGCATTTTCCCGACAAACCAGCACGTGGATGGGTCTATGCAAAAAATATCGTTGATGGTTACCCCACCTGTCCCTTCGCCGGTTCCGAGCACGGTCCATCCTACGCCTCCATCTATGCTTTTGCGCACTATCGGAACATTAGCCGCAAATCCTTCTGTCCCTGTGTTGTTGCCCACGACATAACCGGTATTCGCATTCGGAAACGCAACTCCATTTGAGGTCGCTATGATATCAGACGATTGAGAAAGTTTACTCCATGCACTCCCGTTATAATGGAGAATGACTGCGTTGCCGGCCGCATAGATATCAGTCGGGCTCACAATGCTTATACCCCTGAGGGCGCGCGTTGTCGGCGAAGTTTGCTGAAGCCATGCTGCGCCTCCGTCAATGGTATGGAAAATATTCCCATTGCCTCCCGCGACCCATCCTTCATTACTATTTGCAAATGCAATTTTTCCAGTTGTTACGGCGAGTTGTGTTTGAGTGGTCCACGTTTTCCCGCCGTCATTGCTCGCGCAAATCCACCCTCCGCTTTGCTCAATATATCCTCTGGTGTTTGATACGAGATAAACGCTGTCGGTT
>JACPLA010000126.1 GCA_016186715.1 Ignavibacteriales bacterium | reverse complement strand
TAAAACACGAATCGAGCTACTAAGGCAAGCGGCATTGTACGTTAATTTAAGAGTACGCCCGCCTACGCCTGAAAAACGGCTTCGGCGGGCTAGTCGCCGCAGCTTTCCGCCATCACCTGATTATCCGGAGGCGGATCCCCGCCAGCCTCAGAGTAAGCTACTCAAAGCGGGCTGGAGCCTTCGGCTGAAGCTCCCAACCGTGAGGCAGTCGGGCGCCAAACGGTAGACAGGATATCAGAAAAGACGCAGGTAATCTCGAGCACCGTGGAGAATGCGATGCACAAACACGGTTTCCTGCTCGACGGTGTAAAAGATCAAATAGTTGTCAACTACGAGGTAGCGATATCCAAGGCGGACAAGGCCCTCTTCTTTGGGAATTCGTCCAAGTCGAGGAGTCTTTGAAAGAAGAGAAAGGTTCTTTTCTATCCTTGAAGCAACGTTTTCAGCCGCTGACGGGCGATCTGCGTCAATGTAGCTGATAATCTCCGTAAGATCGTCTTCAGCTACACGGAGAAGGCGTACGTCATACTCAGGACGACTCACGGATGCGCTTCCGGAGGTCTTTCATGACCTGGCTCAGCGATCGGCCTCTATCTCCTGCAGCTCGTTGTGCCTGAGCAACGGCGAGTTTGTTGACGAGATCGAGTTTCAGCTGTAGCTTGCTGTAATGTGCCATCGACATAACAACCATATCGCCTTCACCATTTCGGGTGATAAAAATAGGCGCATCCGATTTGTGGGCCAGATCAGAGATTTCCTTGGCCTTGTTTCGAAGATCAGAAATCGGTTTAATAACGGGCATAATGTCCTCCAAAGGAACATTAGCAATATACTATCATTTATCTGATATTGTCAAGTATCAGCCCCCGGTTGCCTCACCGGTCGCTCCCGCCGGAGGCGGGTTTCACACACAGCGCTCAAAAAACTGACGGAATGAGATCCCGGGATTCCGCAGGACTGCGTATTTGAGCCTGCTCGCAAAGCTTCAGAGATACCTGGTGTGGATCTCAGAGCAGCTACGGAACTAAGCCGAGCGCACGATCAGGGACAGCGATGCGTATAATGATTTCAATGCAACGGGCGAGAGAAATCGTACAATTCGCAATCATTTTCCTTGCAGTTGTTTTGATGCACACGAGGAGCGTCCATGCCCAGCTGAAGGTGGACAGCGTGTATTCAATCTTTGTCTCCCCGCACAGGATTACGGACGTCGTATCGGCGCGACCGCACGGGGAATACTCGTTCCTCTTTGTTGAGCAGTCTCCGTCAGAATCCCGGATCCTTTGGAAGGAATTTTCCGATGAATCCGGGTTGCTGGAGCCGCCGATCATCATCTACGCGGACACGGGGATCATCAGACACCCGTTTTTCGTCGAGACTTTCAACTATGAGAATCAGATCTGGGTTCGGCGCGAGTATATGTTCTGGGAGCAACACAGCGAGAGCGCGTCCGGCATCGTAATCATGAGACGCGACTCGGCCCGGTGGCTGCCGCCCGGAAGCTTCCTCCCCTCCACATTTCCTCAAACCGAGCTTACTGTCAGCGCGTCATGGGATCCTTCGGAACTCAGCCTCGCTTGGATCGAAAACGATTCGATTTCCCTCGTCCTCTTCGGTTCGGACAGTGTTCAGTTTCAATCTCGCTTGAAGCTGACCGCAGACCGTTCCTGCCGGAACCCAACGGTGTTCGATGACCGTAACAGGGGATTAGCGCTGATCGTTTGGGAGGAGCGCGACACATCTTCCATGCTGGTCTGGGCCTCTGTGAACAAGAGCAATTACTCTATCACAATGGACACCCTCGCAGTCGGAGGAGACAACATTCTCCCGCGGTTCATCGCAAACGCGATCTCTGGCTCTCCTGCAGTCCTCTGGAGCAAACGTGATTCCATAACTGCCAACCTCTACCTTTCGGAAGAACTCCCTTTCAACACCTACCATCGGCCAGTAACACAGGATTCGGTCGGCTCAAACTATCCAGGGTCAATTTTCATATTCCCCGTTATCTTCAAACGGGGTCTGGCCAAGACCGTCGCGGGTGATGTTTTTGCCTATCACAGGGTGGTAGGTGATAGTCAGGCCGTCGTGCGCCAGACCGCAACCGAAGCCATTGTCCAATACGAGTACTGGACAAAAAAGACCCTTTTCTCCGTTGACATCACGCAGGGTTACTATTTCACCCCCATCGTGTTCTGGGTGGAACAGGACACCGCAATGTTTTCTTTCAAGGGGCTGCCGACCGATGTTAACGTCGCGTCAAGTGAATCACCCGAATGGAGCCTCAGGGTTCCACACCTTGATCAAAATTTCCCCAACCCCTTCAATCCATCTACAATAATAAGCTACCAGGTACCGGTTGCCGGCCATGTAAGTTTAAAAATCTTTGATTTGCTGGGACGGGAAGTGTCTACGGTCTTCGACGACCACGTTGAGGCAGGAACACACAAGGTGCAATGGAATGCTACGGGATTGGCGGGTGGTGTTTACGTGTGCCGACTCATCGTGGGCGGTTTTGCCCAGTCGAAGAAGTTACTCTTTCTCAAGTAATTCCGCGACGGACGAGGTGCAAAAGCACACACATGCCCTCCGATGGCAATCATCCCTAATACAGAAAGCGCCGTGCCGGTTTGCCAGTTGAGCGCCTCCCGGATGTTCGAGGCGCCGACAATCCCTTCGATTGCCCTCGCATACAGAAACGCTTTGATCGCCACTGCCGTCAGCGTCGCGGCCAGAAATCGCATCACGGGAATTCTCACGAGCCCCGCGCCGTAGTTGATCAACCCATGCTGTGAACCCGGGAAGATCCGAATGGCAAACAGGCTGGCAAATGTGGAATGGCGTTCGAGGAAACTCATGATCCGGTGATTCCGAAACCGTTCGACCCAGGGGCCTCCGACGTACCGGGCGGCTCCGTACCCCATGGCGGTTCCCGCCGCGCTCCCCGCACAGATGATTGCTGTGGCTTCAAGAGGAGCAAACAGCAGAGGCGTGACAAAGAAAAACACCGAACCCGGCAGGGCAAACGTCCACGCGCCGGTCATGGCGGCAATAATCAGAAAGGGCGTGAGAGGATTTGCACCAAGTTCTCTCAGGTGTTCAACCGAGACCAGGTCGCGGAGTCCGCTGGTGAGAAATAAAACGAGCACGCCCACGAAAGCGAGAAAGAGTAATACGGACCGTTTCCGGGAAGAGAGTGACGACATGACTTCTGACCTCTGACTTCTGACCTCTGACTTCTGACCTCTGACTTCTCCCCCCAGTATCTCCAAAAAACTGCTCTATTTCAAGGATTTGTGCCGCTGCT
>JACPLA010000138.1 GCA_016186715.1 Ignavibacteriales bacterium | reverse complement strand
TGAGGCCGAGTTTCATCGCTGTATCGATGTCCGACGGCGACGCCACGTCATCTTGGAGCGCAAATGTTGCTTCGTTGACAACCTGACAAACAATGCGCGGGAACACCAGGCCGACCCGGTCCTGAACGAGCTCCGTTTCCTTGCCAAGCGAATGAAAGAATCGCTGGACAACTTCTACGGTCTCCTTTGGAGAGTGGACCGTCGGGGCAACTTCGACAAGATTTGTTCGGAAGAAGGTCGGTAACGCTCCAAACCCCACAAGGCGATGCTTTCGGTTGATCCACGTTGCCTGTTCCGACGCCGCCACCGTGACCGAAGTGCTGATAATCGCGTGAGTGGGGAGAAGAGCCTTGTCGATTTTCTGGAGGTTCCTGCGTTTCTGATCAAGATCGGTGTTTGTCAGTTCCAATGCCAGTGTTGTTTTTGCGGGGATGATATTGGATTGCCGGAATTTCTTTTCTGTCTTCCGCTTTTTGCCGGTGACGTTCCATTGAACAAAGACTTCATATCCCCTTTCTGCGCAAAGCTCGGCATACTCCTCGACAAGCGGGGACTCCCCCGTAATGTAGAGTTTCGCTCTCGTCGGCTTGGACTTCGTCTGGTTTGGAATCCGTTTTTTTGTCATCGCGTTTCTTGAGAATTCTGCTTCCGGCCTTTACAACCAATCGCGGTTCCATCATTCAATCTGCCGCCTCCACCTCACTTTTTCTTGTCCTCATAACTATAAAACCCCGTCCCGGTTTTCCTTCCCAGCGTTCCCGAGTCGATCATCCGTTTTTGGATCGGATGCGGCCGGTATCGGGGTTCTCCGAAATATTGATCGTACATCGACTGCGTAACGGAAAAATTGATGTCGATGCCGATCAGATCCATAAGCTCAAACGGACCCATGCGAAAGCCGCCGATAGTTCTGACGATTCGGTCGACTTGTTCATGGGTGGCGATGTTTTCGCCGAGAATCCGGAGAGCTTCCCCATAGAAGGGCCGGGCAATCCTGTTCACGATGAATCCCGGGGTATCCTTTGTGAGGACGGGCGTTTTCCCGAGGTCCCGCGCAAGTTCGAAGGTTCTGCGGATCGTTTCCTCGGAAGTATTCTGAGCCCTGACGACTTCCACAAGCATCATGATGTGGGCCGGATTGAAGAAGTGCATCCCAACAACGCGGTCAGGCTTTCGCACGGCCGAGGCAATTGCCGTCACCGAGAAAGAAGATGTGTTTGTTGCAAGAACAGCCGATGTTTTTGTGACCGCGTCCAGGTGCTTGAACAGATCTTTCTTGACCCTGAGGTCCTCGATCGCCGCTTCGACGACAAATTCGCAGGAGTGAAGGTCGGGGAGACTTGTACGCGGATGCACTCGGGGAATCGCTTCTGCCATCTTCTCCGTGGAAAGCTTCCCTCGTGCGATTCCTTGCTTCAGGTCGGCTTTAATGCGCTCGAGCGCCTGCCGGAGAATGGTATCGTTGATGTCATAGATCATGACGTCAATACCCGCAAGCGCCGCAACCTGGGCTATCCCTGCCCCCATGGTTCCAGCTCCAACGACTCCGAGATGTTTGATCATGACAGAAAAACTTCGGGGAATGGAATGCGGAAACTTACAGAAATGAAGGGTGAAATACAAGAAAGATGACCGTAGAGTCCGATTCGCAAATCGGACCTCACAAGCCTGTTCGGTTGCATCCCGTCATCGGATATTCGCCAGAGGCGCCAGCCCGCCTCCATCAGCCCGGACTTAGGCTGGCGGGAATGAGCCTTCAGCTTCCCCTGAACTGCGGTGGACGTTTTTCCAGAAAAGCTGTGACCCCTTCTCTGTGATCATCAGTGAGAGACGCGATCTCCTGGATTGTCGCTTCGTAATCGAGCAGAGCGTCCAGATCGGAGGATAACGCTTTGTTGAGCGTGCGCTTGATCAAGCCAATGGCCTTTGTCGGCGCTTTTGCAAGTCGCTCTGCGAGCTCGCCGACCGTTTTTTCCAGATCGGCTAACGGAACAACCCTGTTCACCAGACCAACGCGCTCCGCCTCCGTTGCGGTGATATCCTGCCCGAGCGCCGCATACTCGAAAGCCCTCGCCATGCCGACGAGGCGGGGGAGAAACCAGTGGGATCCGGAATCGGGGACCAGCCCGATTCGGATGAAGACTTCGATGAGTTTGGCGCTCTCCGCCATGATCCGAAGATCACAGGCAAGGGCAAGACTCATCCCTGCCCCGGCCGCGACTCCGTTGATCATTCCGATGATCGGCTTCTCCATTGTCCTCATCCGCCGGATCAAGGGATTGTAACTCTTTTCCAGGGATTCCTTCAGCGATCGCCGGGTTTCCTTGTTTGAATGTTCCTTCAGATCCTGCCCCGAGCAGAATGCTTTTTCGCCGGCGCCCCGGATCACAACACAACGAACCGACCCGTCTCGTTCGGCGTCTTTGAACGCTTCGTTGAGTTCTTTCTTCATTAGCTCGTTCAGAGCGTTATAGACCTCCGGCCGGTTCATCACGATGGTGCAAATTCCGTTCTGAACTAAGTAGACAAGTGTTTGATGGTTCGCCATGTGTGAAACCAAATTCGTGAATAGGAGTTGCTACGGTAGAAGTCCGACTTCTGCCTTTGTGTATCCTTGGTAGAAGTCGGACTTCTACCAGGATGGGTGCTCATTTCCCCTTCCAGTCGGGTTTTCGTTTCTGCACGAACGCTTCCATCCCTTCTTTCTGATCGTCACTGGCAAACAGCAGATAAAAATTCTTTCGCTCGAATTCGAGACCGCCCTCCATCGTGGTGTCGAACGATTTCAGAACAGCCTCTTTGGCGAGCCTCACTGCTACCGGCGGCTTTGAAGCAATCTCCCTGGCAAGATCCTTCGCTTCCTGAAGGCAGTACTCGACGGGGACAACCTTGTTGACAAGACCCCACTGCAGCCCTTCCTGTGCGGAGATCGTTTTTCCGGTCAGGACCATTTCCATCGCCTTCACTTTTCCCACGGCGCGTGTCAGACGCTGGGTCCCTCCGGCTCCGGGCATGACCCCGATATTGATCTCCGGCTGTCCGATCTTCGCGGATTCCGAAGCGATGACAATGTCGCACGTCATCATCAGCTCGCACCCGCCGCCAAGGGCGAATCCGCTCACGGCGGCGATGATCGGTTTCTTGATCTTCCGGATTCTGTCCCAGCGGGCAAACTGGTCGCGAATGAGCATGTCAACGGCCGATGCGTCCGCCATTTCCTTTATGTCCGCCCCGGCGGCAAAGGCTTTCTCGTTTCCGGTCAGGATCATGCAGCGCACCTCATCGTCCCGGTCGAGTTGCTCCAACGCGTCCACCAGTTCCTCCATCAACCTCATATTGAGTGCATTGAGAACATCGGGCCGGTTAAACTGGAGAACAGCAAAGCCGGCCGGTTCTTTGGTCACGAGAAGAAATTGGTAGTCCATTGGATATCAAGAAAATTGGGTGATTGAATCATGGTCTCTCATTGTCCCATTGGAGAAAGCGCGGCGATGACATTCCTTTTTCCTCTTATCGGGACTTCGTCCTTCGCTTGCCCTGTCCCGATTTCTGACCTCCCGCCTTTCCTTTCGGTGTGCGTGCCCGGGGATCTGCTGCGGCCAAGTTCGTCTTCTGATCTCTGATTTCTGATTTCTGACTTCTGATTTCCCCCATCATCTCCCTGATTTTCACATAATCAATTGGCCGCTTTTGAGTGAACGCCGTGATGCCCTCGATGATCTCGGGGGCCGCTGTGTGCACGGTGAGCCAGTCCCGCACGTGACCGATCGTCATGGCCCAGGAAAAATCGCGCCAGAAGTTCAACTGCTGCTTTGTATAACGAGTGCACTCAGGGAGTTTCTCAATCAGTTTCTTGGCCATCCGGCGGACCGCGGCATCCAGATCCTTGCGCGGCACCACTTCGTTCACCAATCCCCATTCAAGCGCCTTCCGTGCCGGGATCTCCTCACAAAGAAACAAAATTTCCCGCGCCCTTCGTTCGCCGACGATGAGTGGAAGCCATTGGGTTGCGCCTGCCGAGGGAACGCTTCCTCGCATCGTGCCGATTTGTCGTATGTTGATATCATCGGCGGCGATGGCAAGATCGCACGACATATTAAGCTCGTTTCCGCCCCCGACCACCATCCCGTTCAGACGCGCAATCGTAGGTTTGCCGATATTCCGTAGCCGGTCGTACGTTTCGATGAACACGCCCATCCATTTGTAGAAATCGTTCGGCTTCCGGAGAAAATCTTCATTCCATTCTTTCATGTCTGCTCCCGTGCAGAACGCCCGGTCGCCGGCTCCGGTGACGACAACAACGGCGACGTGATCATCCCAGGTCGCGTCCTGAAAAACGGTTCTGAGATCTACAAGAGTCTCATAATTCAGACAGTTGTGTACCTCGGGACGATTGATGGTGATGGTTGCCACCCAGTCTTCTTTTTCGTAGAGAACGTTTTTGAGTCGAAGATTTCCTGGAGATACCCCTGAATATTTGGACATGACGAGCGTTGCCGGATTGTGAATGATAGATGAGGGGATCAGAGGCCTCGTGTTACGACTGTACCACCTCGGCGTGGAACATGGTCACAAGACTTGCGGCGAAACTCATCAGATCGCGGGCGGTCGCCTTTCCTTCGGGCGAAGCGAGCGACGCATTCATTGCATCCTGGGAGTCGAAGTACATCTCGGCCATCAGATAGTGCTTGGGCTCCCCAAGAGGAGCGCCGGTGATCCTGGCGACTTCGAGTTTCCTGAGTCCCGGCATTTTCTTTACCAGCGGTGTGTGCACCTCATCATAATGGCGGTCAAACGATGCTTTGTCATCGGGCGTTTTATACAGCGCAATGAGCTTCATCATGAATCACCTTGATTGCAAGAATGGACGAGAGGAACTTCCGAAGTGGTCAATATAGAACTTGACGCTGCCAGAAGCAAGGGATTGGGGAGCGGAACGGAGGGAAGCATCCACACAAGTGCGGCAACTTTCTCCGAAGAAATGTCGCATGAATTTCAGACCCATTTTTCCTATTTTGCTGCGAATGGCATCAACGCAATTCACATCGCTTTCGCGAAACGTCTCACCGAAGCAACTCAAATCGTTCGAGACCCTCGTCGTCGCCGCGGGAATTAAACCTGATCCGTTCTTTAAGGCCCTTCGGAGCGATCTCTCGAAGACGCCTGATCCAATTCGTGCTGCGAATAACTTCCACCGATTTCTTTCGGCCGGATTTTCGTCGGCCCTGCTTACGGATTTTCAGCAACACCCGGTTCTTCGGCAGATCGTTCTGGAACTGTTTGCACAGTCCCAATACCTCGCGGATATCCTTGTGCGGGATCCCGAACTCTTCAGGTGGCTGACCGCCGGTAACGCACTCAAGGTCGCCAAGTCGAAATCCGACTTCCTGAGCGAAGCTCTGAATGCCGTTCAGCTTTTTACGCGGACGGAAAAGAAACTCGATTCCCTCAAACGATTCCATCGCCGCGAAATCCTGAGAATCGGGTCAAGAGACATTTTGAATGAGTCCAACATGGTGATGATCACCAAGGAACTTTCCGATTTGGCCGACGTCATCATCGAATGTCTTCTGCGGATAGGACAGCAGGAACTGGCAGCCCGAACGGGAGCGCGATTCAAGAGCTCCCTCGTCGTGATCGGACTTGGCAAACTAGGCGGAGGAGAGCTCAATTTTAGCTCAGATGTCGATCTGCTGTTTGTTTACGATCAGGATGGAGAATTCCAAGCTCCTCAAGAGCGGATCCGCACGTACCATGAATACTATAACCGTCTGTCAGAATTCGTCGTCCGGAGGCTTTCTGAAGTGACCGCGGAGGGGTATCTCTATCGCGTGGACATGCGTCTTCGCCCCGAGGGAAGCGCAGGGCCGCTGGCCCTTTCCAAATCTGCGTCCCTGCAGTACTACGAGATGCGAGGAGAACTCTGGGAGCGTCAGATGCTGATCAAGGCGCGCCCGATCGCCGGAGATCTGGAGGTGGGAAAGCAGTGGCTTCAGAGTCTGCAGCCATTTGTGTTTCCCAGGACGTTCCTGGAGAGCCCGCTCCGGGAGATTTCAACCATGAAACAAAGAATTGAAGAACGGGTTAACAATAACGAAAACATCAAACTCGGAGGCGGAGGGATTCGGGACATTGAGTTTGTAGTTCAGGCGCTCCAACTCTTGAATGTTGGATCGGACGAACGTCTCCGCGAGCCCAATACGCTGCTCGCCCTGGATCGGCTTACGGAAAGACAACGAATCCGACCGACCGATGGCAGAGTGTTGGCGCACGCCTATCGGTTCTTCCGCACCGTCGAGCACCGGCTCCAGTTGCTCCATGGGGCCCAGACTCATTCCCTGCCTGACACAGCCTCCGAACGGGAAGTACTTGCCCTCCGTCTCGGCTATGCGACCGGAGCGGGGCTGGCACGCGAAATCTCTGATCATCGGAAGAGAGTCCGATCGATCTTCAATTTCGTGTTTGCAGAAAAAAGTGAAAGGGGAAAATCCGTCACCGGAGTGGAGAAGAAAAGGACAAAGATCACGTTCCTGCAATGGGCGGAGTCGGCAAACGTTCTGAAACGATTCCAGGAAACAATGGTTCCCGAGGCAGGAGGTCAGGACAGATTTCTCAGGCTCTTGAAACATGCAGAGGCACCGGACTGGGGACTCAGGAATTTTGCATTGCTTGTCAACTCACTGTTCATCCGTCGAACGCTTCTGCAGGCGGCGACCAATGAGCAGTTGCTCAATCTCCTCGTGCTGATTTGTTCAAGGAGCCGACAGATGGCTCAGAAACTGGCTCTGGAACCTCTGCTGTTTGAAACGCTTGCCGGCCAGCCGGAGGAATTTTTTCGGGAAGGATTCAGCTGGACCTTCCTTGGCGAGCATGATCTTGTACGCTTCAAAGAGTACAATGAATTCAAGATCCTCGTTCCGTTCTTGCTGGGTCGGGCATCAATCGAAAAAACCACGTCAAGGCTCTCCGCTCTTGCCGGGGAGATACTCGCACGGCGGTGTCGCCAGACACCAGGGTTCGAAAATCTCGTCCTCGTGGCCTTGGGAAAGCTGGGAGGTGAAGAGATCACGGTCCGTTCCGATTTGGATCTCATTCCAGTTTATCGGGCAGATCGTATCAGTGCCGAAGACGCGGAGAATGCGGTAAAGTCGTTTGTGAGCGGTTTTTCCGAGGGAAAGCCGTATTCCTTGGATTTTCGACTTCGCCCGGAAGGGAAAAATTCCCCGCTTGCCACGGAGTTCATCTATTATAAAGAGTACTTTGAGGTGCGTGCCTCGGTGTGGGAACGTCAGTTGTTGACGAAAGCCCGGACTGTGCTTGGCGACGCGCAGATTCGAATAGATCTGAAAAATCTCTGGAGTGAAGCTGCCTACGGGAAGGATCTTCCCAAGGACTGGATCAACCGGATCCTGGAAATGCGGAAGCGCGTAGAGAAGGAGCGGACCGGGCGCGGAGGACCACCTTCCGATTTGAAGACGGGCAGAGGCGGACTGATGGATCTGGAGTTTCTTCTTCAGATGCTGCAACTCCGGTTTGGCAGGACACTTGAAAAGGTTCGCGTGCCGAACAGCTTCTTCGCAGCCCGGCTTCTGGTAAAGAACAGGATTCTCAAGCCCGAAGAAGGGAAGAGGGTTCAAAGAAATCTGGAATACTTCCGTCGGCTGGAAACTGCCCTCCGGATGAATTCGGATCGGCCCGATCTTGTCATCCCAAAAGATCCCGTTGTCGTTCAGGCTCTCGCAGCATTCATGGGCGAGTCAAAGCCCGCGGCCTTTCTGAAGAAATTGATTTCGATGAAAAAAGAAAACAGAGATTTGTTCAAAGCGACGCTTCGACGATGCAGGAAATCGGGACAGTGAAACGTTATCTGCCGTGGATGATTGGCGTTGTATCGTTCATCGTCTATCTGACAACGATGAACCCGACTGTTTCATTTATCGACACAGGAGAGCTTGCAGCAGTCGCCGCAACTCTTGGAATTCCGCATCCCACCGGTTATCCGCTCTTTACGATTCTTGGGCGGCTCGTCACGATGATCCCCATTCCGGTCGAGCCCATTCTGGCCTTGAATATTTTCGGAGGATTGGTGACGGCCGCTAGCGTCGCTCTGTTTTATCAGCTCGCAGTTACCTTTTCGACGTCCAGTCTCTTCTTTCCTTTAACCTCAAGAAAAAAGGGAGCGCAGGAAAACGTTGTCATCGGGACGAGTGTTGCCGGGGCTTTCACACTCGGGTTTTCCACGACCTTCTGGGCCCAGTCGGTTGCCATTGAAGTGTATTCGTTGCATCTGCTCTTTCTCCTGATTGTGCTGATCGCCATCCTGAAAGGTGTGGAAGAAACGAAGGTTGCGGCGTCCGCAATGTCGAGCTATCTCCTTCTCTTTGCGTTTTTTCTTGGTTTAAGCTTCACGAATCACATGACAACCTTGCTCGTTCTTCCGGCGTGTCTTTTTTTCTATTTCAGAAATTTCGGATTTGGGAAAGAATCGCTCCGCAGGTTAGGCGCGCTTGTTCCCTTTTTTTCCCTCGGCCTTTCTTTATATTTGTTC
>JACPLA010000135.1 GCA_016186715.1 Ignavibacteriales bacterium | reverse complement strand
CCTTCGTTGCCCTGATTTCGGCCATTTCCCTCCATGAATTCTATTCCCTGATGAAAACAAAAGGGGCGGCGCCCCTTGTGTGGTTGGGCCTCTTGGCTGGACTGCTCGTCAACGGCGCGTTTATCTATGAACGTCTGCAGGTGGAGATTTACCAGTTCTTTGCGTCGCACGGCTACCAGCTGAAGATGTTCTCCCAGCTGCAGTTCCTCCTTGTTGTTCAGATCGTCTTCATTATTTTGGTGCTGATCGTTGAACTTTTCCGTACCAAAGGCTCTGCGCTCATGAACGTCGGCTCAACCCTCTCCGGGGTTCTGGTGATCTCACTCTGTTTTGGATTGCTGGTTGGATTGCGTGAACTTTTTTCGTACGGGTTTCCTGTTCACAAGTTCATGGCTTCTTCGATGTTTGCATCGGGCGCTGAGCTCGAGACGGTAAATCGGTGGGGCGGCTTTACCATTCTGGCCGTTCTTGCCTCGATCTGGATGTGCGACACCGCCGCTTACTTTGCCGGAGTGAGTTTCGGATCTCATAAACTGTTTCCCCGCGTGAGCCCGGGAAAAACCTGGGAGGGCGCCGCTGCCGGATTCGTTGCCGCTGTCGCGACCATGATGGTGGTTCAATACCTGGCTCTCGGATATCTTACAAGGACAGACGCGCTGATGCTTGGGGCGATCATCGGAGTCTTCGGGCAGATGGGGGACCTCGTGGAATCCCGTCTGAAGCGCGATGCCGGCGTCAAGGATTCTTCAGCAATCATTCCCGGCCATGGGGGTGTTTATGACCGTTTTGACAGCTTGGTATTTGTAACGCCGTTTGTGTATCTTTATGTAGATTTTGTCGCCTTGTCATGAGTGCAAGAGGAAGCGGATTGAACAATCCCAGGGTCAGTGTCATTACACTCGGCTGCTCCAAGAACGTTGTCGACAGCGAAGTGCTTCTCGGACGGCTCAAACTCGGGCAAGCCACCATTGTGGATGAGGTGGAGGACGCGGACATCGCCGTCATCAACACCTGTGGTTTCATCGCCGACGCCAAGCAGGAGTCTGTAGACGCGATCGTGGAAGCGGTGGAAAGGAAAAAGAGCGGGAAGTTGCGGAAAGTCATTGTCATGGGATGCCTGTCCGAGCGGTACCGAGCCGACCTGAAAACGGAAATCCCCGAGGTCGACGCGTACTT
>JACPLA010000139.1 GCA_016186715.1 Ignavibacteriales bacterium | reverse complement strand
TTCGGTCTCAAGATCATCACGGTAAAGTCACTGATCGGATACCGGATGCAGCGGGAGAAGCTCGTGCGGAGGATCGTTTCGACGACGCTTCCAACGCGCATCGGCAAATTTCAGGTTCATTTGTATCAGAGTGAAACCGACGAGAAAGAACATGTTGCCCTGGTAAAGGGGGAAATCGCGGCCGATACTCCCACGCTTGTGCGTGTTCATTCGGAATGCCTGACGGGAGATGTCTTCGGCTCGCTCCGTTGTGATTGCAACGAGCAGCTGGTTGCGGCAATGCAGCTGGTGGAAAAGGAGGGAAAAGGAGTGGTTTTGTATATGCGTCAGGAGGGACGGGGGATCGGGTTGCTCAATAAATTGAAGGCGTACAAGCTGCAGGATGACGGAATGGACACGGTTGAGGCCAACGAGAAACTTGGGTTTCGTCCGGACCTGCGTGACTACGGAATCGGCGCTCAAATCCTCCGTGATCTGGGGGTGGGGAAGATGCGCCTTATGACCAACAACCCGAAGAAAGTTGTGGGGCTGCACGGATATGGCCTGGAAATTGTGGAGCGCGTTCCTCTGGAGGTCGATCCGAATTTCCACAACGAGAAGTACCTTAAGGCCAAGCGGGACAAGCTGGGACATCTGATCCTCGTGGATCCCGAGACCCGGGAAAAGGCCGCAGGGCGCTGACGGGACGTCATTTTTTTCTTGCGTCTCGCTCGTTTTTGTTCTACTTTCGAAACGAACCAGACGAGCCATCATCACACCGATGTTGGCTTTTCTTTTTATCCAAGCCGCTTCGTCCAGCATTGTGAGATGAAGCGCTCTGCTTTTTACGGAGGAACTATGGGAGACAACGGCCACGTGTATTTGACTCGCGCACGCCTTGTGGAACTGGAGCAGCAGCTTCGCGAGCTGAAGATCAAAGGGCGCACAGAAATGGCCCAGAAAATCGCTGAGGCGCGCGGATACGGAGATCTCAGCGAGAACGCAGAATATGAGGCCGCGAAGGAGGAGCAGCAGCACCTTGAGCTGAGAATCCAGAAGCTCGAGGAAACCCTCTCTCGCGCAAGAATCATCGAGAGTTCCGAGCTCCCCAATGACAAGGTCTATATCCTTACGCTCGTCAAGCTGAAAGACATGAAAACCAAAGAGACGATCGAATACCGGCTGGTTTCTCCGGAAGAAGCCGACTTTGAAAAGAACAAGATTTCCATCACCTCTCCTATCGGGAAATCGCTCATGGGCAAGAAGGCCGGCGAGCTCGTCAAGATCAAAGTCCCGGCCGGTTTCCTTGAGTACAAGATCCTCGAGATTAGCCGATAACCCCGGAATCCCTTCGGCCGATTCGACTCCAGCGCTGCATTCTCATCTGATGCCCCGAAACCTCGAACTGAAAGCCCGGGTTGTGTCGGCCGGGGAAGCGGCACGGCATGCCGCAAAGCTTCATGCAAGAAAGAAAGCGTTTCTGCGTCACGTGGATACTTATTTTGACGTGCCCGCAGGACGATTGAAACTGCGGGAGACCGACGGATCAAGCGCCGAGCTTATCCGGTACGAACGGCCCGATCGTCGGGGAGCTCGGTATTCCGACTACTCCGTCGTTCCCGTCCGGGGGGCGAAGGAAATCAAGGAGGTTCTGACTCGGTTGTATGGAGTGCGTGTCGTTGTGAAGAAAACACGGACACTGTATCTTTACGAGAATGCAAGAATCCACCTTGACCGGGTGCAGCGTCTTGGCACGTTTGTCGAATTCGAGGTTCTGGTCACCCGGGGAAAGCAACAGGCTCGCCGTCTCATGAACGAGCTGGTCCGCGCTTTTCGAATTCCTTCAAGTGCAATCCGCCCAGACTCGTACAGCGATATTCTCTCCCGACAAAAAAAAAGGACACGATGATGAGAACTCTTTTTGTTGCACTGATGGCGTCCATTCTGATTGTGTCCCCGGGGTTCAGCCAATCCCGGCCTGTTCCGACCAACATTATTCTCCTGATCGGCGATGGGATGGGCGTGAGTCAAGTAACCGCCGGAAGAACGTACAAGGGCTCGCTGGAACTCGACAATTTCAGGCACCTCGGCCTCGTTGTCACGCATGCTTATGGCAAAGACTATGTTACGGACTCGGCAGCCGGAGCGACGGCGCTTGCTACAGGCGTGACGACGTACAACGGAGCGATTGGCGTAGGACCGGATTCGTCGCAGGTCGAAACAATCCTCGAGCGGGCCATGAAAAAGGGGAAGAAAACGGGGCTTGTAGCGGTCTGCAGTATCACCCACGCTACTCCCGCGAGTTTCGCGGCACATGTATATTCCCGGACCCAACAGATTGAAATTGCGGAACAACTCGCCTCTTGCGGGGCTGATGTTCTTCTTGGGAGCGGATGGGGGTGGTTTGTGCCGACAGCCCAAGGCGGAAGGAGGGAGGACGGAAGAGATCTGATCAGCGACTTGAAAAAAAGCGGATACGCAGTTGCGACACGCGATGAAGATTTTGGAATTTTGAATGCGTCCGGCAGGAAAATCCTCGGATTATTTGCGGAAAACCATGTTGGGCCGGCCCAGGAACGCCCGGTCTCTCTCCGTGAGATGACCGAAACGGCCCTTGCATCGCTTTCAAAGTCCGAAAAGGGGTTCTTCCTGATGGTCGAAGGCTCTCAAATCGATTGGGCGAGTCATGACAACAACTCGGATCAGGTCATGATCGAGATGGCTGATTTTGATGATGCGGTTGGAGCAGTACGGCGATTTGCTGAAAGGAATCCGGAGACCCTGGTGGTTGTGACGGCAGACCACGAAACAGGTGGGTATGGACTCGTCGGGGGCTCGCAGGAGGAGAAATCGGTAAGGGGGAAATTCTTGACAGACTCCCACACGGCGGCCATGGTTCCGTTATTTGCGATGGGTCCCGGCGCAGAGCGCCTGACCGGGATTCAGAGCAACGCGGATGTGGGGAAGAAGCTCCTGATGTTGTGGGACTGAGAAAATCGTTGCTTGCGAAGAGGTTGGTTTTTTGATATATTGGAGGTAGAAAATTTTGTGGGGTGGAGTTCTTTCTCAAGTGCGGGAATAGCTCAGTTGGTAGAGCGCAACCTTGCCAAGGTTGATGTCGCGGGTTCGAGTCCCGTTTCCCGCTCTGCCCCTGGTATCGGGGCAGTCCTCCCCCTGGATCATGGGTGAAGGACGAACGATGGCAGTCCTGCCCTGCGTAGGGTTGCCAGTATTCACTTCCTCTATGAACTGACCCCGTTGCCACCCCATCCCACCAGGCAACGGGGTTTTTGTTCATTTCGGATTGCGGATTTGGGAGTTTGGATTGATTGAGTTCCCCGGAAGTGAACATCCAATCCGAATTCGACAATCCGAATTCCAAAATTTGATGGCGCCGTACCCAAGTGGTAAGGGAGAGGTCTGCAAAACCTTTATGCGGCGGTTCGAATCCGCCCGGCGCCTCAACAAGGAGAATGGGAAATTGGGAGTCGTAAATTGTAGATGTAATCATCAATCCCCATCTTCAATTTTCCATTCCCAAATTTCCCATTTTCCTTGTTAGGCCGGGGTGGCGGAACTGGTAGACGCACAGGACTTAAAATCCTGTGGGGAGCAATCCCCGTATGGGTTCGAGTCCCATCCTCGGCACGCCTTGGTTCCCCGCCTGAGTCAGGCCCATTCTGCCAGGCGGATCAGGCGCCGGCTGAGGGCCTTCGGCTCAAAAGCCTCGGACAGGAACGCTCGCGCCCGGCACGAAGAAAGGTTTACCGGCAATGACCCGATCAGAACAGCATACTATGATCAGCGACCTGAAATACTATTCGGCCAAGATGTCCGGGGACGATTTGGCGGAATTCCAGATGCTGGAAAAACGGGACAAGGACGAAGAAGATCTGGACTCGCTGGCTTCGCAGACTCTGCAGCAGCTCCATCTTCGTTATATGCCGAAAAAATCCCTCCAGGACGCCGAGGAACTCTGGAAAAAACTGACGGCGAAAGAGAAACCCGGGGGCTCTGACCAGGCTCGTGAGAAATTCTAAACACGCGTTCTTCCTTGATTATCGGCGAATTTTTGGCTATCATGAGACTCGTTTTTGGCCGAAAAGGGCTCTTAGCTCAGCTGGTTAGAGCGCTACCTTGACATGGTAGAGGCCATAGGTTCGAGTCCTATAGAGCCCACTGCGGTCGGGTTGCGATAAATCGGAGGTAGCTCCGATTTTTTTGTTGTGGAGTGAATGAGTAAGATCAATATTACATTTCCGGATGGTTCCCTCAGGGAATTCAGGAAGCGTGTTACGGGACTCGAGATCGCACAGGGGATCAGCCCGGGACTCTCGAAAGAAGCGCTTGCCGTTGAAGTAAACGGAGAAGTATGGGATTTGGGCCGGTCCATTGACCAGGATGCGACGGTCAGGATTCTGAAGTGGGATGACGAGGGCGGAAAGGCCACCTACTGGCACAGTTCCGCTCACCTGATGGCCGAGGCTATTGAATCACTTTTTCCTGCTACGAAGTTCGGAATCGGTCCTCCGATCGAAAACGGCTTCTACTACGACATCGATCTCGGCGATCATGCCCTGACTGCCGACGATTTGGCCAGGATCGAAACGAAAATGACGGAGCTCGCCTCCCGAGATGTCCCTTATACGAGGGAGGAGAAATCGTGGACGGATGCGGTCGCTTATTTCAAGAAGAAAAAAGACCCCTACAAGCTTGAACTGCTCGACGAGTTGAAAGGGGAGACAATTACCTTCTACCACCAGGGGAATTTCACGGATCTGTGTTACGGTCCGCACATTCCCTCGACGGGAAGAATCAAGGCGATCAAGCTGCTGAGCGTTGCCGGAGCGTACTGGCGCGGGAACGAGAAGAACAAGATGCTCCAGCGCGTGTACGGGGTTACGTTCCCGACCAGGAAAGAACTTGATGTGCATCTGTTTCGCCTGGAAGAGGCAAAACGCCGCGACCACCGGAAACTTGGACAGGAACTGGAACTCTTTCTTCTGACTCCGAAAGTCGGTGGTGGTCTTCCCCTCTGGCTCCCGAAGGGTACCATTGTTCGTGAGACACTTGAGCAGTTCCTTCGAGAAGAACAAAAAAAGCGCGGCTACCTTCCGGTGGTGACCCCCCATATCGGCAACATCGGCCTCTACAAAACAAGCGGCCATTATCCGTATTACAAGGAAAGCCAATTCACCCCGGTTGAGGTTGAAGGAGACCTGTATCTCCTGAAGCCGATGAACTGTCCGCACCATTTTCAGATCTATTCGGCTCGGCCGCGGAGCTACCGCGACCTGCCCATTCGCCTCGCGGAGTTCGGAACGGTTTACCGCTATGAACAATCCGGGGAATTGAGCGGGCTCATTCGCGCGCGTTCCTTTACGGTGGATGATTCTCACATGTTTGTGCGGCAAGACCAGCTCAAGGACGAACTCGTTTCGGTCATCACGCTGATTCAGTACGTTTTCAAAACTTTGGGATTTGAAGATTTCAGAACGCGCCTTTCATTTCGAGACCCGAAGAACATGGAGAAGTTTGGCGGGAAGGAGGAGCTGTGGGTCAGGGCGGAAAAGGACATCACCGAGGCGGCGCAGGAAGCGAACCTTGATCACTTCGTCGGTATCGGTGAGGCTGCGTTCTATGGTCCGAAGATCGACTTCATGGTGCGGGATGTACTGGGGCGAACCTGGCAGCTCGGAACTGTTCAGGTTGATTATGTCATGCCGGAACGGTTCGGTCTTGAATACGTCGGCAGCGATGGCCGGAAACACCGTCCGGTCGTGATTCATCGTGCTCCCTTCGGATCTCTGGAACGATTTATCGGGATCATGATCGAACATTTTGCGGGAGAATTTCCGCTCTGGCTCGCCCCGGTGCAGGCGGTACTACTCCCGATCACGGATCAATATCATACGTATGCGGAGGATGTTCAGCGGGAGTTTAAGGACGCGGGGATCAGGATCGAATTGGACGACCGAAACGAGAAAGTCGGCTACAAGATCCGCGAATGGGAAACAAAGAAAGTTCCTTACATGCTGGTTGTCGGCGAAAAAGAATCCTCGTCCAATACTCTCTCGGTGCGGATTCACAAACAGGGAGATCGGGGAGCCGTGGATCGAAAGGAATTTCTCCGGAACCTGTTGAAGACAATCGAAACCAAATCACTCACGTTGCAGGAGTAAATGCCTATCAAACAACAACGCGCGCGTGTCAATACGGAAATCAGGGCCCCGCGAGTCCGGGTGATCGGAAGTAACGGCCAACAACTCGGCATCATGTCCACCCCCGAGGCAATCCGAACTGCTTCGCAGGAGGGGTTGGATCTGATCGAAATCGTGCCGAATGCCGATCCGCCGGTCTGCAAGATCATGGACTTCGGGAAATACAAGTACGAGCTCTCGAAGAAGGAAAAACTGCAGAAAAAACATCAGCGGGTGACGCAAGTGAAGGAGATCCGGTTTCATCCGAACACAGACACCCACGATTTTGAGTTTAAAGTTCGGCATGCCCGCGCTTTTCTGGAAGAGGGAGACAAAGTCAAGGCAACGGTGGTATTCAAGGGAAGAGAGATCACATACAAAGATCAGGGGAGGGAGATGCTGGAGCGCTTTACGGAACGGGTTTCCGACATTGCCAAGGTCGAGCAGGCGCCGAAAATGGAAGGCCGGCAGATGATTGCCTATTATGTGGCTGACAAAGCCAAGAAAAAGAGCATCGAAAAGGAAAAACAATCCAAGTAAAGAAGGACGGGAGTACCCATGCCAAAAATGAAGAGCCGTCGCAGTGCGATGAAACATTACACGGTCACCGCCACGGGAAAAATCAAGCGCCGGAAAGCTCTGCGTCGTCACATCCTGACTCACAAGACGAAGAAGCGGAAGCGTCATCTCCGCAAGCCGGGTTTTGTTCATGAGACCGAAGAGTACAAAGTCAAACGATTCATGTTGGTTTAGCGAAAGGAAGTCTTTTCAATGCCACGCTCACAAAATAAAGTTGCTTCTCATCGCCGACGCAAGAAAGTCCTCGAGAAGGCAAAAGGATACTGGGGCGGCCGAAGCAAAGTTTACACAATAGCAAAAACCCACGTCGAAAAGGCGCTTACGCATGCGTATCGCCATCGGAAGACCAAAAAGAGGGAATATCGCGGACTCTGGATCACGCGCATCAATGCCGCGGCGCGGATACACGGAACAACGTATTCCCGGCTCATGGCCGGCCTGGAGTCAAAGCAAGTAATGATCAACCGAAAAGTGCTGGCCGATCTCGCCGTTCATCATCCGAATGCCTTTTCGGAAGTTGTCAAATTTGCCACTTCCTAGTCCCCTGTCTTTCCACGAATCTTGCGTCCGGACACGCGGTTCTGACATAACGCAACGGAAAGACTTGTTGTGTTCCAGCCGATAACCGGACGAACAGCTACCCATGCAGGAAACAATCAAAGCGCTGCGCGAAGAACTTTCAGCTGAGCTGGCCGGGATCAAGAACCAAAATGAACTCGAGACGTTCCGGATCAAGTATCTGGCCCGCAAGGGAAGAATTGCCGGTCTCTTCGACGCTCTGAAGAATGTTCCGGCAGCGGACAAGCCGCCGATAGGGAAAGCGCTGAACGAGCTGCGGTCATTTGCCCAGACTTCTTTTGAAGAAAAAGAGAAACAGCTCCAGCAGTCCCCTATCGCCGGTTCTCGTGCGATTGACGTGTCCCTTCCGGGACGGCCGCGGCCGGTAGGATCGAAACATCCGATTACCCAAACCATTGACGAGCTGCGGCAGATCTTCGGTCGTATGGGATTCTCGGTTGCTTCGGGTCCCGACATCGAAGATGACTATCATAATTTCACCGCCCTCAATTTTCCCCCGGATCATCCTGCCCGGGACATGCAGGATACGTTTTTCATTTCCAAATCGATTCTGCTTCGCACCCATACGTCGCCGGTTCAAATCCGCGTGATGGAAAACCAGCAGCCGCCCGTCCGTGTGATCATACCGGGTCGTGTCTATCGCAACGAAGCCATCAGTTCCCGGAGTCATGTGATTTTTCATCAGTTGGAAGGGCTCTATGTCGACACGGGTGTGACCTTCAGCGAACTGAAAGGAACGTTGGTCAGCTTTGCCAAACAGCTGTACGGCAGTTCCGTTCGGTATAAATTCCGACCGACATTCTTCCCGTTCACAGAACCGAGCGCGGATATGTACATTTCTTGCTTCATCTGCAATCAAAAAGGGTGCCCGGTGTGCAAATACATCGGGTGGCTCGAAATCCTGGGCTCAGGCATGGTTCACCCAAATGTTCTGAAATACTGTGGGTATGATATCGAACGATTTTCCGGATACGCCTTCGGAATGGGAATTGAACGCATGGCGCTCCTGCGGTATGGCATCGATGATATCAGGCTGTATTTTGAAAATGATCTTCGCTTTCTCAGGCAATTCTAGTGCCGCTTCCATTAAATACTGTTGTGTTTTCCAGAACGAGAATCCAAATGGAAGCGAGCACCAGCGCTTTTTTGAAAAGGCTTGAATGTAAACACAAGATTACTTTTTAGAGTGGCGCTAGCAGGACGAAATCGACGGAAGTCGGCGCCCCTGCAGGGATGAACCCCCCCGGAGCGATTTGAAGAACTTGGCAAACGATATGAGCGATTTGTCGTGGGAGAAGTTGTGGATGTCCAAAAGCACCCGAACGCCGACAAGCTGACCGTATGCACGGTGAACGTCGGCAAAGAAACACTTGGAATCGTCTGCGGCGCCCAGAATGTTGTGGTAGGGCAGAGGGTCCCGGTCGGGTTGGTCGGTGCGGTTGTTCCACGCGATCAGCATGATCCGGCGGGAAAGCCGTTTGAGCTTAAGGAAGTGAAGATTCGCGGAGTGGAATCGCGTGGGATGATTTGCTCGCCGTACGAATTGGATCTCGGGGAGGACAGGGACGGCATTATGGTTCTTGAAGGGAATGCGAAGGTAGGGGTGCCTCTTGCGGAATACCTGGGGTTGAGCGATGTGGTATACGATATTGAAATCACCGCCAACCGCGGCGACTGGCTGAGTCATTTCGGCGTTGTTCGGGAAATCAGCGCGATGACGGCGAAACCGTGGAGGGCCCCGGTGCCGAGCTGCAAAGAAACGAAGGAGCCGATCTTACAGCATGCATCAGTCAAGATTCTCGACAAGAAGGGATGTCCGCGCTATGTGGCGCGTGTGTTTCGGAATATCACCATCAAGCCGTCCCCCCCGTGGATGCAGAGACTGCTGACGGCCGCAGGAGTCCGTCCGATTAATAACGTTGTGGATATTACCAACTTCGTTATGTTGGAAACGGGTCAACCGCTTCATGCGTTCGATTATGATAAGCTGAAGGGACATGCCATCGTCGTCCGTTGCGCGGAGGAAGGGGAGAAGTTCTACACTCTTGACGGCAAGGAGCGGACCCTCTCATCGGATACGCTGATGATTTGCGATGCGGAAGGACCCGTGGCGATTGCCGGGGTCATGGGGGGGCTGAATTCGGAAATCAGTGAAACGACAGAGAATGTTCTGCTCGAAAGTGCCTATTTTGATGCTGTGAGCATCCGCAGGACGGCAAAACGGCTGGCTCTCTCAACGGAGGCCTCGCAACGGTTTGAACGGGGAGCGGACATCGAGATGACGGTGTATGCGGCCAACAGAGCGGCGGAATTGTTTCAGAAACTTGCAGGGGCGGAGATCTTGAAGGGTTCTGTGGACCAGTATGCGCGAAAGTTCAAGTTGAGACGCGTGAAAATCAGGATTTCAAGGACGAATGCCGTCCTCGGTACCGCTCTTACCCGGGCGCACATCAGTTCATTGCTCAAGCGCCTGGGACTAAAAATCCGGAACCACAACTCCGACACGCTGGAGGCGACGATTCCAAGTTACCGGACAGACCTCCATCAGGAAATTGATCTGATTGAAGAGGTAGCAAGGATGTTCGGGTATAATAACATTGAAGTTCAGACCGATACCAGAATCGATTTTGTGAAAACCGGTGTTACGCGAAATCTCGAAGATGAGATGAGGTCCTATTTGGTCGGAGCCGGATTCAACGAGATCGTTACGAACAGTCTGCAGAACAGCGCTCAAGCGACTATGACGGGAGAGCCTCCGGTTGAGGTTCTGAACCCGGTAAGCATAGGGATGCAAATGCTCCGGACCAGCATGATTCCGGGAGTATTAGACGTCGTGCAGAACAACATCAATCATGGACAGAAGAGCCTGAGACTGTTTGAATTTGGAAGAGTGTACAAGCGCGATCCGGCGGCAGGGGATGATACGCTTGAAGGATTCCATGAAGAGAGCCGGCTTTTGCTTCTTCTTTCCGGAGATTATCTGAGGCTTCACTACGAATCACCGCTGCGCAAGTATGACCTCTTCGATCTTAAAGGAGAGCTTGAGGCTTTGCTCACCAAGTTTTTTCTTGACAAATATCGCTTAATTCGTTATGATAACGGCAAACCTTTAAGTGTCAACAATCTTGATGTTGAAATTGAAGGCACTTACGCAGGTTTTCTTGGAACGCTTAAGAAGGAAGTTGCTGCTGCGTTTGAAATAGAAGAGGGCGTATTTGTGGCCGAGTTGAACCAGGACGTTCTGGTTGGACACTGGCAGTCAAAAGCGCGGTTTCGGTCGCTTCCACGGTTTCCAAGCGTAACGAGAGATTTGGCATTCATTGTTGATGATCGTCTCCCTCAGGTCAGAGTCGAGGGCGCCATTCGGGAGGCCGGGGGAGCGCTTCTGAGGAGTGTTGTGCTCTTTGATCTCTTTCTTGGGGAACGGATCGGCGCCGGGAAAAAAAGTCTGGCCTATGCTCTTGAATTTCAGGCTGCCGACCACACCCTGACGGACGCGGAGGCAAGCGAACTCGTTTCCCGGATTGTTCGTCACGTGGAAGAGACCTGCGGCGCCTCGTTGCGTGCGCAGGAGGGATCGATCAAAGGAGTCTGAGGTTGCCAGAATCACACGTGGAAACTGAAGTGACAGGCGGGAGGGCGACAGATCAGGTGGAGTCTTCTCTCCAGAAGCTCTGGGAAAAGGCACGACGACTTTCAGAGGCTCTGCTTCGCGTCCAGAAAGAAAACCAGGCGCTGCGCCGGCGCGTGGAGGAGCTGGAGACGATGGAGAAGCGGCTTGCGAACGAGCTGCGAGGACGTGAACAGGAGCTGCTGAAGCTTCAATCGAACGGCAGCGGAATGTTTACTCATGAAGAAAAGGAGGCACTTGCCAGCAAGATCAAGGAACTCATTGCAAAGATTAATGCGCGGTTGTAGTGTCCATTGATCTCGGTTTTGATTCGGCTGACCCGGCATTCCACCAGTAAAGGTCATACGCTATTCAGTACACAATGAACGGTAAGAGCATTAAGGTCAAGATCTTCGGATCCGAGTATCCGCTGAAGGGTGAAAACGAGGATTTGACGAAGCGGATTGCGGCGTATGTGGACTCTATGCTGACCAAGATCCACGAAAAGATTCCTGAACAGCCGCCCCTGACGGTTGCGGTGCTCTCCGCCCTGAATATTACAGAAGATCTGATGAAGGAGCGGGAGCAGCATCAGCACACCGTGATGCATCTTGAGACAGAAATCGAAAAGCTGAACAACTACCTCGACAACTGCCTGGAGTCGGCGGAAAGAGCCAGCTAGCACCGTACTTCTGGTCGGAATGTTCTTTTCCATAGGAGCGGAGACCGATGCTTGACAAGTCTACCGCACCGTTGGCTGTAATCAAAACTATTAAAGAACCTTACAAGTAACTTTAATAGGGAGCTTGACTCATAAGCGTGGAGCGCATGCCACCTCCCCGGCATGTCTGTCGGGGAACCCGGCGATGACTTCCGCCATCGGCGGAACGAGCGGGTGATGGAAGTGTGAAATGCTTAGGCGGGCACCCACCGTGTTTGAAGAGAGGTTCTTCGAATACACTTGATTATAAGCCGGCGTGTGCGGTTTTTTATTTCAGCCGGAGGGCTGAGTGGAGGAGTCCAAAATGGATCTGAATATTCTAATTTCCATGGTTGTCGTGATCGCCGGGTTGGCTTTCTTCGGCGGGTGGTACGTGAACGTCCGAAGCGGGAAAAGCAGGATCAACAGCGCCGAAGAGCGGGCAAAGCGAATTCTCGAGGAGGCGGAGCGTGATGCCAATGCCCTCAAACGGGAACGGCTGCTTGAGGTTAAGGACGAATGGTACAAGAAGAAAAAGGAGTTTGAATCGGAAGCGCAGGTCAAACGAAATAAGCTGCAAGCTTTCGAAAAGCAGCTTGTCAACCGTGAGGAAAATGTCGACCGCAAGCTGGATCTTCTGAACAAAAAGGAATCGACCCTGCAGGGAGTGGACCGCGAGGTGACCGAAAAGCGGAAGCGACTTGAGGAACGAGAGCAAGAGCTGCGTCGGCTTCTTGAAGAACAGAATGTGCGGCTTGAGCGTATTTCAGGAATTTCACGCGAAGAGGCGAAGCGTCACTTGACGGAAAATTTGGTCGAAACGGCGAAGACGGAGGCGGCGCAGACGCTCAAGGATATCCGCGACCGGGCCCGGCAAGAGGCCCGGTTGGAAGCGCAGAAGATCATCATTCAGGCCATCCAGCGCACGGCGGCAGACCATACCGTCGAGACTACCGTGAGCGTCCTGAACCTGGAGAGCGATGAGCTGAAAGGGCGGATTATCGGGCGGGAAGGCAGAAATATCCGGGCGTTTGAAGCGGCGACCGGCGTTGACGTCATCGTCGACGATACACCGGAAGCCGTCATTCTTTCAGGGTTTGATCCGTTCCGGAGGGAGGTGGCGCGCGTCTCGCTGGAACGACTCATTGCCGATGGAAGAATCCACCCTGCGCGGATTGAGGAGGTCGTCGAAAAGGTCAAGAAAGAGCTCGACGAAGAAGTTCTGAGACTCGGAGAAAACACTCTGCTCGAAGTCGGACTTCACAGTGCACATCCGGAAATCTGCAAACATATCGGCAAAATGAAATACCGGTCCAGCTATGGCCAGAATCTTCTTCAACATAGTATCGAAGTGGCTCATCTCATGGGAATCATGGCCGGAGAACTCCGGCTCGACGCCATGCTGGCAAAGAGGGCCGGTCTCATGCACGACATCGGCAAAACGGTGGACAAGAGTGTCGAAGGGCCTCATGCACTCATCGGCTTCGAGTTGTGCAAAAAATTCAAGGAACATCCCATCGTCTGTAATGCCGTCGGATCTCACCATGAGGACATTCCGATGGAGCACCCGATTTCCGCTTTGGTGCAGGCGGCGGACGCCATCAGCGGTGCCAGGCCCGGCGCACGACGGGAATCGGTTGAAGGATATGTGAAGCGACTCGAAAAACTCGAACAGCTCGCAAAATCGTTCAACGGCGTGCTCAATACGTACGCCATTCAAGCCGGACGCGAAGTGCGAGTCATCGTGAATCATGAAGCTCTCGATGACGCCAAGGCCGACCAGCTTTCGCATGACATCGCGAGCAAGATTCAAGAGGAGATGGAATTCCCCGGTCAGATCAAGGTTACAGTGATTCGCGAATTCCGATCCGTTTCGATCGCGAAGTAACGGCCTCTTGAGTTGGCCATGTCCCGACGACATACCATTCGCATCGGAGTCACAGGGGGCATCGGCAGCGGCAAATCGGTTGTCTGTCGCATGTTCGATCAACTCGGCGTTCCTGTCATCTACGCCGACGATCTGGCAAGAAAGCTCTCTCAAACCGATCCGGTTCTGCGCAAGAGGATCGCAAAACTGCTGGGGAGCGAAGCCTACCTTCCCGACGGATCGTTCAATCGCCCGTATGTTGCATCCCGGATCTTTTCCGACAAGGCCCGTCAAGCCGGCTTGAATGCAATCGTTCATCCCGCGGTGCGGAGGGAAATCAACCGCAAAACGGCATCCCTGGCAGCCGCGGGACACCGGGTAATTATTATTGAAGCAGCCTTGATCTATGAATCCGGCCTTGACAAAGAGCTTGAGGCCGTTCTGGTGGTCGATGCAGAAGAATCGGTCCGCCTCCGGCGTGTGACGGAACGGGACGGCGTTTCCGAAGAGGAAGTCAAACGAAGAATGAATGCACAATGGCCGGCGGGCAGAAAGCTCCTCCGTGCAGACTACGTACTTTTCAATAACGGCTCCTTAGCCGATTTGGAAGAAAAGATCCGTTTTCTACATTCCGTGTTTCGACAATTTTCTGAGGGTTGATCGTGACAGAGTCATTATTTCAAAAGGAAGACCAATACTTCTTCCGCACATATAAGCGTCTTTCACTCGATATCGTGCGCGGGGAAGGAGCCTATCTGTTTGACCGGCTGGGGAAGCGGTACTTGGATTTCTTTGGCGGCCTGGCGGTCAACGCGCTGGGGTATGATCACCCAAGAGTGAAGCAAGCCATTCAGCGCCAATTGGAAAAGTACATCCACCTCTCAAATTTTTTTGTGATGGAGCCACAGGTTGTTTTTGCGGAGAAACTGTTGAACATTACAGGGTATCAACGACTCTTTCTGACCAACAGTGGCACGGAAGCGATTGAGGGGGCGATCAAGCTCGCGCGGAAATGGGGAGGGGCAAACGGGAAGTCAATGCTGTACGGATTAACGAATTCCTTTCACGGGCGGACCATGGGTGCTCTGTCACTGACGGAGAGGCCAAAGTACCGTGAAGGATATGAGCCATTCCTGCCAAATGTCGGTCACATCAAATATAATGACGTGAGGGACCTCCGCTCCAAGGTAGGAGAACAAACGCTTGGCATTGTGGTCGAGTGTCTTCAGGGGGAAGGCGGGGTCAATCTGATGTCCCATGAGTTTGCCGAGGAATTGAAAAGCCTTCGTGAACGGTATGGATTTCTTCTTATTGCCGATGAAATTCAGTCGGGAGTTGGAAGGACGGGCCGATTCTTCGGGTTTGAGCACTTCGGGTTGAGCCCTGACATTGTGGTGATCGCCAAAGCAATTGGCGGCGGATTGCCGCTCGGAGCCTTCCTCGGTTCCGAAAAGGTGGCCGGCGTGTTTACGTACGGCGTTCATGGAACCACCTTCGGTGGAAACCCTGTGGCCTGTGCGGCGGGCATTGCCGTTCTGGAGGAGGTTGTTGAGCACGGATTGATGAGGCGTGCAGCTGAGATCGGAAATGTCCTCGCCGGCATGTTCCTTGAACTGAAGAACGAGTTTTCGTCACTCGTTAAAGATGTTAGAGGCTTCGGGTGCATGTTGGGAATTGAACTCAGCAGGGAAGGACAGCCCGTCGTAGAGTCGCTTCAGGAGCGGGGGATCCTTGTAAACTGCACCAACGCAACAGTGCTCCGTTTCTTGCCCCCGTACATCGTGTCCCGCGATGAATGTGAAACTGTTGTCGCAGAACTCCGCTCCGCACTTCTTTCCCTCTAGACTGACCTCTCTCCTTGTCGCACCGGGGTTCTCGGAAGCCGTGAATCAGCCGATGCGGTCCGTCTTGTTTACGCATCAATTTTTTCGTACGTTTAAGTGTGGACGCCACTGCTCACATCGAAGGGAAGCCCCGATGCCATTGCGGCGTTTTTGGGATTTACGGCCATCCGGAAGCCTCGGTGATGACGTATTATGGTCTCCATGCCCTCCAGCACCGCGGTCAGGAAGCGACCGGCATCGTCTCCAGCGAGTTCCTCCCGGAAAAAAACAAATACCGCTTCAATATTTATCGGGGAATAGGGCTTGTCGCAGACGTCTTCCGCGATGAGAAAATCCTGAAATCCACACTGCGGGGAACCGCCGCGATCGGCCATAACAGGTATTCCACCACGGGTTCGGCTGATAACAAAGCAAATATCCAGCCTTTCGTCGTCAATTATAAGGCGGGAAACCTCGCTCTCAGTCACAACGGCAACCTCACCAACTTCCACACGCTCCGCGAACGGCTTCACGCTGAAGGGACGATTTTCCAATCGACTTCCGACAGTGAAATTATTCTGCATCTCGCTGCCCACAGTCGTCATACCGATCAGGTTTTGCAGGTAAAGGATGCGCTCGACCTGGTCGAAGGGGCCTACTCACTCGTGATTCTTACCGACGAGGCTTTGATCGCAGCCCGTGATCCGCACGGTTTTCGTCCGCTGGCACTGGGAAGGCTGGATGATGCGTTTGTCGTTGCATCGGAAACGTGCGCATTTGACATCATCGGGGCCGAGTACGTGCGCGACGTGGCTCCGGGAGAAATCCTCGTGATCGATCAAAAGGCAGTCAAATCGGGAAAAACGCGGTCCCTCTGGTCTTCGCGCAAACCGGTTCAGCACCATCATTGCATCTTTGAGTATGTCTATTTTTCCAGGCCGGACAGTATCATCTTCGGCGAAAACGTCGACAAAGTCCGCAGAAAGCTCGGCAAACTGCTGGCGGAGGAGTCACCCGTTCGGGGGCAGGGAGATGACAAGATCATTGTCATCAGCGTTCCCGACTCGAGCAACACAGCGACACTTGGGTTTGTCAGCGAGAGCAGTAAGGAAGGGATTGAAGCAACGCTTGAGATTGGATTGATTCGAAGCCATTATGTGGGCCGCACGTTTATTCAACCCGATCAGAGTAGTCGTGAACTGAAAGTGAAAACGAAGTTCAACACGGTCAAAGGTGTTCTGAAGGATCGGATCGTCGTGATTGTGGACGATTCCATCGTCCGGGGAACAACGTCGCGGCAATTGGTTCGCCTCGTCAAGGAAGCCGGGCCGAAGGAGATTCATTTCCGGGTGGCCTCACCCCCGATCAAGAATCCTTGCTATTACGGTATGGATTTTCCCAGTCGGGAGGAGTTGATAGCAAACAGGCTCAACGGGGATCTGGAAGAAATCCGGAAAGAGTTGGGTGTGGACAGCGTTGCCTACTTGTCGATGGAAAAGCTCCTCGAAGCAGCTCCTCATGAAGGGGGGCGCAACTACTGCACGGCCTGCTTCAGCGGAAAGTACCCCGTTCCCATCGGTCGCGAGACCACGAAGGATGCACACGAGGCATAATGGCCGGCCGGATTTGGACGATCTCCAACTCGATCAGCGCGTTTCGGGTGGCACTGGTGATTCCTCTCGGGATCACCTTGCTGGGGGAGTCCGAAACGGACAGAACCTGGGCGGTTGTCATCATTGTTGCGGGCATTCTGAGCGATTTTCTTGACGGATATTTGGCCCGGGCATTGCACCAGGTTTCGGAAGTTGGAAAAGTCATCGATCCCATCGCGGATAAGATCGGCATCGGCGCACTGGTCGTTTTTCTTGTTCTCCTCGAAGATATTCCTCTCTGGTATGCCCTGGTGGTTCTTGTCCGCGATCTCCTGATTGTGATCGGAGGAGTGTACATCAAGAAGAAAAAGAAAATCGTTGCGCAGTCGAACTGGCCGGGAAAAATCGCCGTCGGGATGGTTGCTGCGTACCTTCTCCTTTCAGTCCCCCGGCTTGAAAATCTCGAAATGCTTCGGCTGCTGGCGCTATGGCTGAGCCTGGTGACAATGGGATTCTCTCTTGTCGTCTATGCGCAGCGACTGTTGATCGGCAGAGCCGTTGACCGGAGAATATGAAACGAATGGGGATTGAAACAACTTTTCAGAAGTTCAGGCTGGGGCTGAGAAAAACGCGGGAGTCTCTGATTGGCAAGGTGCAGAGGGCTCTCAGAGCGAAAAGCGTCATTGATGATGAGGTACTTGAGACCGTCGAAGAAATTCTTCTGGCTGGAGATGTCGGAAGTGCAACAACCGGCCTCCTGATTGCAAACATCAAGAAACGGATCAGGGATGAAAAATATGCATCGACCGAGGAACTGACGGGGTTGCTGCATGATGAGATCGCGCGCATTCTGCATGTCAACGGAAATCGGGAAACGGATCGGATCGCTCTCCCGGCAAGTCCGAGGCCGTTTGTGATCATGGTCGTTGGTGTGAACGGAGTGGGGAAGACCACAACGATCGGAAAACTTGCCTTTCGCTTCCGCCGCGCCGGACATCGTGTGGTCCTAGGAGGCGCGGACACCTTCCGCGCAGCAGCGAACGAGCAGCTGGAGATCTGGGCGCAAAGGGCTGGGGTGGAGCTGATCCGGCAGGCGCACGGAGCGGACCCGGCCTCGGTGGCCTTCGATACCTTGAGCTCGGCGGTCGCCAAGAAAGCAGACGTTGTCATCATCGATACAGCCGGACGACTGCATACAAAGGTAAACCTGATGGAGGAGCTAAAAAAAATCCGCCGTGTTCTCGACAAGAAATTATCGGGTGCTCCGCATGAGATTCTTCTTGTGCTGGATGCCAATACAGGGCAGAACGCCCTTCAGCAGGCCCGTCAGTTCGTCGATGCCGCGAACGTGACCGGGATCGTTCTGACAAAACTGGATGGGACCGCCAAGGGGGGAATCGTTCTCGCCGTCAGCCATGAGTTGAAAATTCCTGTGAAATACATCGGCTTGGGAGAGCAAATGGACGACCTTCAACCGTTTGACAGGAAAGCGTTTGTGGACGCGTTGTTTGGGTGATCACACTTTTGCGTTCTACGTTCTACAGTCAGCATTCGATATTCGACATTGCCTCTGCTTCGCATACAACGCTCGCAGTGACAAATTGTGTCATGTCA
>JACPLA010000121.1 GCA_016186715.1 Ignavibacteriales bacterium | reverse complement strand
CCGGCCAACACCATGAGCACAACGTCTATGGTCTTTTCATCGGTGTAGCGCTGGCCTGCAACAAAGCGCGTTTCAAGTCCGAGCTTACTCGCGACGTCGGTAATTCCCTTGCCGCCTCCGTGCACAATCACGATATTGATGCCGATTTTGCGAAGCAGGGTCACATCTTTTGCAAAGGTGCGTTTCAAGCGCTCATCGGTCATGGCCGCCCCGCCGTATTTAATCACGAACGTTTTCCCCTCGTACGTCTGGATATACGGCAGCGCTTCAATCAGAACTTCTTCTTTTGCGGACGTATCGATTGTCTTGTTCATCAGGAGCGATAGCTGGCGTTGATATGGATATACTCCTTGGTGAGGTCGCAGGTCCAGAACCGAGCGGTGTGAGTACCCTGGTTGAGGTCGATAGTCACGAGGACCTCCTCCTTGGCGAGTTCCCGTTCCGCCTTTTCCTCGTCGAGCACGATGGAGTAGTGTTGATTGAGAACGGGAAGTCCGTTGAACCGAATTTCAACGAGTTCGGGATCCATGTCGATGCCGGAATATCCAACCGCGGCCATAATACGCCCCCAGTTTGCGTCGCAGCCATGCAGGGCCGTTTTGACCAGGTTGGAATTGGCCACTGACCGGGCAGCCTGGGCCGCCTCCTCTTCATTTCGGGCTCCTTTGACAAAGATCTCGATGAGTTTGGTGGCCCCCTCACCATCCCGGGCGATCATCTTGGCCAACTTGATCATCACATACTCCAGGGCGGCGCAGAAAAGCTGAAACTCCTCGGAGTTTTCGCTAAACGGTTTGTTCCGTGCCGCACCGTTCGCAAGCACGAGGGCCATGTCGTTGGTGCTCATATCCCCGTCCACGGTAATGCGGTTGAACGAACGCTTGTTAGCCCGGGCAAGCGCTTTTTGAAGCAGGGAGCGGCGGATTGAAGCATCCGTGGTCACAAAGGCCAGTATGGTCGCCATGTTCGGAGCGATCATCCCGGATCCCTTTGCCATCCCTCCGATCGTCACCATCGATTCACCCAGTGAGAATTGAACCGCTGTTTCTTTCGAATGCGTATCGGTTGTCATGATGGCCTCGGCCGCATCATGGTTCCCCGACGCGCTCAATTGTGCAGCAAGCTGCGGTATTCCCACGATCATCCTGTCCATCGGCAGATATTGTCCGATGACCCCCGTTGACGAGATCATGACTTGTTCTTCAGGAAGCGCCATGGCTGCGGCTGTCGTTCTGACCATTTCCCACGCGTCGTTGAGTCCCCGTTCACCGGTGCAGGCGTTTGCATTACCGCTGTTGATGACGACCGCCGAGCAGGTTTCCGACCGGCTGAGCTGGATCTTGTCGACAAGAATGGGCGCCGCCTGTGTTTTGTTGAGCGTGAACACGGCTGCAGTCACAGCCGGAACCTCCGATGCCACAATGGCGAGGTCCTTTTTCATTTTCCGGATTCCGCAATATCGGCCACCGGCCACAAACCCGCGGGCTGCCGTAACACCCCCGGGACACTCCTGAACAGGAATGGTCTGCCTCATAAGAGTCCTTCTGTCTCCGGGTAACCGAGCATGAGGTTCATGTTCTGGACGGCTTGTCCTGCGGCTCCCTTGACAAGGTTATCGATCGCAGAAAAGAGGATGAGCTGGTTATTGTCGGAATCGACGCGGACGCCGATATCGACATAATTGGTGTGCCGAACATTTCTGATCTCAGGAATTGCAGATGGTGAAAACCGGATAAACGGCTCTTTTGCGTAGGAGCGGGTGAACACATCGGTCACGTATTCCGCCGAGACCGCTTTTTGCAAGGGGGCATACGCGCTCGTATAGATTCCTCGTGTCAGCGGAAGCAGATGAGGAACAAAAGACAATGAGACGGAGTGACCTGTGAAGTGTTGCAGAATGGATTTGATCTCCGGAATATGCTGATGAGTGCCGACTTTATACGCTCTGACGGATTCGTTCACTTCGACATACGATAATTCAATCGCCGCTTTGCGCCCGGCGCCGGAGACTCCGGAAAGCGAATTGACGACGACCCCCCGGGGGGCGATGGTTCCTTCCTTCAAGAGCGGGAGCAGTGGGAGAAGGGCTCCTGTGGGATAGCACCCGGGGTTGGCAACCAGCTTTGCCCCCCGGATAGCTTCTCTGTTCCATTCCGGAAGACCGTACACTGCCTGAGGAAGAAGATGCACGGAAGAATGCGCCTGTTTGTAGTAGCGTTCATATTCGACGGGATCCTGAATTCTGAAGTCTCCCCCCAGGTCGATCACACGCTTTCCCCGTTCCAGAAGCTCCGGAACGATGTTCATTGCTTCGCCCGAGGGAAGCGCAAGGAACACCAGGTCGCTTGAGCAGGCTGCGGATGCCGAGTACGCCTCAAACGCCGCGTCTATTGTGCCGGCAAAGCGGGGATAGACGTCGTCCACCCGCTTTCCAGCCGACCCGGAAGCGAAGAGCTTGTCGATCTTGACGCCCGAATGCTTCAGCAAAACTGACACGAGCTCTGCCCCCGAGTATCCGGATGCACCGATAATCGATACCTTCCTGGTCTGATCCAAACGCAATCCTTCTCTGAAATGTATAAGTATACAAAAAAATGGATAATTATGCAAGTCCTTTCTTTGCCGGAGCAAAAAAAGGGCGCCCGGGATGCCGGACGCCCTTGAGGAATGACTGCGTGAGGCGGCTACATGGCAATACTCACGGACAGGACTCCAAACATGTCCTGAAAGATACCACTCAGCACATTCGGCCCCGCCGCGAGGAACCGTTCACCCATATACCCGTCAAGAGAGACCGGCCCGACAAGGATATTCAAGCCGAAGGCGAGCTGCTGCTGCGTGGCCGTGAACCCCAAGCTGGGGACGAATCCTGCCTCAATCGTCGTGCTGGTTTCCGTCTTGGGCGTCGGTGCCGGAGACTCCACGATCCTGGTTTGAGTCGAGAGGCGCTTGAAGTATCCTACTCGGCCGGAAAGCCAGCTCAGGATTTCAATCTCTCCACCCACGTTGATTTTTGGAAGGTCGAACCATGAAACGGAGGTCTTCGTTGTCTGAAGCGCAGTCCCCGGGCCCCCCGGCTGCGTGGTAATATCATTCGTCAGCTTGACGCTCTGAATGGCAAGCCCCACGATCACCCATCCGCCTTCAAGACGTGAGTTTACTCCAACTCCAAACTCCAGTTCTGTCTTGCCATAGTCGTTCGGTTTGGTATTGTTGGGTGAAGGCGGCGTGGGAGTTGAGTTGTCCGTAATTTCGGGCTGGTACCCGAAAGTGGAAAAACGTATCTGTGGGATGATGTTGATCTTGTCCGAGAATTTCATAAAGGCCCGTCCGTTGATGGCCAGTTCACTGCCTCCGCCGTCGTACGTTGCCGTCGTCGGGTTCGCGCCCGGGTTGCCGTCGCTGAAGTCAATACTGGAACCGTTGAGACGAAACAGCACGCTTCCGTCCACAGTGAAATACTGACTCAACTCAAGAAGAACACCACCCTTGATGCCGGTCTGATTGTTGGAATATTCTGCTTTCTGCCTCAGCCCAACCGATCCGGTCCCGTCATCGGTTTGGCTCCATGTTGCCCTGTAGAGAGCAGCACCAACTGTCAGGGGACCGAGTTTGCCGGCAGCGTAGATTTGAACCGGAACTCGGGGCTCTCCTGTCGTCACGCCAAAGGCGGGACCCGCAACGCCGTTGATTGCGGTCAGCATATAGTCGGAAGCGCCAAAGCCGCCGACACCGGCGCCGTATGAATTCTCCGCGAACATGGGTCCTTCACGGTGACCGACGTTAATGCCAACGGCAAAACCGCTCACGCCGAGTGTAAAGCCGACATTCTGACCTAATCCAGCATACCCGGTGAGCGCATAGCCGGCATCTCCATAGAGAAAATTGGTGTACTTCGACGCCCAAGCGGGGTTTGTCAAAACATCGGTGTAATCCTGGAGGTACGGGTTGTACGGATTTCCGCCGAGAGCTGCAGTCCGTGCAATGCCCCCGCTAATCGCCTTGGTTTTTTCCTGGCCCTCAACAGCCGTAAGACCGATCAGGAGCGCAAGAAAAAGAGCAGTGAAGTTCCTCATAGATCCTCCATCTGGTTGTTGTGAATTCATTGACTAAAAAGGAACATCTCAGAACAAGCTTATCTGGGGATTCCTCATAGAATGATGAACGAACAGTTGCTAATATACTCGCAATTTTTTTCGGTCACAAGATAATCCCTATGAGCAGAGTCACACAAAGCGCACTCTGATTTCATGGGCTTTTTGCGGGGTTTTCGAAGGTTTTCTTTGTACATTGAAGTTTTTGCTTAAAGCCTGAAAGGATGCATTCTCTCAATGGGATTTACCTGTGGGATTGTAGGATTACCAAATGTGGGAAAATCGTCTCTTTTCAATGCGATGACCTCAGCACGAGCCGATGCCGCGAATTATCCTTTTTGCACCATCGACCCCAACGTCGGAGTCGTAACAGTTCCCGACCACCGACTAACGAGAATCGCGGAGATCTACAAACCTCCCAAAGTCACTTCCACCACGATCGAGTTCCTGGATATCGCCGGACTTGTGAAGGGCGCGAGCAAAGGCGAAGGACTGGGGAACCAGTTTCTCTCCCATATTCGCAACGTCGATGCGGTCGCCCATGTGGTTCGATGCTTCGATGATCCCAACGTAGTCCACGTGGATGGCACGGTCAATCCGACTCGCGACATCGAAGTCGTTGAGACGGAATTGATTCTCAAAGATCTCGAGACTGTCGAGCGCAAGGTCTCCGAAGCGGAAAAGCGGTCAAGGAGTGAAGATAAGAAGGCGAAACTGGAAGCCGAATTCCTCAGGCGCATCAACGAACATCTTTCAGCAGGCCGGCTTGCCCGCTATTTCGATGTTCATGGAACGGACGAATCGCTTTGGATGAGAGACCTTCACCTCCTTACCCGAAAACCGGTTATGTACGTCTGCAACGTCCACGAGAGCATGCTTCACTCCGGGAATCCCTACGTTGATCAGGTCAGAGAAATCGCAGCAAAAGAGGGAGCGAAGGTTGTTGTCATCTCCGCTTCGGTCGAGGCCGAAGTCGCCGAACTTCCGGAAGCTGATCAGAAGCTCTTTCTTGAAGGGTTAGGGCTGAAGGAATCGGGACTGAATCAGGTCATTCGCGAGGGGTACGACCTTTTGCACCTGATCACGTTTTTTACGGCCGGGCCGAAAGAGGCTCACGCATGGACGGTACAGCGAGGAACCCTTGCGCCTGAAGCCGCAGGAGCCATTCACAGTGACTTTGAACGGGGATTTATCCGGGCAGAAGTGATCAAGTTTGACGATCTCGACCGGCTCGGATCGGAAAATGCAGCGAAGGAAAACGGCTGTATGTTTGTACAAGGACGCGAGTATACGGTTGAGGACGGAGATGTCATTTATTTTCGGTTCAACGTTTGACTATTATCGCCGCCTCTGGTCGATAACTCCGTCCCGCGGGAACAGCAGGTCGGATTGACAATCCGACCTACAACTTCTCGCCATACCACGCCCCGTGTCACAGCTTCGGCGGCTTCCCTAAGACATCTTCGATCGTTAGGTTTTCTAACTTACCGAGCTTGAGCCCGCGAATTCCTTTTTCGATTTCCTTCCGGTCTCCCACCACGACAATCGCTACTTTCTCCGGATCAATGTACTTCTTTGCTGCGCGCGTGACGTCGTCCTTTGACACCGCAAGGACTCTCTCAACATAGGTGTTGAAGTAATCGTCGGGAAGATTGTAGAGGACCATGTCGGCCAGCATTCCGGCGATCTGCCCGACCGATTCGAAATTGTCAGGGTATCCCAACGCGAGATAGTTTTTCGCTTTCGTCAGCTCCTCATCGGAAACGGGCCTGAGAATCCCGTTCAGTTCCTTCATGAACTCCCCGAGCGCCTTATCCGTGGCGTTGGTCTGAACGGCCGAATAGGCGACAAACGGACCGGGGAGCGGACGCATGTCGAACACCGAGCCGGCCCCATAGGAATACCCATGAGTTTCCCGGAGATTCTGATTCAACCTCGATGTGAACGCGCCGCCCAGGATCGTATTCATCACGATGAGGGGAAAATAATCCTCGGTCATCCTCGTGACCCCGACTCTCCCAATCCGCACTTCGCTCTGGGCCGCGCCCGGCTTATCCACAAGATAGACCATCCGGTTTTCGACTTGCTGGATATCGGGCCAATTGACGGATGCCGTTGTACCTCCCGTCCAGGAAGCGAACACTCCCTCCAGCGTTTGTTGAATCGAGCCTCTCGAGACGTCCCCTACAACGATAAGGATGGAGTTGTTCGGGTGAAAATACGTTTTGTGAAATCGGCTTAGATCCGTTACACGAAACGCACGGAGGGACTTTTCGTTCCCCATCGTCGGAATACCGTACGGATGGCGCGGGCCAAAAATTGTCTTGCTAAAAGCAACCGAAGCAATCGTCGACGGTCGATCATGCCACTGGGCAAGTGTCGTCAACCGCTCTTTTCGAAGTCGGTCCAGTTCCTCTTTTGGAAAGGTTGGTCGAAGGGCAATGTCCGCCATGAGCGGAAGCGCCTCGCCAAGCTTGGAGACCGGTGCATGGAGCAGAACGACGCTCGTATGCTGGCCCGCAAACGTGGAAATCCGTGCACCGAGAAAATCAATCGCGTCTGCCAGCTCAAGCGCCGACCTCGTGCCGGCTCCTTCGTCCATCATTGCGGCAGTCAGGCTTGCCAGACCGGTTTGCCCGGCCGGATCCATGGCGCTTCCGGTTTTTACCAACAAGTTGACCTGAACAATCGGAACCCCATGTTTTTCCATCAGCACGACCGGTAAGCCGTTGGCAAGAGTGAATCGCTGAATCGCGGGCAGACGGAGCGGGGCAGGTTCTCCAAGCTCGGGGGGCCGGCTCCGGTCCGGCTTTTGTCCGAACGAAGGCATCGCAACAAAAAGAATGGTCGCTCCAAAGCCGAGCATGCTGCGGAGTACGTTCATCGTGGATAATCGCTTCGCCGGCATTTTCATGGTTTTTCCTCCTTGCTCTGTGCCGCGGCCAGATCTTTCTTCCCCTGCGGTACAATACTGAGAATCACCCGTGCATCGTCGCGTAAGTACGTCTGTACCATGGCGCGAATGTCGCCCGGATCGATTGCCTTGTACCTGGCAAGATCCTCATTGAAGAAGTCCGGATTACCGGTTCTCATGAAATAGTTATTGAGCTGATCGGCTTTCCTCCCTGAAGTTTCCAGCCCGTCGAGAAACGAGGCTTCGTACTGGTTCACTGCACGGGCAACCTCACGCTCTTCCGGCTGCTCTGCCTTCAAACGATCAATTTCTTCCTGAATAATGGTCTCCAATTCCTGGAGCGTGTGTCCGGCTCTTGCGGTGGCCGTGATCCAGAAGGAAGAAGAAAGGCCGCCGGACGATTGGAACGCCGAGACATCCTGAGCAATTTGCAAATCATAGACCAACCGTTTGTAGAGACGCGAGTTCTTGCCGCCCGCCAGGACGCTCGCGCAAAGATCCATTTCCGCGTCCCCGGGAGTGAACAAGGCCGGGGTGAGCCAGACCATGTACAAACGCGGGAGCTGGACACGATCCTCGAACATCAGGCGCTTTTCTTCTCCGAGGAACGTGGCGGGGGGGTCGAAAGGCTCGACAGGCCGGCCCTTCGGAATCTCCGCAAACCATTTCTGAACCATCGCCCTTGCCGCTTCAGGATTGAGATCACCTGCAAGGACGAGGCTCGCATTGTTCGGGGCATAGTATGTTTTAAAGAATTCAACGACATCTTCATAGCTCGCCGCCGAAAGATCTTCCATCGAACCTATTGTTGACCAGGAATAGGGGTGATCATTTGGATAGAGATTTCGAGGAACGACCACCCATACCATACCGTACGGCTGGTTCTCGTACCGCTGTCGCCTCTCGTTCTTCACAACATCCCGCTGACCATCGACCTTGGCGGGCGACATCGCATCAAGAAGATACCCCATCCGATCCGACTCGAGAAACAGGGCCAACTCCAGCGCGCTGCTCGGAAGATCCTCGAAGTAATTCGTGCGGTCCGGGGTCGTCGAACCGTTGTTGTTCCCTCCCGCCGCTTCCAGCCACTCGTCGAATTTTCCTTCCGGTACATTCCCAGACCCTTCAAACATGACATGTTCAAACAAATGAGCGAACCCGGTGCGCCCCGGCATTTCACGTCCTGATCCAACGTGATACCAGACATTCACTGTCACACGGGGAATCGAGTGATCCTCATGGAGGATCACGTTCAGTCCGTTGTCCAGAACAAAACGGGTGTACGGCACGGACAATCTGGTTTCCTGGG
>JACPLA010000128.1 GCA_016186715.1 Ignavibacteriales bacterium | reverse complement strand
TGTGTAACGCTTTTACAGAAGAAAATTTCACAGAGTGACACGGAGCTTCAAAAGAGAGTTCCACAGAGGGATTTCCTCTGTGTACCTCTGTGTCTTCTCTGTGGCTCTCTGTGTAACGCTTTTATAGAAGAAGATTTCACGGAGTGACACGGAGATTCAAAAAAGAGTTCCACAGAGGGATTTTCCTCTGTGTACCTCTGTGTCTTCTCTATGGCTCTCTGTGTAACGTTTTTGTAGAAGAAGATTTCACGGAGAGACACGGAGATTCAAGAGAGAGTTCCACAATCGCTGACCGTTCGACTACTCGCCTTTTGCGTCTCTTGCCATCAGTTCTTCCGTTGCGAGATGAGGATCCTTTCCTTCGAAGAGCATCGCATAGACAGAGTCGACAATCGGCATTTCCACCTTATGTTTTTGTGCAAGATCCCTGACTGAGCGTGTCGAGGCCACCCCCTCGGCAACCATGACCATGCCTTTGAGAACATCGTCGAGGTTTCTTCCCTTGCCAATCTGTTCTCCAACATGCCTGTTTCGGCTGTGACGGCTCATGCAGGTCACAATCAGATCGCCGATTCCGGAAAGTCCGGCGAATGTGCGGGGTTGAGCGCCCATGCGTACCCCCAGGCGGGTAATTTCGTACACTCCCCGGGTCATGATCGCCGCCTTGGTATTATCTCCGAATCCCGCCCCGTCGCTGATCCCTGCGCCAATCGCAATCACGTTCTTAATCGCTCCCCCCAGCTCCACCCCCCGGATATCGTCATTGACATAAACACGAAAATACGGTCTCGTGAAAGCTTTCTGAACGACTTTTGCCACTTTTTTTTCATAGGATGCCGAGACAATCGCCGTCGGAATCTTGCGACTGACCTCTTCGGCGTGACTCGGTCCTGAAAGAACACTGATATTCTCACGCTTTTCACGCTTGAGAACGTCCAGAAGTACCTCCGACATCGTCATCAGAGTCGTGTTTTCGATCCCTTTAGCAACGTTACAGATGACGGTTTTTCTGAGGTCAAGCTCCGCAATTCTCTCAATGACCGAGCGGAGAAACTGGGCGGGAACGGCCGCAACAATGAGGTCCCGTTTCCGGCATGCCTCGTCAATATCAGAAGTAATGTGAAGCTTGGATGGAAGTTTGATTCCCGGCAAGAATTGGGGGTTTTCCCTCTCTTCCCTCATTTGTTCGGCTTGCGATAGCTTATAAGTCCACAGGTTCACCTTGTGTCCATTTTCCAGCAGCACGAGGGCAAGGGTGGTCCCCCAGCTGCCGGCGCCAAGAACGGTTGTTTTCATAGCATGTGATCAGGAAGGATGGATCGGAATTCTGACCCAACGTACGAAGATTCCTCCGAATCCACACCCGGGAAGAACCTGAAGGGAGAACTCCTTATTCGGTACCGAGGCTTTTCTTCCGTGCCGCTTCCGAAATTCTTTTTTCCGTCCCTTCAATCAGCCTCTTGATGTTATTACGGTGGGAATAAATCAGAAGAATGGCAACCCCCAGACTGAAAAAAATGAGGGTCTTGTAGCTGTGGACCTGATCGCCGAAGATGTTGTATCGCACAAAGAGTGTTGCGGGAAACGCAACGGCGGCGCTGACAGATCCGAGGGAGACGTATTTGTACGCGATGAATACAATAAAGAAGACGGCGGCGGAAATGCCGAACTCCACAGGCGCGACGCCCAGAAGCATGCCGGCGCCGGTGGCGATCCCTTTTCCCCCCCGGAAGCCCGCAAAAGCCGTCCAGATATGGCCGATGATTGCGGCCCCGCCGCAGATCATCTGGATGATCGTAAAGTCGTCAAAGGGTGTGCGGTTATAGAACGGGAGCGTCGGGTCCCAGAAGAGACGGGCAATAAAGACGGTTGCAATGAAGCCCTTCGCAAAATCCACAGCTATCACGAAAATTCCGGACTTCCAGCCCAGCACGCGAAACACGTTGGTGCCTCCAGCATTGCCGCTTCCCCGGGTACGGATATCGAATCCATGCCGCCACTTGGAAAGGAGAAGGGCTGTCGGGATCGATCCAAGAATATAACTCATGACGACGACAATGCTCATGTTAATCATGCTGTGGAACCTTCGAAAAGTTGGCGTAGGAAGCGTGACACAAAAGTACCAAGTCTGAAAGTAAGATGCAAGGTTCTTTTTTTTACCGAATGCCGTCGTAACACGAAGCCATCAGCCGATTCCGGCTGAGAGCCATCGGTCCAGAATCAGCTCTCCGAGCTCCAAATCCTCTTTCGTCGTGATCTTGATATTGTCATAGCTTCCCTCGACGATTTTCGCTTTCACGCCAAGTCGTTCGACAAGCGCGGCCTCGTCAGTGGAGTAGAATTTTTCCCTGGCCGCTTTTTCAAACGCTTTTGCAAGAAGGGGGGCCCGAAAAGCCTGCGGTGTTTGGATCATCCAGAGCGCCGTCCGATCAAGGGTTTGATCGAAGAACCCTCCACCGTTGGATCGTCGAATCGTATCTTTCGGCTGAACCGCGAGAACCACAGCCTCATATTCCCTGCATGCAGCGACGAGCTCTGCGATTTTTTTGGATTGAACAAACGGCCGGACGCTGTCATGAACGAGCACGATATCGGATGGACGAAATTGGAAACGCTTTAGCACGTTGTACACCGAATCCTGTCTCTTCTCCCCTCCCCTGACAACCTTGCCGACCTTATTGAGGCGATAGCGTGAGAGGATTTCTTCGACGGCGACGAGTGCCTCTTCCGGCACTGCAAGAGCGATTTCGTCCACCTCAGCCGACAGTTCAAATCGCTGGATGGTATGAACCAGGATCGGCTTTTCTTTCAACGTCAGGAATTGCTTCCGGACGGAGCCGCCCAGACGCGTGCCCGTTCCTGCAGCGGGAATGATCACGTACACCTTCGGTCTGGTTTGCGTCATAATCCCATCTTCCAAACAAATTCCAAACTGAGTATTGACTCCCTGCGGAACATGCTACAGGTTATGTGCCAAATTTGGACAACCCCAACAAAGAAAACACTGTCCAAATCGAAACGCCCGCCTTTTCATTGTCACCCAACCGCTACAGGATAAGCATTCCGTCTCCATAGCTGTAGAAGCGATAGCCTTCCTTGATGGCCTTCTTGTAGGAGCGCATCAGGAACTCATGGCCCGCAAAGGCGCTCACCAGCATCAGCAGGGTGGATTCCGGCAGATGAAAGTTGGTGATCAGCTTGTCGGCGATCTTGAAATCGTATGGGGGGAATATGAACTTGTCGGTCCATCCCCTCGAGGGTTTCAGATGGCCGTCGGAGGTGACGCTGGATTCCAGAGCACGGCACGTACTTGTTCCCACCACCACCACGTTGTGTTTCGAATCGATGGTTCTGTTGATGGCGTTCGACGTCTCCGGGCTGATTTCATAATATTCCGAATCCATTTTATGTTTGGTCAGATCTTCCACTTCCACCGGACGAAACGATCCCAGTCCCACGTGGAGGACAACCGGCACCACCTTGATTCCCCGGGAGCTGATTTTCCTCAGGAGGGGCTTGGTGAAATGGAGTCCTGCCGTCGGCGCCGCGACCGCTCCAAGGACTTTGGCATAGACCGTTTGGTAGGCTTCCTTGTCTTTCGCCGTCGGATCCCGTTTGATGTAATAGGGGAGCGGCGTCATTCCGATCCGTTCGATGATCCTGAAGAAATCCCCCTTGTGATTGAACCGGACTGTTCGTCCCCGGGACGTCGTATTATCAATAACCTCGCACCAGAGTTTCCCGTCGTCGAAGAAGATCTTGTTTCCGATCCGGACCTTGCGAGCCGGATCAACAATGACGTCCCAGATATTCTCCTCCGCGTTGAGTTCACGGAGGAGAAAAACCTCGATTCGCGCGTTCGTTTTTTCCTTCTTGCCGAACAGACGGGCCTGGAACACCTTTGTTTCGTTCACAACGAGACAGTCCCCCTTGTTGAGATAGTTGAGAATCTCACTAAACCTCCGATCCTCAATCGACTCGTCCGCCCGGTTCAGAACCATCATGCGAGCCCGGTCCCTCGGTTTTGCCGGATACTTTGCAATCAAATTCCTCGGCAGGGGATACTTGAAGTCAGAAAGCTTCATTCATCACATCCTTCGTAATTGGGACACGCCCGCCTGACCTTGAAGATTCTAATGAGGCAGGCAGGGAAAAAGCCGAAGAGAACGGATTCTTACTGATAAGAGCTCAAGAATCACTTCGTGTTCATCCGGCCCTTTCCGTGAAAATCCATGTTCTGTTATTCAATTCATGTAAGGGACGAAACACTAGCTTTTCCGCGATCCCTTGCGTTTCGAGCCGGTCCGTTTTCCCGCGCGAGAGCGTCTCCCCCCGCCTTTGCCTGACTGATCGGCCAGCGCGGCCCGCGCGGCAGCCAGACGTGCAATGGGAACCCTGAAGGGAGAGCAGCTGACATAATCGAGGCCTATCATATGGCAAAAGGCAACGCTCGAAGGCTCTCCTCCGTGTTCCCCGCAAATTCCAAGCTTGATTCCGGGCCTCGAAGATCGCCCTTTTTCCACCGCAATCTTCATCAACTCTCCGACACCGGTCCGGTCTATCGCTTCAAACGGATCCTTCGCGTAAATTTCACGTTCCACATACGGGATGAGAAACCGCCCCGCGTCGTCACGGCTGACGCCAAGTGTGGTCTGCGTCAGATCGTTCGTACCAAAGCTGAAAAATTCGGCTACCTTGGCGATTTCATCTGCCGTCAGCGCCCCGCGGGGGATTTCGATCATCGTGCCCACGAGATACTTGAACTTCACGCTCTGTTCCTTCATCACTTCGTCCGCTACCAGGCGGACGATCTTTTCCTGATGGTCCAGTTCCTTGACGTTCCCGACGAGCGGGATCATCACCTCAGGTTCGACGTTCTTTCCATTCTTCCTGACATTGGCGGCAGCTTCAAAAATCGCCCGCGCCTGCATTTCCGTGATTTCCGGATAGATGATCCCCAGCCGGCATCCGCGGAATCCAAGCATCGGGTTGAATTCGTGGAGGGACGCGATCCGCTGCTTCACCTTCTCGAAAGGAATTCCCATCTGCCCCGCCAGTTCACGCTGCGACTCTTCGTCGTGCGGAAGGAACTCATGCAAGGGTGGGTCGATCGTTCTGATTGTGACGGGCATGCCATTCATGACTTCGAAGATGCCCTCAAAATCCTTTCGCTGCAGGGGAAGAAGCTTCTCCAGGGCCGCTTTTCGCTCCTCCACCGTATCGGCCAGGATCATCTCCCGCATCGGTCCGATCTTCCCTTCGCCGAAAAACATATGTTCTGTTCTGCACAATCCAATCCCCTCAGCTCCGAAGGCGATGGCATTGGCCGATTGATCCGGCTGATCGGCGTTCGTGCGGATCTTCAGTCGCCGATAGTTGTCGGCCCACTTCATGATTTTCGCGAATTCCTGATAGACGGGAGCGCTCTTCGGATCGAGTGTCCTGTCAATCAGAACCTGAAGCACTTCCGAAGGCCGTGTCTGCACTTTGCCCAGAAGAACTTCTCCCGTCGTTCCATCAATCGAGACCCAGTCCCCTTCTTGGACAACCTGTCCGTTCACACGCATGGTGTGATTTCCATAATCGATATCAAGGGCGCTGCAGCCGGCAACGCAGACTTTCCCCATCTGCCGGGCAACCAACGCCGCATGGGAGGTCATGCCCCCTCGCGCGGTCAGAATTCCTTCGGCCGCATCCATTCCCTTGATGTCTTCAGGAGAAGTCTCGACGCGCGTGAGAATGACCTTTTCCCCCTTTTTCACCCATTCTTCCGCATCCTGAGCATTGAACACGACGCGCCCTGAGGCGGCCCCTGGTCCGGCATTCAGTCCTTTGGCCAACAACCTGCCGTTCTCAACCGCAATGCTCTTCTCCTTCAGATCAAAAACAGGACGGAGCAGTTGATTTAACGCGTCCGGCTCGATCCGCTTCAGCGCTTCTTTGTCCGAAATGAGTCCTTCACCAACCATATCAACAGCGATCTTGATCGCTGCGAACGCAGTGCGTTT
>JACPLA010000127.1 GCA_016186715.1 Ignavibacteriales bacterium | reverse complement strand
GCACGTCGTTGCCGACACTAGCTCCTGAAGCTAGCGCGTCTGCCAATTCCGCCATCCGGGCTTTACGAAGGCAATATCCGAAAAAAAAAGCAATCTTGGGGCGCGTCTGCCTTCTCGACAAACTTCCGCTTTTCAAGAACGAAGTCGGGCTCCGCCTACGTCAAATCAGAATCAGACTACGCCAAGAAACGGCTTCGTCTGATAAAAAAGCGACTTCGGCGGACAAGCAATTCTTTACCCGCCGGAGCGTTTTTGGCGAAGGCGGGCGCCATCCGGGCGTTGCAAGGTCCCCAAGAACTCCGGGAAGAACAAAATATAGACAGAATTTCCGACCGGTTCAAGCTTCCACCCTCTGTTTTCCTTTCGTCAGAAACGCCCGCGATGACAAGAATTTCCGGAGCGCGCCAGAACAAATGCTTGCAACGTCAGCAGGCAATCTATGACGCGCATGATAGATTGCTTCACAAACGGCTCGATCCCTTGCTAGAGTTCAGGTACTCGCCGTTCAAACGCCCGCAATGACATGGTCTGTCTGGATTGCTTCCTGGCTTCGGTGTGAAGCACGCACCTTCGGCGCAAACAACCGTCGCCATTGAGCCTGTACAACAAGTCCTGCTGTCATGCTGAGCCCCGCTTGGAGCGGGCGAAGCATCTGCTCTTTCTGTGCAACAGGGGCAGATTCTTCAGTCTTCGCCTCGGCGGATCCTTCAGAATGACATTTTGTTTCTTTTTGTACAACCTCAGGCTAACTGTTTTCGTAGAGATCCCTGATGTCTGCACGAGCGAGTTCGGCAAGAAACTCGGCGATCTTGGATGTGACGGCATCGAGATACTTTCTTCCCTTGTCTGCAGTCGCTTTGCGCGGATCTCCAACGCCGGTGTCATCAGTCACCTTTGTCCACTGTCGTTGGGCCCACACCCATTTTTCCCGGAGTCCCTTTACCTTGAAGAACCTCGCCTTTCCCCATCCAGCCTCATTCAAGGGAAGTACCAGGTTTGGTGCGATTGCAAGCATAACACTCGTTTCCATCTCGCCTGCATGATCGTCCTTTTCGTCAAAGTAGGAACTTTGATCCACGATCTGCCACCAATTAACGGTGCAGAGAAACATGTTCGGATAATCCGGTTGAATCTCCCGAATCATTTGCTTGAAGTCGTTTCCTCCATGACTGTTGAGAATTGCCATTTTCGGTATTCCGTGGCGGGAGAGCGAATCGACAATATCTCTCAAGACCATGGCTTGCGTGCTGGGATTCATGTTGATGGTCATGTTGAGATCCAGCTGGCCGGTGTTGACACCAAAAGGAATCGTCGGTAGGACGATAATGGGTGCGCCATGCTCATTTGCGCGACGGGCTGATTCGGAAGCGATGTAGTCAGATTCGATGACGTCGGTGCAGAAGGGGAGATGGTAATTATGGGGCTCGGTTGCCCCCCAGGGAAGAACAGCGACCTCGTATTTGGATTTTCCGACGGTCTTCCAGGAGAGATTGGCGAGGAGGTGTGTGGACGATACCATAGTGAATTTATAATAGATTTTAGCTCGGGAAAAAGATCATCGCAGAGGCGCAAAGTCTGGAGAGAATCGCAGAGCGTTATCTCTTTGACCTCTAAACCTGAAACCTGAAACCTACAAGTTCTTTATCACCTTAACAACCCTCCACACAAACGTCACGTCCCGCTTTTTCACCGCCATCGGCTCGTATTCAGGGTTCAACGGGATCAGGTAAATGAGCTGATCCTCGATTTTCACTCGCTTCACGGTATCCTCGTCGCTCACGCGCACCACGCAGATGTCTCCGGTTCTCGCTTCCACTTTCGGGCTCACGACAATGAAGTCGCCGTCTTCGATTTTTGGCGCCATACTATTCCCCTTCACTTCGAGGGCAAACGCAGCCGAATCGTGAACATCGTCGACCGTAATGTGCTTTTCGACGTAATCCGGATGGAAGATGAGGCTTGGCGCTCCTCCCGGAACCGAGGAGAGGAGAGGAAGCGTCACAAGATCGACTTTGCGATACCGGCCGGTTGGAAGAGGCAAGATCTTTCCCTCCGGGTGCTCCTGCGGAAACATTGAACCTTCGCCGGTCAGAAGCCAGTGAGGAGCGACGCCGGTGATCTTTGCGAGACGCATCAGATAGTTGCTGTCGGGCACTTGCTCTCCCTTTTCCCACCTCTGAACAGTCCGTGTGGCGACGTCAAGCTTTGCAGCAAGTCTGCTCTGATCAAGCTCCTTTCGCGTTCGCGCTTCCCGGATACGATGCGAGATCGAGTGCTTCATGCGGAAACTCCGTGACAATTATGTCGAAATGCGATTTCTGAAAACGACATATTTGTCGTATAGTATTGAATCTTCGGCTTGATGTCAAGGGAAATTACACAGAGAGACACGGAGATTGAAAAGAGAGTTCTACAGAGAAGTTGCGTTTGTGTCGGGAGCGCGGAGCTCCCTTTTAACAAGGATTGCGTGTGGAATTTTCCATTTTGTGCAGAAAACGCAATAATGCTTGAGTTTCTTGACTTCGGTCACTTTCACTCTTAAACCCGCGTGGTATTTTCAATGTCAAAGGGCTGTGTTCAAAAATGGCGAAAAACCGCCACATTCATCTATTCAGGAGGATTGTATGAAGAGGCACTTCTTGTTGAGCCTGGCAGGGTTGCTTGCGGTTGGAATCCTGCTGTCGGGATGCCAGTCGGCAACGGAACCGATCGAAGACGAGCTTGCCGTTTTGAAAGAGATGATCGAATCCGATCCGTTGTTCAACAGCGATCAGATGCTGTTGGATGATCCGGAAGCTGCGACTCTGGGGAAAACAACGGCGCCGATCATCCCTGTTGCCTGGGGCCGAAGAGTCACGAGCGCTTCGCGGACCATCGATTTTGAGCGGGAGGGCGATACGATCGTCGTGGCAACGATCATGCACACGATCTCCGGTGAAATCAAAATTGCCGCGAAGGATTCGCTGCGCGATACCACGATCACCATCGTCTCAAAACCCTTCACGGAAACGACCGTCCGGAAAGTGAAGCTTACCCGGATCGACCGCACCGATCGCCCGCGTGACAATTGGCGCATTCGCGAAGTTTCAGCTGTTGCCGGCGGCACAGGAGATGCTGTGCTGACGGTGAACCAACTGATGGCCGTCGTCGGTTTAGATACACTGGTGGTCACGGATCCTCTGGAATTTTTCCTGAAGCTTCCGGAATTCAGCGGACGTCATATGCCTTCGGTGGGACAAAACGCGCCTGTGAAAGTCCAGTTCACAGTGACAAGCACCGAGTCCGACACCGACCTTGTCTTCCTCCATCGGCCCGCTCAGTGGCTGAACTCCTCCACGTTCCGTCCCGCCCGGGTCCGCCTGACGCTCGTTTCCCAAACGGGAAGCGGTCCATACACGCGGGTCTACGAACACACATGGAACAGTCATATCAGCGGTCGTCACCATTTCTTCGTGAGCGCCATCACCCGCAATTCGCTCTTTGACGACGCGGCACCCTGGGCGACGAAAATGTGGGGAATCCCCTATCTCGTTCAATAGGAAAAAAACCGGACACTCTGACGTAAAAACTGCACAACCCCCGGCGGAATCCGTCGGGGGTTTGTGTTTTTGACGCGTTTTCAGGCATGTGATTCTTGGTACAACCGTTGCAGGGGTTCAAGCAGTAGTACAAGAAGGAAGACACCATGCCGGAACACTACTCACAACGGCGATTGACTGAACGGGAATGGAGGGAAATCGAAGCGATCCTCCTTGACCAGATGGAAATGCAGGGTTGGTATGGTGTGACATTCCTCCCGACACTCGGAGAGGAAATTCTCCTCACGACCCAGTAACGGGTGACCGACCGCATTCCGGATCTCACATCCTGTCTTGTTCCGGCTTACCCCGTATGCTCCCCTAAAATCCCCCAGAGAATTTCCATCAGCTCAACGGGAGCCTCCAATTGAGGAACATGGCCCGACTGCTCGATGGTGTAAATCCTCCTCGCCGGGAGCTTCTCTTTCAGCAGTTCCAGAGCTTTCGTCGAAATCAATCGGTCCCCCAGCCCCCAGATGACGCTGACAGGCATGGTCAGCCGGTGAAGATCCGCGTTGAGAAAATCCCGCTCCTCAATGGTTTGGACGATCTGTGGAACCTTTCTTCTCACAAGATCCTCAAAAACAAAAGGTGTGAACGGACGAAAATACCAGGGATAATGTTTCCAGATGTGGTCGAGGAGAATCTTCGTGTCGCGAGGGGACCTAAGATCGAAAAGATCACGAACGTGTTCCACTCCCTGATAGTGCAGGCCCGCAGAGTTGATCAGGATCAGGTGCGCGACCTTCTGAGGCCTCCGGATGGCGTATTTCATCGTAATCCAGCCACCGAGAGAATGACCCAGAAGGAGAAAAGGATCTTTTGGCAGGGTGTGCGAGACAAACTCGTCCAGTTCGCCGGTATACTCGTCGATCGTGTGCGGCGAAAAACCATCGTCGCGGAAAGAAAAGCCGAAGCCGGGAAGATCGGGCGCGAGCACATGATACTTTTGAGCCAGTCCCGGAAGAAGATGCATCCATGTCGAGGTAGATGTGCCGAGTCCATGAACAAGCAGAATCGACGCAACGGGCCTCTCGGGGGATGCTTCGTAGTAATGGATGTTTGTTCCGCCGATCCGGACTCTCTTGCTCTGAATCCCCTGCCTGATCAGATGGCGGCGAATGATCTTATGAAGAAGAGGAATTAGCATGGCTGGAAGATTAAGCTCGAAACCCCAAGCACCAGATCTTAAGCACCAAATCTCAAGCACCAATTTTCAAACAAGGTTCAAATGACCAAAATCAGGAATGACCAAAACAGCGCCGTTTTGAATTTTCGTCATTAGGAAATTGGAGTTTGTCTTTGATTTGGTGCTTCGGATTTGGTGCTTGTTCGTGATTTCCTGCCCGCCCGGAAGAGTCACAAACGGCAGGCGGGGATTATTGAGATTTGGTGCTTGATTCCGGCTAGAACGGGAATTTCTCCGTCAGCCACTCCCTCGTCATATCGAGCCAGAAGAAAAGTCCCCGCCAGGAGCCATATCCGCGATAAGCCCGCTCGATTGTCCGATCACCCACCGGTCGCCCCTTGTGGTGAAGTTCTGCGTACTTCGACCGCACCCATGAATCCAGGGCCAGGTAGTCGTACCGTCCGAGCAGACGCATCAGACTCCCCGCAGCATAATTTCCCATCCCTTTGATGCCGCGCACCTGCTTGAAAAGATCCTCTGCTGTCCGCCGAGAATGTCTCCACTCCTCAACGTTCAGACTCCCACTGGCAACACGTTCGGCCAGCTCCAGCAAGTACGGTGAACGGTAACCGGCCCGAATGGTTTTCCTGTAGAATCGTTCAGAGACGTTCGCCATTTGCCGTGGAGTCGGAAATGCCGAGAGGGTGTTTGAAAACCGACTTCCCAATTCGTTTGTCAGATTTGTGACCATGTTCTCCGTCAGCGACCAGCTGCAGTTCGTGGTGCAGAGCATTTTGACGATGTCTTCAAAGACTGTCGGAGCGCGCATCAAACGCCCGGCACCTGAACGGGGGATCCAGCGAAAGCCGTTCAGCCGGCGGGCAAGGGAATAGAATTCGGAAAAATCTTCTTCGAGCCGTAGGCAGGCGGCGAATTGACGGCGAATGTCGGTTCGTTGCGACGGTGACAAGGGCTCCGCCGGGGCAACGGTGATCCGAATGGCACGAGGTGAATCTGAAAGCGTGCATTCGACGAGCTTTCCGTCGGAAACGCGGACGATACAACTCAGGGTTTCCCGTTCCCGGTCAACACGAAACGGAAGAAGGGTGCACCAGCCGTGACTGTAAACCGTCCTCCAGAAATGAAATGCCGGAGGCTTTGTCAGGTTGAGTGCTGGCATCGGTCGGTCATGGCTGAAGGATCGAATTGATTCGATCGGTGGTCACCAGAACCTTGTCCAGCATTGCATCAAACAGGGATGCCTCCTCGACGGCGCGATCCCACGCCGCCGTTTCCACGGCCGCGCTGATTCCGGGAAGTCCGACAGACGCATAGCCGCTGGCGGCAACAACCCTGTGTTTGTACCAACTGCGCCCCGGCAGACCCTCGCTGCCGACAAACTGGCGTTCAATGCTCATGAGGAGTCCGTTGATTTCGTTGACTGCGTTCACGTGAGGGCGCGACGCAGCCAGCATGTGGTCCGCGCGCTCCGCAGCGGATTTCCAGCGTGAGCATTTTTCCTGGATGGCTTTGAGAGTCGCGCGCACGGTCTCGTTTTGAATGCCCGCCCGCTCTTCGATCGCCTGAAGCTGGCGGATGATTTCCTCGGCATAGGGCCAGATGGTAAAAGGAAGAATGTCTGCATTGGCCATCCTCATGGCCGCCAATGCCGCGAGCTTTGCCGTCGTCGCATGATACGTGAATCCGGGGTCGCCGAACCGCTTCATCCAATCGAAGTTATCGTAATAGGAATGATAGATTCCGTTTTGCCCTCCAAACCCGAACCCCAGAGAGGAGACGCCGATGTGATTTTGAAACACCACATGGTCCGATCCTCCCCCCATCCGTCCGACCGTGATTGCCGCGGCCTCGGGAAGGGTCTGTTCCAGAGTGCGCTTTTTTTCTTTGTTCTGGTTCTGCCACCACGTTGCGAAGACCGGGGCGTTTGTGGACGGATCGTCTACATCTCTGGTGAGTGACTGGATGAAGTCGTCGAGGAGCGGGGAGCTGCTGGCTCCGAAGTTCGGACCGGAGACAGAACCGTCAAAATTCATGTACACGACGGCGTTCTTCGCAAGCTCATCGCGGAATTCCTCGCCCCATTCTGTCGAGCCGATTAATCCGAATTCCTCGGCGTCCCACTGGGCAAAGACCAGCGTTCGACTCGGTTTCCATCCGAGCTTTACCTGCTCCCCGATGACGCGGGCCGCTTCGAGCAAGACCGTCGATCCGCTGTTCGGATCCTGCGCGCCAAAAACCCATCCGTCGCGATGGCCGCCAAGGATGACTTGTTTCTCCGGCTCCTTGCTTCCTTTGAGGATGGCAATGTTGTTCCAGATGGGCCGGATCTGAAAATCCATCGTCAGCTGCAAGCGAAGACGCGTCGGTCCGGGACCATAGTGGTACGTAAACGGGAGGCCGCCCTGCCACTCCCTTATCACCGACGGGCCCTCCAGAGTTTTCAGAATGTGCTGGGCATCGGCGTAGGAGATTGGAGTGCAGGGAATTTGAGGCATGTCCGGATCTTCTTCGGCCCTGATCCTTTTTGCATTTTTCTTCGCCGGAATTCCCGGGGTCAGGGGATCGCCCGGGTATCGTTCGCTGAATCTGATACTGCCCCGCTGGACACCGTCCCATGGCCGCATCGGTCCTCTGGGGTACACGTCGCCGGCCGCGTAGCCGTCGTCGACCGGGTCCGAATACAGGATCACTCCCACAGCGCCTGCCTTTGTTGCTTCCAGCACCTTCAGACCACGGTAGATTTTCCCGTATCGGGCAATGACAATCTTCCCTTTAACCTCAATGCTCAGCTCGTGAAGCCTCTTGAAATCCTCCGCTGTCCCGTAGTTCGCGTACACGGCATCGGCCGCTACGTCGCCGGATGGGGAATAGGAATTAAACGGAATGAGAGCATCGGGGTGGAACTCCACCTCTTCCTTGATCGAAAGTTCTTTTTCTATCGGACTAAGCAGTGTGACTCTGATGTCGACAGGATAGGGAAGAAGTACATGGTATTCGACAAGGCGCGAATCGAACCCAAATTCCCTGAAGCGGCGCTGGACATATTCGGCGACTCTTTTCGCCCCGGGACTCCCTGCGTGGTGAGGCTCTTTTGTCAGATCATACAGGAATTGTTCGGCAGACCGGGCGCTGACGGCGGCCATTGCCTGCCGTTCAAGCAGCTTCTGCTTCTCCGCGTTTTCGGGGAAAAATCCCGGGATTTGGCGGGCAAATCCAACAGAAACAAGGACAAAGAGTGGGAAAAGGTGCTTCACAATCGCTCCGGTCTGGAAGTTCATAGCCATTGTTTGTTCGCCGCTCACCGTTCGTTCAGATAATCAATGGTTTGTCGGCGTCCATTTCGATTTTCTGACCTGGATGAGCGTAGATTGGCGTGGATTTCGTCGGCGGGATTTGGATGGCCCAATCGCCCTTGGTGTTCCGGACGACAGATCCCCAGAGTTTTCTCGCCTTGCGGGCGGTAAATTTCTCCCAGAAGACCCACCCAAAGTATGCGGTTGTGCCTTCGATAAGAAACCCCGGCACACGCTCACCAACATCCACCTGGATATCGCCGACGGTTGTTTTGACGAAGCCGTGCTCTTCAAGACTGCGGACGAAGTTTTCAACAACGGACTTTCCGTTGAACACGAGCTCGTGTTTGGCGCGCTTCACTCCATGTCCAGTCACGATATCTGCCAGCGCTTCCGAGAGTCTTGTTGTCGTCGCGTTCATAGAGGGGTTGGTCAATATAGGAAGGATTGGAGGGAATTTCAAATTGGTGAATGGTTGAATGAGATGTAGGTCGGGACGCCGTCCCGACCAGGTTGAGTTTCGAAAATCGTTTGTATTTCGAATCTCCTGACGAACTATGAATGACCAATCGTACTTTTGGACAGCCTCAGCTACGTTCACAAATGATTGTCGATTTACGAATTGCTTGCGTCTTCTCAAATGGGGGGAAAACGCTTTATATCTCATAAGGGATTGTGGGTGACATTGACAGGAAGCGCGAGCTTGGGTGGAGTTGTGAGAAATCGTGAACGCTGCTAACTGCCACACGTGCAAGGACACTTCCACCTTGAAAGACATCGTTTGTCTGTGTACCTTGACGAGATTCAATCCGAAAGGTTCTTTTGTCGTGAATCCTTTTGCCATTCAGGTTAGCAATCTGGTGAAAATCTATGAGAAGCGCGGCAAGGCCCCCGTACACGCGATTAACGGAATTTCGTTCGATGTGCGCAAAGGGGAGATTTTCGGACTTCTCGGTCCGAACGGTGCCGGAAAAACAACGACCCTGAAAATCCTCACGACTCTCCTCTCGCCGACGTCCGGGTCAGTGACGGTATTCGGCCACGACATTGCCCGCGAGCCTCTTGAAGTGCGGAAACAAATCTGTGTCGTTCTCCAGGAAAATGCGGTGGAGTTGTATCTCTCCGTTCGCAATAACTTTCTCACCTTTGGCAGGTTTCACGGACTCGGCCGCAAGGAGATCGACCTCCGCATCGGCCGTCTTGCCGAGCTGTTCGGACTTAACGAGTATATGAACGCAAAGGGCGTGGATCTGAGCGGAGGTCAAAAGCGCAGGATTCAGGTTGCCAAGATGTTCCTGGTCGATAAGCCGATCGTCTTTCTCGATGAGGCTACGACAGGCATGGATACGTTCAACAAGAGAACCACTATTGCGGCAATTAAAGAGGAGGTAACACGAGGGAGAACGGTGGTGCTCACGACACACCTTCTGGATGAGGCTGAAGAGCTCTGTGACGGGGTGGCGATCATTAACCACGGCAGGTTGATTGCCCACGGAAGCATCGAAAAGGTCAAATCCATCGGACTGCGACTGCTCTATGTGTGGCT
>JACPLA010000041.1 GCA_016186715.1 Ignavibacteriales bacterium | reverse complement strand
CTTCAGCGGGAACTGCTTGAAGAACTTTCCATCCGGGTCAGGCGGATCGAGAAAATGGATTTCCGTACGTCCAGGTACGACGATGGAGGCACGTTCGAAGTCGCGTATTGCCATATCTCGGAATTCGACGGGGAGCCGAAGAATAACGTCTTTGAGCAGATTCGGTGGGTGGAACCGCGTGAGCTTTCAAAGCTCGATATTCTTGAAGGGAACAGATCCATCGTGGCCGCCCTTACTCACGAATGAAAAACAAGGCGAAAGCTTCGTTGCGTCTCGTTCATCGGAAACTCCTGCGCTGGTATGAAACCTCCGGCCGCCCACTTCCCTGGCGGAAAACGCGTAACCCATACAAGATTCTTGTTTCTGAAATCATGCTGCAGCAGACGCAAGTGAGCAGAGTCTTGCAGCACTACCCCCGATTCATCAAGAAGTATCCGAATTTTCACAGCCTCTCCAGGGTCGGCGTTGCAGAGGTATTAAGAGCTTGGCGGGGATTGGGATATAACAACAGAGCGGTGCGTTTATTGAATCTTGCCCGAACCGTTGACGGCCTGCATGAGGGGATCCTTCCCCGCTCGATCGAGCACCTCCGTTCTCTCCCCGGAATCGGACATTATACCGCTCACGCCATTGCCTGCTTTGCCTTCGGCGCAAAGGTTCCCGTGGTAGAAACCAATATCGGACGCGTGCTGGCGCGGTTGTTTCCGTCAAGGCAGAACGTGTGGGAGACGGCCGGGCGCATTCTCCCTCCGCGACGCGTTTTCGAATGGAACCAGGGCCTCATGGACCTTGGCGCGCTGATTTGCACGCCTCATTTACCGGATTGCGGGCATTGCCCCCTCAGGGATTTGTGTCCAACCGCCCATCGAGTGGTAAGGCCGGCCATGAAAAAGAGAAAGGAACCTGGACGCAACGGAATTCCGAACCGAATTTATCGGGGAAAGATCATTGAAGTGCTGCGGAACCGGAACGGACGAGGGTCCATAGCGGCGGAAAGACTCGGCTCTCTGATCAAGCCGGATTTTTCGGTTCGTGATAGAATCTGGCTCAGGGGTCTTCTTCGTTCCCTTGAAAAGGACGGGTTGGTTCGGGTGGGGCGATGGAGGGGTGGTGTCTCTGTGTCTTTTCCGTAGGGGGAACCTTCGGAAGGCTTAACCTTCGGAAGGTTAAAACGAAATGAGGTAACACATTCGCAAAAGTTGGCCGGGAGACGCATGAGAAGGAAAAACGACACGAGGCAGATGGAAATCAAGCGCCTTCTTCGACTGCACGAAACGCGCAAAAATGCCATTCGCGCTCGGCTCAGAGAATTTGCCCGGGTTCCCCCGCAAGACTACTTCTATGAGCTTGTCTATTGTCTTCTGACGCCGCAATCGAGCGCCGAACGTGCAGAGATGGTAGTTGCAGCGCTCAGGGAACAACACTTTGCAGAGCTGGGTGGTGACCCGGAGCCGATTCTCCGGATGCCAGCTCATTACATCCGGTTTCACAGGACGAAGGCCCGTCACCTCGTACGTGCCCGGGAAGAGTTTTCCGAGATTTCTGCCGAGCTGAAAAACGGTTCCCCTGCACCGGATCTCAGGGAGTGGCTGACGCGCCACGTGATGGGGCTCGGATACAAAGAGGCGACCCATTTCCTTCGGAACATCGGCAGAAACGGGGGACTGGCAATCCTCGACCGACACATCCTCAGGAACCTCAAGAGGTTTGGAGTTATCAGGACCGTGCCCCCGGCGCTTTCCAGGAAGCGATATCTAAAGCTTGAGCAATCATTCCAGAAATTCGCGGGAAGAATCGGGATCCCGCTCGATGAACTCGACCTCCTCTTCTGGAGCATGGAGACGGGGGAAATCAGGAAGTGAACAATGGACAATGAACAATGATCAATGGACAATGGGGGGTCTGTCCAATTCTTCACTCTTCATTGTCCATTAATAATGGATCATTGATAACTGATAAGTGAAATGAAATTTCTTGTTCTCGGTGCCGGAATGATGGGAAGCGCTATTGCGCTTGATCTTGTCCGCTCTGCGGGTGTCGCCAGGGTCACGCTTGCCGATGCCGAGGGGGACCGCGCAAGACAAGCGGCGAAGCAAATCGGATCTTCACTCGTCGAGCCTCTCCCCCTCGACATCGAGTACTACGACGATCTTCTTGAGGTCTTGAGCGGTCACGATTGTGCAATTGGAGCTGTTTCGTACCGTTACAACAGGAACCTGACCAAAGCATGCCTCGAAGCGGGAGTTCACTTCTGTGATCTCGGAGGGAACGACGAGGTCGTCTCGAATCAGCGTGAACTTGACTCGAAAGCGCGCGATCGAAACATCACCGTTATTCCCAATTGCGGTCTTGCCCCGGGGCTCGCAAATGTTCTGGCTGCACGCGGCAGCGAATTGTTCGACTCGGTCGAATCAATCCGCATCCGGGTCGGGGGTCTTCCTCAGAACCCAAAACCGCCCCTGAACTATCAGCTCGTCTTCTCACCGGAGGGGCTTGTCAATGAGTACTCCGGCCGCGCGGTGGTTCTCCGAAATTCCAAGAAGGAAACCGTTGAAACCCTCACGGGCGTGGAGGAAATCGAATTCCCCGAACCGTACGGACGGCTCGAGGCCTTCCACACGTCAGGCGGGGCCTCTCTTCTTCCCGAGATGTTCGAAGGGAAGGTTCGCGAACTCGATTACAAGACGATTCGCTATCCGGGTCACTGCAACCGATTTAAGGCGCTGTTGGACCTCGGCTTTGCCTCGACCGAGCCGCTCACGATCGGATCGAATGTCATGACGGCGCGGGAGATGTTTCTGGAATTGCTCAAGCGGAAACTGGGCGGGGACGATCCCGACGTTGTGCTCCTGCGCACGGTCATTCGCGGCGTTCGCGAGGGAAGACCAGGCGAATTGCGGTATGAATTGATTGATTTTTTTGATAAGAATGACAATATTACTGCAATGATGCGTACCACCGCGTTTCCCACCTCCGTGATTGCGCAGATGCTCGTACAGGGCACCATTCAGAAACGCGGCGTCCTCACTCCCGAACTGTGCGTGCCGCTTCAGCCGTTGCTCGACCAACTTCGTGCACGGGACATGAAGATCACCGAACGCTGGATCTGATTGCCGTTGTCCTCCCCAATGGCTCCCATTCACCGCCTGTAAGGAGAACGCATGGGTCAACAGAACCTGCTTATCATTGTGGTGGGGATCTTGATCGTGGGCGTTGCCATCACAGTGGCGATCGCAATGTTTCGGGGAAACTCAATCGAGACTTCCCGCAACAATCTCATTGTGGACCTGGGATTTTACGCGCAAAAAGCCCGGGAGTACTATTGGAAGCCGCGTGGACAGGGCGGGGGAGGAAACAGCTTTGAGGGAGTACGAATTGACAATCTCGCCTACAAAACCGAAAACGAAAACGGGCGGTATTACGTCGAGAGTTCGACTCAGAACGAGCTGATCCTCGTCGGCGTTGGCCGCATGATCTCGGGTGAAGATTCTATTCGTGTCAAAATGAGGGTAATGGAAAGGCAAAATCTCGTGGAAGTCGTCAACTGACATGGCTCAGAACAGTTCATTTGATATTGTCTCGGAAGTCAATCTCCAGGAAGTCGACAACGCCCTGAACCAGGCCCAAAAAGAAATCGGTCAGCGGTACGACTTCAAGGGGTCGAAAAGCTCTCTCGATTTCCGTCAGAAGGAAAAAGAGATCGTCGTCATTGCCGATGACGACTTCAAGCTCAGGAGCGTGATCGAAATACTTCAATCGAAGCTGATCAAACGGAGCGTTCCGGTCAAAGCCCTCAGATACGGCGCCGTAGAACCGGCCGCGAACAGCACGATTCGGCAAGTGGTCTCGCTTCGGGTCGGCATCGACCGGGAAGATGCCAAAACGCTCGTCAAGATGATCAAGGATTCAAAGCTGAAAGTCCAGGCCCAGATCATGGAGGATCAGGTACGAGTCATGGGAAAGAACAAGGACGATCTTCAACAAGTCATCAAGCTGCTGCGTGAAACCGATTTTCCGTTTGCCATGCAGTTTGTGAACTACCGGTAAACGATGAATCGCCTCCCATGGGTACCAAGCCTCCTTCTCAGCTCGGCTCTCTCTCTCTGCAGTGTTCAGGCCCGGCCTGACACCCTCTCGGTTTCTGTTCAAATCAAACAGTCCCCTCCCGTTTCCATTCGTGCCTCCGAGCGGGCCGATGTTGTTTACTTATCGTTGAACGACTTCGCCTCGGTCCTCAAGCTTCCTTTTTCCGTCAACGAAGCGGTCCGTAAACTCGAATTCCGTCTGGCATCCCATCGGGTCAAGACGACGGCCGAAAATCCGTTTCTGGTGATCACGGACCTCTCATCGAACGCAGCCAGCGTTTATCAACTCCCAGCCGAGGCGTTTCTTGATGAAAAGATTTTCTATGTGCCTGCGGAAGAGTTCATCCGGGCGCTGAACATCGTCTGGCCAGAGAAAGTCGTGTTCGATCCCATTGACCTGCTGGTGACGGTGAATTCCTCGCCTTCGACGTCTCCATTCGACATTACAGGCGTACAAATCGAGTCGAAGCTTAACGGGTACCTCATGACCGTGGAAGCGACGAGGAAACTTGGCGACGTGGAAGCGTGGCTCAAACCGGACGGCTGGCTCTTCTTGACCGTTGCCAACGCAAAAGCTGACACGTCCGCCCTTGCAACGCTGAAACCATTTGGGGCTATTCGGCGAATCCTGGTCTTTCAATCGCCGACCGCGGTTCAGTTGACGTTCAAGGTGGCGCCCGACGTGACGAGGGCCGAGGTTCTCAACGACCCGGGGACGAACAACCTGCTGATTTCTTTGCACACGCAGTCGGTGGCGGAGAAAGCCGAGCTCGAGCGCCGACGCCAGCAGATGGTCAGAGAGAAGCTCGAGAAGGAACAGGAACGCTGGAAGCTGGATGTCATCGTGCTGGATGCAGGTCATGGTGGGAAAGACCCTGGGACGATCGGCGTGGGAAAAACAAAGGAAAAAGACGTAACGCTTGCCATCACCATGAAACTGGGCCAGTTGATCGAGAAGAACCTCAAGGATGTCAAGGTTGTTTACACAAGGAAGACCGACACCTTCGTTGAACTGTACAGGCGCACGCAAATGGCCAACGATGCCGGAGGGAAACTCTTCGTCAGCATTCATTGCAATTCGACGCCGAAGAAGCCGTCCGTTCAGAACGGATTCGAAATCTACCTCCTCCGCCCGGGAAAGTCGGAGGATGCCATTCAGATTGCGGAGCGGGAAAACTCCGTCATCCGGCTTGAAGAAGGATTTGAGCAGCGGTATCAGGCATTGACAGAAGAGAATTTCATTCTGGTCACGATGCAGCAAAGCGCTTTCATGAAGCACAGCGAGCAATTCGCGGCGGTCGCAACGAGCTCCATGGCAAAGCATCTTAATATCAAAAACAGCGGGGTCAGGCAGGCCGGCTTCTATGTCCTTATCGGTGCCTCCATGCCGAATGTGCTGGTGGAAACCGGCTATCTTTCAAACCGGAACGAAGAAAAAGTGCTCAGGAGCAGCAAAGGGCAGCAGAAAATTGCAGAGGCAATTTTTGAGGGAATCAAAGAATACAAAACGCTCTACGAGAAAGCGCTCCGCGAAGGTCAAGCGTACGGAGGACAGTAATAGGACACGGAAGAGACAAAAGAAACAGAACCAAAACGGATTGAGGGGATAGACCAACATGAAAACATTTTTCTCTCTGGCAACCATTTCCATCCTCCTTAGTGCCGGGGTAGCGTCGGCGCAGCCGCTCGTGCTTTCCGTCGAGGAACTTCCTCTCGGGTCCGAACGCGCGTGGCAGAACCCCCGATTTTCCCCAAACGGAACGTCCGTCTTCTACACCTCGCCGTCCTTTGAAGGCATCTGGGAGTATTCCCTGGAAAGCAAATCCACGCGACAGATAACGTCGGATCCGCATTCGGGATATGGCTATTCGATTTCCCCCGACGGCAGGACGATTGCCTACCGGAGGACGATCATTCAGCCCTCCCGTCGCCGGACTCAGGAAATCATTGTAAAAGATCTGCGGGATCACTCTGCGACGGTCGTTGATTCCGGCCCGAATCTTTCGACGCCCGCGTTTACCGACCGACGACTGTCGTACACCAAGGGCGAACAGACCCGGGAACTTTCCCTGAGTCTTCAAGGATCCGAGATCGAAGTACTCGGGATCGAAAACACAAAAATCGCCCTCTTGAAGGGAAATACGAAGGTTCTCCTCGATCCGTTCGGAAAGGGGAGCTACATCTGGCCCTCGCTTTCTCCGGACAAGACTCAGATTGTTGCTTATGAGATGGAGCGCGGAACATTTGTCGCCGACATCGAGGGAACAGTCCTGGCAACCCTCGGGCGGCGGAATGCGCCCTCGTGGACGTTCGACGGAAAATGGATTGTGTATATGGACGACAGAGACGACGGGCATCAGATTCTGGAATCCGACATCCGGTATGTATCAGCGGACGGAACCAAGTCCGGGCGGCTTACGGAGACCGCCGATGTGATCGAGCTGAACCCCCAATGTTCTCCAACCGACCCGAAGATTGTGTACCACACTCTTGACGGTCGGATCTTCCTCCTCACGTATAGTGAATAATCCGATGAAACGAAGCGTACTCCTTGCCGGACTGTTTCTTCCTCTGCTCGCCTTTGGCCAAACCGACCTCTCAGGACTGAAGTTTTGCATCGATCCAGGACATGGGGGATTCCAAAACCATGTGTCTCCAGACCCCGGGATAGATTTCTATGAATCCGTGAGCAATTTCGAAAAAGCCCTCCACCTGCAAGCGCTCCTCGAGGCACAAGGAGCCGTTGTTATCCGCACGCGCACGGTGAATAGCGATAATCCAAGCTTGAGCGCTCGATCTGACCTCGCAAATGAGAACAATGTTGACTGGTTTCATTCTATCCACAGCAACGCATACAATCAGATTACAAATTATACCTTGATCCTTTTCAGAGGATATGACAATCAACCAGTGTTTCCTCAGGCCAAAACAATGGGTAACATCATGGCCCAACGGATTTGGCAATTCTTACGCACGGATTCATATCAAAACAGAGGCGATTGGACTTTTTATGGCAACACCTCCGGGTTAGGCGTCTTACGAGAACTAACTATGCCAGGTGAGTTGTCGGAAGGCTCATTTCACGATGTTCCTACAGAAACCCGCCGTTTACTTAACAACGACTATCGAAAGATCGAGGCCTATGCACTTTTGAAGTCTTTCATGGAGTACTATAATGCCTCTCCCGACACCTTCGGCATCATCGCCGGGATTCAAACCGACGTGGAAACCGGGGTGCCAAAAAATCAGACAAGGGTACGACTCCTTCCTGAAAACAGAATCTATGAAGGGGACTCATTCAACAATGGTTTTTTCATGTTTGACTCTCTCGTCGCGGGTTCGTATTCGCTCGTCTTCGAGACTCCCCTTTACCGACGCGACACCGTGGACCTCAATGTGACGGCAGGCTCCGTCAATTTCGTAGACAGGACGCTGGTGTACTCATCGTTTCCGACGGTCATTTCGACAACACCGGACGAGAACGATACGACGGCACAAGTCGCGGGACCGATCTCCATCCGCTTCAGCCGGGCAATGGACACAGCCTCCGTTCGTCAGGCGGTATCGTTTACTCCGGCGGCAACCGCTGCATTGCAATGGTCAACCGATTTGAAAACGGCGTCGATCGTTCCCGATCCTCCGCTCCAATACTACACATGGTATACCGTCACCCTCGACTCTTCGGCAAAAGCGGACAACGGTTTCAAGGTCGATCTGGACGGCGACGAGGTGGGCGGCGATGTTTTTTCTTTCACGTTCAAGACCGAAACGGGGCTTCAGGTCCCCTCTCTTTCATTCGGGGCGATCAAACTGAATGACACCGCGTCATTGAATCTTGTTCTCAGAAACCGGGCTCCCTATCAAATCACGATTCAAAATTTCACCGGCCTGAGCCAGCCCTTCTCGACCGTTGCATTTCCAGACACCATTCCCGGCAGCGACAGCCTCGTTGTTCCGGTCTCCTTCATTCCCACTTCGTATGGTTCCTTCAGCAATTCCATCACCGTCTCCGCGGACAGTGGAACGGTCGTGACCAGTATATCGGGTTCGTCTCCGTCTCCTTCCTTATTCCTGAGCCACACGTTCCTTGGATTCGGAAGCGTCTCCACGGATACCACCAGGAACCGCCCGATGTTTCTGACCACCACGTCCGTCAACGGCGCGAGGATCGATTCACTCTATACCAGGACTTCGTTTTTTCAATTCGCCCCCCAGTTATCGTTCCCGTACTCCCTCGAGCCTGGAGATACGATCCATGCAACCGTCACGTTTGCTCCGCAAACGCAAGGCTCCTTCACCGACTCCCTGGTGATCTTGAATAATGGCAGTGTCTCCGTTGCCCGCGTTTCGCTCGCCGGAAACGGCATTATATCGGTCGTCGAAGTGCTTCCGGGGATTGTCGATCGGTTCGATCTTCTGCAGAATTATCCCAATCCGTTCAATCCGGAAACACTGATTGAATTCCTGATTGCCCAAACATCGCCGGTTTGGCTCGACATTGTGGATCTCCTGGGCCGGTCGGTCAGGCATCTGGTTTCGGGAGAATACCAGCCGGGGAGGTACAGAGCCGTGTGGGATGGGCGGGACGATGCTGGAAGGAGGGTTGCTTCGGGAGTCTATTTCTACCGCCTGTCGGCGGGGAGCTTTGTTGCTTCAAGGCGGATGGTGCTGGTGAAGTAACGACCTATCCCCCGCCCCCTTCCCTTCATTAAGGGAAGGGGAGTGTCAAGCTGGGGACGTTGCTCTTGTGTCCCCGGAGAAGCGACCTCCGCTGGCAAGGATCCCCCGCCGAGGCTGTGCAAAAGTACTCTCGACTAACGCAATCACTTCGAGAGTTGCTGCTTTTTGAAGATTTTCGAAACCTAACCTGGTCGGGATGGCATCCCGACCGTTCGGCTGAGCTCACGGCGAAGCCTACATTTCGCACAGCCTCAGGTGTTTCACTGATGGGCGTGGGAGGTGCGACCCTTCCCCCGTCCTGTTTCAAAGCCGGATTATCGAAATATGCGGATACCGGGAACACTCATCCTTTGTTCATCCATCTTCCTTTCGAGCAACGGTGTGGGACAGCACGTTGTGGGGAATGTGCCGGACGGAACGAACCAGTTCGAACTCATCCCGCCAACCCGAGGCATCAATGAGACCATCGGAGTCACAACGGGCAGGCTCGCGGGAAGAGACCTTATCATCGTCCCGGGTCCGAACAGCCTTGATGGGGACGATTTGGCCGACATTGTTGTAACAGACTATGCCCGAGGTGGTACAATCCACGTGTTCGAACAGGTGAACCCTTCGAGTCTCCAATTTCAGCTCGTTTATTCCAGCGACAGCCTGATGGATACGGGCATGTCTCTTCGGCCGTATAGCTCTGCCGACGCAGCGCCCCGCACACTGGCAATCGGCGACATGGACAGAAACGGCACCAGTGAAATCATTTTTCCTGCCGGCCGCATGCCCTCCGATACAGGCCGTGGAATCTACTTCTACGAATGGGACGGCGCAAAAGACAACGTTTACCGGATTGTTTTTCGGCTGAGACCCGAAGAGATCGACACTCTCTTTGCCGCATCAGATTTTGGGCGTCAGGAAGGCTCCGGCCTTATCGCCGACGATGTGGATAACGATGGGAAGTTTGAGTTACTTGTGGGAAGTCGAGACTTCGGAGGACCGGCAAGCCGGTTCATGTATGTTCTCCAGGTGATGTCCGGAACATTCGCAGAGGGTGATGCCATTGTTGCCGTCGAGTACAAGTACGAGGATTTTCAGTTCGTCGACGATGACGGTATTCTCCCTGACAAGATTGACGGTTTCATCCCATTTGGCATGGAGGTTGGGGACTTCGACGGAGACGGCCTGAAGGAGATCATGCTCCTCGGCTGGAGGGATATCGGCACCGGTTCGGCTCTCGGATTCATCGACATTCCTGCTGCGGACACCTACGTTGAAGGGAGCGTGTTTGCTCCTGTTGAGGGAAACGTTAATCAGTTCAATGTTTCTCCGAATCCCACAACCGTACCGGTTCCGTCGGGAGTCAACGTTCCCTACATCTTCCTGGAACCGATATCAGGCGAACGAACCTTGATCGCCCTCGAGGGCATTACCGACGTTTCCAACATCGGACGCGACAATGTCAGACGTATCTGGACCGGCGTAGGATCCTGGGGTGGACTCTCCTGGGGAGATCAGGACCATGGGATCGAGGGAGACGGATTCGAAATCTACATCCCCCACGGCAAGAACGTCGCTTCTCTTGAATATCGGGGCTCCGGATCTCCCTTCGATTCCACAAGCTTTGTGCTGAACGACAGCCTGTTCTCGCTCGAGCAGGTCTTCTTATCTCCCGACGGCGCCATCACAGACGTCGTGACATTCGTGGGAATGGATCTCGACAAGAATGGAAAAAGAGAGGTCGTGATAAATTACAAGCCAGGTCCCAACGAGATTGTGCGTTCAACGGGTCAGCCTCATGAGACAGGTACGTATGTCTTCTTCATTCTTGAATGGGGTGACGCATCAACAGCCGTTGTGTCGGTGCAATCACCTTCTTCCATTCCCTCAGGGTATCGGCTGCATCAGAACCATCCCAATCCGTTCAACGCTTCGACGCACATTGAGTTCAGCGTTGCTGAAGCCGGACCGGTGCACCTGGAAATCCTGGACGCGCTTGGTCGTTCCATCCGCGTACTTCTCACCGGCACCCTGAAGTCGGGAGGATACCGCATCGGGTGGGACGCAACGGATGAACATGGAATGAGGGTTGCTTCGGGAGTCTATTTCTACCGCCTGTCGGCGGGGAGCTTTGTTGCTTCAAGGCGGATGGTGCTGGTGAAGTAACGATCTATCCCCCGCCCCCTTCCCTTCGTAAGGGAAGGGGAGTGTCAAGCTGGGGACGTTGCTCTTGTGTCCCCGGAGAAGCGACCTCCGTTGGCAAGGATCCCCCGCCGAGGCTGTGCAAAAGTACTCTCGACTAACGCAATCACTTCGAGAGTTGCTGCTTTTTGAAGATTTTCGAAACCTAACCTGGTCGGGATGGCATCCCGACCG
>JACPLA010000141.1 GCA_016186715.1 Ignavibacteriales bacterium | reverse complement strand
GACCCATAGGGCCTTCATCCTCCACGCGGCGTCGCTGCGTCAGCCTTTCGGCCATTGCGCAATATTCCTCACTGCCGCCTCCCGTAGGAGTCTGGACCGTGTCTCAGTTCCAGTGTGGCTGATCGTCCTCTCAGACCAGCTACCCATCGTGGGCTTGGTGGGCCGTTACCCCGCCAACTACCTAATGGGACGCAGGCCCATCCACAGGCGCCTTGCGACCTTTAACAACTGTCACCATGCGATGCCGCTGCATCATCGGGTATTAGCTCCGCTTTCGCGGGGTTATTCCCGTCCTGTGGGCAGGTTGCCTACGTGTTACTCACCCTTGCGCCAGTGTACTTGGGATATTGCTACCCCTTTCTCCTGTGACTTGCATGTGTTAGGCACGCCGCCAGCGTTCGTCCTGAGCCAGGATCAAACTCTCCGTTGTAGAATCTTCTTCAACTTCAAGTTTGAGCCTAACCTTCACAGTATTGTGAAGCTAGGTTGAACTACCTCAATATCGATTGACTTGAGGCTGTGCACACCTTTTCAAAGAACACTTGTGACTGAACCCGCCTCTCGCAGGTCCACGACAAAAATGCCCATTCAGTGCATGGGCATTCTGGCCAAACTCTTCAAAGAAACACCCGCCCGCGGCGGGCAACCCCGCTTCTTATGGGGTTCATAATATACCGCTCATCTCTACTAAAGTCAATAGTGTTCGAAACTATTTTATCCTTTCCCCTTGCAGCCCCGCCCCAAATCCCGGGCACAGCCATCTCCCATGTCACGAAAACCTAAACACGCCGTTTCCGAAGGATTTCATTGACTTTCGCCCCCCGATCTCCTAATTTTCTCAGCACCGATTCCGAAAGGACTTTGCCCTATGGAACTCCTTCTTCTTCTTGGCCTCTTCGCTGTCGTGGTCGTCTGGGTCATCACCAAGTACAATAGCCTCATTACCCTCCGTAATCAAACAACCAATGGCTGGAAACAAATCGACGTCCAGCTGAAACGGAGGCACGACCTGATCCCCAACCTGGTCAATACGGTCAAGGGGCAGATGGAATTCGAACGGGATACCTTGGAACGGGTCATCCAAGCCCGGAATTCAGCCGCCTCTGCGACAGGTGTCGCCGACGCAGCTATGAAAGAGAACGTCCTGACAGGTGCCCTCTCAAGACTTTTTGCTCTTGTTGAAAACTATCCCGCTCTCCGTTCCAACGAGAATGTCAAACAACTCCAGGAAGAACTGACAAGCACGGAGAACAAAATCTCCTTTGCCCGGCAATTCTACAACGATATCGCGACCCGGTTCAATATTACCCAACAGACTTTTCCCGGCAACATCATTGCATCGATGTTCGCCTTCCAGCCCTCCGAACTCTTTGAAATCCAGGTCGCCGCGGAACGGGAAGTCCCCGGTGTCGACCTTTCCCTTAAGAAATAAATGAATTTTTCTCCCCGCCGGAACCTGTATGAACAACAGACCCGTAACAAACAGCTAACCCTGGTTGTCATGATCGTGTTCGTACTCTTCCTTGCATTTTTGGGATTTGGATTTGACCTCTATATGACCGGCACGCTGGAGACCAACGTCTTTGTTCCGGTCGGAAGTCTGGCAGCGGTCGCCCTTGGCATCGGATCTTCATTCTGGAGCCTTCGCGGCGGATCACAGGCCGTGCTCCGATCGACCGGGGCTCTTCCCCTCGACAAGGCCAATCCGGCACACAAACAATTGGAAAACGTGGTCGAAGAGATGTCGATCGCCTCAGGTCTTCCCCGTCCTCAGATCTTTGTCATCCCCGACCACGATCCTAACGCGTTCGCGACGGGAAAGGACCCGCAGCACAGCAGCATCGCAGTAACGCAAGGCCTCCTGGAATCATTGAACCGCGAGGAACTCCAGGGCGTAGTTGCCCACGAAATGAGTCACATCCGGAACTACGACATCCGCCTCATGACAGTTGTGGCAGCACTCATGGGCGCCGTGTTGCTGCTCTCCGATTGGGCACGACGATCATTGTGGTACGGGGGAGGCCGATCCCGGCGACGCAGCTCGAAGTCTTCGGGACAACTGGGTCTCCTGCTGTTTGCCCTCTGGCTCCTCGGGATCATCCTGGCACCCATTCTTGGTCAGATGATGGCAATGGCCGTATCCAGGAAACGCGAATACCTCGCAGACGCGTCGGCTGCGGAGTTGACAAGGAATCCGATGGGACTTGCCAACGCCCTCCGGAAGCTCGAACAGGCCTCGGAGCCCACGGCTTCCATCAAGCGCGGCGCGGCTCACCTTTGCATTGTCGACCCGACCGGCCGAAGATTGAATGCGAAGGAGGGATTTGTGGCAGAATTGTTCGGAACTCATCCCCCAACCGAGAAACGAATCGTCGCCCTGCAGGCGATGGCCTATCAGTATCAGAATTCCCCTAAGCCCGCTGCTTGAGGATTTCCTGCCGAACCTGCCGTTCCAAGCGGAGATGCTCGTCGGCTGAAATGCGAAATTTTTCCCTGAGATGATCGAGTTTTTCGGAATCTTCCGGAGAGATGGATCCGTCTTCCCACCCGTTGACCACCGCTTCAAGATAAATCTCTAACTGTATTTCCTGCTCAAGACCCGCATGCTCCTCGGGTGAAACCCCCAGCGATTTTCTCAAGGTCGCAAGAAGCACTTCTTCGTCTTTGCTCATATTTCCATCCGCCCAGGCCTGTTTTAATGCGGAACAATATGCCTGAATTGATGCAGGAGTAGCGCCTCCTCCTCCCCCCGCCGAGCCCGCTTTCCTGGCTTCGGCCTTCTTGCGTTCCTCCTCTTCCTTCTTCCTGGCCTCGGCCTCCTTCCGTTTCTGTTCTTCGATCTTCCTCCGGGCTTCCTCAATCTTTCGCTGCGCTTCTTCCTCCCTCTTGCGCCGCACCGCTTCTTCCGCCCTCTTCTGTGTGACTTCGTCGGCCTTCCGTCTCGCCTCCTCCATCGCCTTTTTCCGCTCTTCTTCCTCTTTGAGCTTCGCCGCCTCCTCGGCCTTTCGTTTGGCCTCCTCCTCCGCCTTCCTGATTGCTTCCTCCTCCGCTTTCTGGCGCGCTTCCTCTTCCGCTTTCTTCCTCTCTTCCTCCGCCCTGACTTTTTCCTCCTCTTCCACTTTCTTCTTGGCTTCCTCCTCTTCCCTCCGCTTCGCCTCTTCTTCCGCCCGTCTTGCCTCGGCGGCACGCTTTTCAGCATCCAGATCGGCATCGACCGTTTTCCGCTTCTGTTCGAGGATCTTCTTTTTGAGCTCCTCGACTTTTTTTCGTTGTTCCTCTAAATCGGTGCTCATACGAGATTCAACGTCCCGGGATACCCCTGTTGCAGCGGTGGAGGATAGGGTGGATAATTTGCGAATGCAAAGTCGCTCTGCGCTTCAAACCTTTCGAATATATCGATTTAACGTCCGAATGTCAAACTTTCCCGGATTTCTTCTCTCTCGTGAATTCCGTATATTGGACGCGGTTTTTTTTTCCACTCACCTGTCTTAGAAGCCAAGGAGCTTATCATGGAGAACCAGGATACTGCAGCCGCACCACAAACTTCGGTCTCTCTTGGAAACAGAATCACCAACATTTTAGCTTCTCCCTCGGAAGCTTTCGATGGAGTCAAGGATCAGCACTCAAAGAACACGCATTGGGTCATTCCCTATCTGCTCTTCATCCTCCTCGCAGTCTTGTTCACCTACCTCCTGTTTGTCAATGAGCCGCTGAAGAATCAGATCTTTGATATGCAGAGCAAAGCGTTTGACGAGCAGGTGCAGAAGGGACAGATCACTCAGCAACAGGCCGATCGGATCAGGGAACAAATAGAGGGGACGGGTATAGGGCTCTTTATGCTCTTCGGAACCGTACCGCAGATCGTTTTCATTTCCCTTTATTACTTCGGGGCAGCGCTCTTCCTCTGGCTAACGTCGAAGGTACTCTGGAAATCGTCGGCAAAGTACGGAAAGTATCTCGAGATCTACGGCCTGGCCTCCTGGGTCGGAGTGCTTGGATATATCGTTACCATCCTGATGATCCTCGGGTTGGAGAACATGTTTACAACGCCAAGCCTTGGTCTTCTTCTCATGGGGGAGTACGATCCGCTGAATACCGGTCACAAGTTTCTTTCGGCGATGAACTTGTTTTCGGTTTGGCAGGCGGCCGTCACCGGGATCGGGCTGAGTAAGATCGCCGGAAAGTCTGTCGGGACGGGAATCGGCGTCGCCATCGGTTTGTGGATCATCTGGGTTTGCATCGGGGTTCCGGCAGGTATTGTACGCTGAAAGAACTTCGACACCGGATCCATGCGACTCCCGCGTTCGCGGGAGTTTTTGTCGGGAGTCTTCGCCTACGCTTTCCGACGGGACGAGTGCCGCGCACGCAGGAATCTCCTGAGATTCATCAATTCCCCTTCAATCCGATCCATTTGTTCCTGATGCCGCGTCCATACCTCGCTCCGTTTCATGGACTGACGTTCTGCCATCTGTGCCGCCCGCACGATCTTATCCATGAAGTATCCGAATAACCATACGCCGAGGAACCCCAGCGGGACGATCAGAATCAACAACGACCGGAGTCTCGGTATTCCAAAGAAGATCTGAAGCTTGTCGCTCGCGGTGATAATGAGGAGGGTGAAGTTGACGACCACCAGGAAAGACTGACCGAGGTCGAAGCGGTATTTTTGTGCGAAGAAAAACTCACGCCATCTTGCAAGCCGGCGGCGAAAGTCGTCGCGATTCTCCGGAAATTCGTAACCCATGATACCGTCCTTTCACAAAGATTTAGTTGAAAAAATTGGATGAAGAATCCTGAGATCGGGAAGCGGGGAGTAGGGAGCTTGGTAGGTCGAAGTCTGCGGGTGCTCGGCCAACGCACTTACGCAGGAAACATCATTCGGATGGTGGTTCCTTTTCCCATTTCACTGTCAATTTCGATCTTTCCATTGTGATCATCTATGACTTTCTTTACGATCGCCATCCCTAAACCGGTGCCGTGCTTTTTCCCGTAGGTCATAAACGGTTCAAAAATCTTCTTCTTCACCTCATCTGGCATTCCGGAACCCGTGTCGGTAAATTCGATCGCGACGAACCCGTCACTCCGGGCCGTCTTGACAGTGAGTCTTCCACCTTGAGGCATGGCATCGCGGGCATTGCTGGCGATATTGTAAAATACGCGGACGACCTTGTCTTCATCAAGCTTGACCTTTCCGGAGAATTTCGTTTCCCGCACCAGTTCTACGTTGTTCTTGGTGAGATCCTTCTCGATAAAGCCCAGTATGTTTTCCATCACGTCTGCAAAATCGACTTCCGCAATATTCAACGAACTCACGCCACGTGTGAAATCGAGAATCTCCTGCGTCATATTGACAAACCGATCCACCTGACGAATCATTTCATCGGCGAGTTTCGCCGCTTCCTCGTTCCCTGACTTCTTTTTCATGACCTGCGCATAGACGCGCAAGGTACCCATCGGGTTCTTGATGTCATGAATGATGGTGCTCGCCATTCGTCCGACCGCTGAAAGTCGTTCATTTGCCACCATTTCCTGTGCCAGCCGCGCGTTTTCGATCGCAACGGAAGCGTGGGCAGAGAGGGCGTCAATAAATTGCTCGTCTTCCTTTCCAAAGACTCCGCCCTTCTTGTTGAGGAGCTGAAATACGCCGATGACCTTCCCGTCTTTGTTCCGCATCGGCATGCAGAGCATGTTGTTGGTGCGGTAGCCGGTCCTCTTGTCGACGTCGGGATTGAACCTTGGGTCATTATAGGCATCGGGAATGTTGATTGTCTCCCCTTTTTCGGCAACGTACCCGGCCAATCCCTTTCCTACCGGGAGTCGGATTTCCACCATGTTCTCCCCCTGCAATACCTTGGACCAAAGCTCACGCTTGATGTCGTCGACCAGATACACCGTTCCGCGATCGGCTTCAATGCTCTTCACCGCTGCATCGAGAATCCGGCCGAGCAACTTGTCGAGATCAAGCGTCGAATTGATGTTCTTGCTGGCTTCAATCAACTTCTGCAGGCGGGAGAAGCTCGAGTCGGATTCCTCGCGCTGAGTTTCAAGCTTTCGCACGATGTTGTCATTTGCCCGGCGGAGCCGCGTGCACAATTCTTTCAGCAGGTTATGGGCAAGGACAGATTCTTTATGAAGCGCTTTATTAAACTCGGTCTTCGAAAGAACGAAGAAAGAACTGTCTTCCAGACAAACCGCCTGAGCCGACCGACGATGACCATCAAGAACGGCAAGCTCGCCGACGACATTCCCTTCTTCGATAACATTCAGGACGGTCTCTTCACCATGCCGGGTCTTTCGGGTGATCTTGACCTTCCCCTTGTCGACAAAGAAGACCTTGGTTGCCTTGGCATCGATGTCCAGCAGAACTGCCCCGGCGAGATGTGACTCCTCCTTCATTTTTTTTGCGAGGTCTTTGAGCGTCGCCTCGCTCAGGTTATGAAAGAGTTCGGACTTTTTGAGAGCTTTCAACTGGCGATCAGATTTCGCCATTTCGGCACTCCAGGGACGTTGGGCGGAGATTCATAGTGCGCCGAATAATAGCAAGATTCGCAGATTTAGTCAAGCAAGCGGGCGATTCGGGACGGTGATCACTGAATCGACCTCTTTCGTTGCATTTCCGTCAATTTTTGTCTAACATTTTTTCCGTTTGTTCAGCCCCCCACGTGCTCCACGAGTTTCATGAATATTGCGAATCCCGGAAGATTTGTTCAGATCGCCCAAACCAATGATCCCACGCCAACCAGGTGAACCGGTCACACTATGACACGAGCTTTCTGGACCGGGTTCTACAATACTGTTGCCATCCCCCTCTTCTGGCTGTTGCTCCAGGTCGGGTCGCTGGTCAACAGCAAGATCCGGCGCGGTATCCGGGGAAGGATCCGACTGTTCGACCGTCTTGAGCAGGAGGTGCCTCATCTCAAGCACCGCCGACGAATCTGGTTCCACTCATCCTCTCTTGGCGAGTTTGAGCAGGCAAAGCCAATCATTGCGGCGATAAGAAAAAAGTTCAAGAATATCGACATCGTTGTGACTTTTTTTTCTCCTTCCGGATACGAGCATTCCCGGAACTACCCTCTGGCCGACTTAATCACGTATATCCCGCTTGATACGGCGGCCAACGCCCGGCGGTTTCTCAATCTCATACAGCCGGATGCCGCCGTGATGGTCCGGTACGACGTGTGGCCGAATCACGTCTGGGAACTGGATCGGCTCGAAATCCCGGCATTTATCGCAAATGCCACGTTGCGCCGGAACTCCGCCAGGCTGCGCTGGCCCTTCAACAGCTTTCACCACCACGTGTATCAATCCCTGTCGTCTATTCTCACTGTCTCCGAGTCGGACGCAGAATCGTTCCGGCGCTTCCGATTAACGCGCCCGCAAATTCATGTTGTGGGGGAAACACGCTATGACCAGGTGTGGCAACGGAGGGAAGAAGCTAAACGGAAACATCTTCTTCCCCCGGCGCTTCTGAGGGGAAAGAAGGTGTTTGTTGTCGGAAGCAGCTGGGAAGAAGACGAGGACGTCATTCTGGAATCGTTTCGAAACGTATACCGTTTCGACCAATCCGTCCTGATGATCCTCGTTCCCCATGAGCCGACTCTTGAGACCTTGGAACGACTGGAGGTTCAGCTGACCTACCTGGGGCTGCGCACGATCCGGTTTTCGGATTTGAACGATTTCTCCCACGAACACGTGATCATTGTCGACAGCGTCGGCATTCTGATGACGTTATACCAGTACGCCGATGTTGCGTACGTGGGCGGAAGTTTCAAGCAGGGAATTCACAACGTGCTTGAGCCCGCCGTATACGGTCTTCCCGTCATGTTCGGCCCAAAATGCGCCAATTCCCAGGAAGCTCAGGAACTGGCGAGCCTGGGGGGCGGGTTTATCATTCGTGATCGGGAAGAAGCTTCGTCGGTCCTGATGAAACTCTTTTCCGATGACCGCAATCGGAAACGGGCCGGAAAAACCAGTCTGAATCTTGTAAAACGGAATACGGGAGCGACAAAGAGATTTCTTGAGTACCTTTATCCGATCCTTGAACGTGCCACTTCCCGATGAAGATCGCGTATTTTGATACCATTGGCGGCATCAGCGGCGATATGACGCTGGGGGCCTTTGTCGGGGCGGGCGTTCCCTTCGAATTTCTTCTTGCGGAACTGCAAAAGCTCGGACTACACGGGTTTGAGCTTCAGGCATCACACATCAAACGGAGCGGAATTGTCGCAACCAAGATCGATGTCGTGATTTCAGATGAGGAGTCCGCACACCGACACCTGAAGGACATCAGAGAGTTGATCCTTCGGAGTACCCTCGCGCCGTCCGTTCAGGAACGGGCGAACAAGATTTTCGGGGAAATTNNNNCGTGCACGACTCGACGCCGGAGAAGATTCATTTTCATGAGGTCGGTGCGCTGGACTCCATTGTCGATATCGTCGGAACTTCGATCTGCATCGAGTATTTGGGAATTCATCAGGTCTATTCGTCTCCCGTGAAACTCGGGAGCGGCGGCCTTATCAAGACCCGGCACGGGGCGATGCCCGTCCCAACGCCTGCTACTGTCGAGATTCTGAAGGGCTATCCGACGCTTCTAACAGATATTCCCTATGAGCTGACGACTCCCACCGGTGCAGCAATTATCAAAGCTCTCTCCGCGGGTACGCTTGCCGCGGAGAAAATCACCATGCATGCAATCGGTTATGGCGCGGGTGCCCGAGAGATACAAGAAGTCCCCAACCTTCTTCGAATAATCATCGGCGAACTTGATCCAACTTATGAGCAGGACACCATCGTAAGCATCGAAACCAACATCGATGATATGAATCCGGAGATCTACCCCTACGTCCTGGAACAATTGATCTCGTCGGGCGCTCACGATGCGTTCCTGATTCCGATTCTGATGAAAAAGGGGCGACCGGGAATGCTTCTTTCAACCTTGGTGGAGCGCTCCCGACTGGAGGATGTTCTTGCGGTTCTGTATCGCGAAACGACAACACTTGGCGTCCGGATCCAACCGGTGGAACGCAAGAAGCTTGCCCGAAGAGAGAAAACAATCCAATCCTCCTTCGGACCTGTGAAAGTCAAGTCGGTCGTACACGATGGGAAAGAGCAGCTGATACCGGAATTCGAGGAATGCAGACGCATCGCTGGAGAGAAGAAGATGCCACTGAAAGATGTCTATAAGCTCCTCGAGAGAGAACTGGGGGGGAATTAGTTAAATGGTGATTGGTTTCAGGTTCAAGGTTTCAGGTTCGTTCGGTGCAACTATTTAACAAATCACCATCTAACCAATAATCCCCTGTTGCTCTGATTCGTTATTGCGTTGTCTCGTTGATTCGTCGGTTCATCACTCCACACCTTCCGTTGTATGTCTTCCGCTCTTGCCGATATTGCTCTCCCGCTTCCGTTGAATCAGCTTTTCACCTACCTCCTGCCGGATCATTTGCAGTCCCGGGCTCAGTTAGGCATGCGCGCGCTCGTTCCATTCGGCAAGAAACATCTGACCGGTGTTCTTGTCGGCTTCCCCCGTTCCACAAGTGTTCGCAATCTCAAAGCCGTCCGTGATATCCTTGATGCACGGCCGACATTCTCCGCGACCATGCTTCGCCTGACCCAGTGGATGGCCGATTATTACTTCGTTCCCTGGGGGGAAGTGCTGCGTGCTGCAACACCGCAAGGGTTGGCACAGGAGATCAAGCAGAAGGTCTCTCTCGTGGTTCTCCCGTCTGCGGCCGAACTTCAATCCTTTCGGAAGAAGGCTCGCAGGCAATTCCAGATTCTCCGGTTGCTCGAAAGCGGCCCGATGACGATTGGACAGATTCGCAAAAAGGTCAGCTCAACGGCACTTTACTCGATGCTGCGCGAGCTCGAAGGGCGGGGATGGATTGCCATTCACGAGGAACTCAAGGACGCAAAAGCGAAACCGAAGTTGCAGACAGTCGTTCGGTTGAGTGAACATGCGCTGTCAAAAGCTGCCGCTCTTTCCAAACCTTTGCCTGCAAAACAGAAAATGATTTTTGAAACCTTGCAGGAGTTTTCGCACCCCGTATCGACTCGGGAATTTCTTCGCAAGACACGCACGTCATCGTCAAGCCTCAGGTCACTGGCTGAAAAAGGATTGGCGCAGATTTTTCAGCAAGAGGAGATACGCTCCATCGAATACGAAAATCCTGAGCCGGCCCTGCAACTCACCCTCACCGCTCCACAAAAATCGGCCCTCACCGCGATCGCCGGAGCAATAGACGAATCCCGCTATCATACGTTTCTGTTGCACGGGGTTACCGGCAGCGGAAAGACGCAGGTATATATCGAAGCTATCCGGTCGGTCCTGGCCGGAGGGAAGACGGCGATCGTTCTCGTGCCGGAGATATCGCTCACTCCTCAAACAGTCAGGCGCTTTCGCTCTCATTTCGGCAGCGACGTCGCTCTGATGCACAGCCAGATGTCGGTGGGTGAGCGGTTTGATGCCTGGCGGATGGCCCGGGACGGGAGAATCAGGATCGTCATTGGCCCCCGCTCGGCCGTCTTTGCCCCGCTGGAAAATCTCGGTCTCATTGTGGTGGACGAGGAGCATGAGAGTTCCTACAAACAATATGACGCGAGCCCACGATACAACGCACGCGACGTTGCCGTCGTACGGGCCACAATCGCCAATGCAATTGCGATCCTCGGGTCTGCTACACCATCGGTCGAAAGCTACCACAACGCGGAATCCGGCAAATATCATCTCCTCAAACTTCCTGATCGAATCGACGCAGCCCGCCTCCCCCGGATCGATATTGTTGATATGCTGCAGGAGCGTAAGAGGGTCTTTGCAGAAATCAGGGACAAGGTTCGGAGCCAGGGAATCGCGTTTCCGAAGCATCTTCCGCAATCCTCCGTCTCACAGCTGCTGAAGGAGCAAATCGGCCTGCGGCTTCAGCGCAAAGAGGGAGTTATTCTTCTGCAAAACCGCCGGGGGTTTTCGCATGTTGTGGAATGTTTCGACTGCGGCTATGTTGAGCGCTGCGACCGGTGCGACGTAACTCTCACTTACCACTCGGCAAAGAAACACCTCCGTTGTCACTATTGCGGGGCGGTTAAGAAGCCGCCGTCTTTCTGTCCGAACTGCAGAGGAATCGAAATCAGGTTCCACGCGTTCGGGACACAGCAAGTTCATCAGGAGCTGGAGGAGTTGTTCCCTGCGGCCGCAGTGGTTCGGATGGATCTGGATACCACGACCCGCAAAGGCGCGCATGATCGCCTTCTCCAACAGTTCGGGAAAGGCGAGGCGGATATTCTCCTGGGCACTCAGATGGTTGCCAAGGGCCTTGACTTTCCGAGAGTCACTCTTGTGGGAGTCATTTCAGCGGACACACAGATGTTGTTGCCCGATTTCAGAGCATCTGAAAGAACATTTCAACTTCTCACACAGGTCGCGGGCCGGGCCGGGCGGAGCAATCTCGCCGGCGAAGTCGTGATTCAGACCATGCAGCCGTCCCATTACAGCCTCAAGCACGTTGTTCTGCACGATTTTCCCGGATTCTATCGGGAAGAACTCGCATATAGAGAGGAACTCGATTATCCGCCGTTCTCTCGCATTGTCGTTGTCGAGTTGAAAGGCAAGCGAGAGGATGAGGTTTCGAAGCAAGGGCGTGTGTTTGCAGATCTCCTGCGGGAACAACAGAGGGACCGGTTCTTTACGGTCCTCGGACCAGCGGATGCCGCAATTCCCAGAATCAGAAATCTCTTCCGGAAGCTCATTGTGATCAAGGATT
>JACPLA010000120.1 GCA_016186715.1 Ignavibacteriales bacterium | reverse complement strand
TTGCCAATAATCTTCATCAACTATTGACATTAACGTTACGGCATGTAGGTCGGGTCGCCAGACCCGACCATATGGACGGGACAGGAGTCCCGTTCTACAATATTTGATGTCATTAGTAGCCTTGTTTGCGAAGCAATCTATCATGCGCGTGATAGATTGGTTGGTCGTCCGCCCAAGGCGAATTCCTGCTAAAAACATCTTCTGAGGGTTGTGTGCAGTGCGATCAGGGCTAAAGCCGAACGTGTGTTTGTTTGGATTCGATTCCACGACCTACTCGCCTCGCTCCGCCCGCCTCGTCGAGACTTGGCGAGACCGGTTCGGCGGAGCGGGAAGGTCGTGGCTTTGATGTCATTCATCGCGAAGATGGCTGACGAAGTCGGCAAGATAACCTCGCAATGACAAAAATGGCGCGTGCGTTTTTCATGGTTTCAACACAATTTTCCCAAACTGTTCCCCTCCCTCAAGAATTCGGTGCGCCTCGCGAACCTCCTTGAGCGGCATCACCCGATCAATGACTGGTTTGAGCCTTCCCTGCTCAAAAAACCTCAGGATCCGGATCAAGTCCCCTTTCTTCCCCATCGTCGAGCCGAGGATTTGGAGCTGCTTGTAGAACACATAGCGGAGGTCCGTCGAGGCCGTATAGCCGCTTGTCGCTCCGCATGTCACAAGCCGGCCTCCCTTCGTCAGACTTCGAATGCAATCTTCCCAGACGCTGCTTCCAACATGCTCAAACACAACATCGACACCACGTTTGCCTGTAAGCCTTCTCACCTCCGCGGCGATATTCTGTTCCCGATAATTGATGACCTCGTCGACACCCAACTTCTTCGCCTTTTCCGCTTTTTCCGCGGAACCCGTCGCGGCAATGACCTTGGCCCCGTACAGCTTCGCAATCTGAATCCCGGCACTCCCAACACCGCTGCCCGCTCCGATGACCAGGACTTCTTCTCCCGGCTTGATTTTTGCCTTATCGACCAACATCTGCCAGGCGGTCAGAAAGACCAGCGCCCCCGCCGCCGCTTCTTCAAAGGTTATCTTTAATCCAAGCGGAATGACGTTTTTCGCGGGAACAACGATATACTCCGCGTCCGCGCCGTCGCGGTGTTCTCCGATCAGTCTGTAATCTTTGCAGAGATTGTCCTCTCCGTTCAGACAGTATGCACAGTGACCGCAGGAGATTCCTTGGGCGATCACAACCCGCTCGCCTATGGTAACATGTTCTACCCCCGCGCCGTTGTCCACGACCACTCCCGCGGCATCAACGCCGGGAATGATCGGGAGCGGAAACGTCACACCGGGGAGGCCCTTTCGGACCCAAAGGTCCAGATGATTCAAGGAGGTCGCCCGCACGTTGACCAGCACTTCGCCGGCTTGGGGCCTGGGAGTAGGAATTTCTTCGTAGACGAGCTTGTCGAGCCCCCCGTGCTCGTGGATACGAACGGCGTACATTAGTTGGTGGGAATGACTTCGGGGATGGGAGCCGTCACAAATGAGAAAGCATACACCCGCAAGCTCGGAGAATCAATCGTCAGATGAAGCAGATGCTCGCCGAATTCTCTGTTTTTGATCAGGTTGAACATACGGGGACTGTCCACCATGACAGAGGTAGCACCATCTGTGCCGCCAAGGAGATCATTTCCCCTGTCCTGATCTGCAACCCATTCGCCATCCTGGTGAACCAGGACACGGCACGGAGATCCATCTTCGCTACTCATAACAGCATTCACCTCGGCGGCCTGATAAGGAACACTGATATGGCCCGTCTCTCCTTTCGCTCCGTTGAATCGGAAAAATTCCCGATCGCTCAGGAACTTCCCTTCGGCATAAAATCTTCCCGGAAGATAAATTCCCTGATCCACGTACTCGAGAGTCGATTCGGGGCTGTATCCCTCAACATTTCCCAGGGCCCCCCGAAGGTACCCTGTCCGCACCTCGCCCGTCGTTCGATAACAGACAACTCCCGGAACATCCGTATCACGAAAAGGCTCCGTCAATTGTGGGAGTTCCCCCCTTATGCCTGCTTCTGCGAGCATAGATTGAATTGCGCGTTCAAGCTGATCGTAGCTTCCTTCGCCGGTATGGACATACCGGATGAATCCATCTTTGTCAATGATGAATTTCGTGGGCCAGTACCGGGCACCAAAAGCATTCCAGACCAGCGCCTTGTTGTCGCAAACGACGGGGAAATCAACCTTCAGATTCTTCAGAGCGCTTTCGATCACCTCTGGATCCCACCCGAACTGGAATTCTGGAGTGTGAACACTTATAACAACCAGACCATAATCGGCATATTTTCTACGCCAATCTTTGACATATGGAAGGGAACGGAGGCAATTGACAGAAGTAAAGTCCCAGAAATCGACGAGAAGAACAGAACCGCGAAGATCCCTTACAGCGAGCGGCTCGGAGTTGAACCAGAAATCCCCATAGAGTTCCGGGGCGCGGATATTTCTCGGAAGCAGTTCCATTCGGGGTGAAATTTACCCAAAAACCGTTGCAGAAGCAAATTACCATCCAGGAAGCGGGATTTCAAGGCGAATCAGATCCAAATCCCCGTCGCCGACGAGAACATTGGTCGACGGTTCACCGGACAGCGACTCGTTCAGGGACGAGAGTCTTTTTCGGACGCTCCAAATCGCCGCGGCCGATGCCAGCCCCACAGCCGCCCCGGCAAGGACATCGGAAGGATAATGAACGCCAAGATAGACGCGGGAGTACCCGATGGCGGTCGCCCACAAGAAAAGCGGGATCGTCAGCGTGACTTTCCTGTATTGCAGCGAGAGAATTGTGGCGAGGGTAAACGCCTGGGAAGCATGTCCTGATGGAAACGAAGATCCTCTGACAGACCAGAGATGCTTTACCTTCACGTCGGAGAGTTCTTCAAATGGGCGATGGCGCCCAATGAGCTCTTTCAAACCGATCGTCAAACCGAAGGCGGTCAGTTGACTCACAGCCGCCAGAACTCCGGCCTCCGTTGTCGTCCGCTCTTTGACAGCCGCTCCAACGACGATGAATCCTAAAGGAGTTGCTCCAAACGTTGGGATCGAAGAATGGTCTAAGTATTCAAAGAAACCGTTCTGAGACGGATTTTGGAGCCCATTAATAGACCGGAAAAGTCGTATGTCGACCCCCTCATTCTGACCAACAACAGGGATGCAAAAAAGGAGGGAAAAAATGACAACACCGGTGCCCCGGGTCATGTCTTAACGGAGGGCAAGCTGATACGAGTCGTAATATCCCATGATATTGTCAACGTAATTCGTCGTCTGGGTCACATCCCTGAAATATCCGGATCGGGGAACCCCGTTCTCCCAGACCCGCTTGTGCAGCGTATGGTATCTGCTGGAGAGCAACGGAAGCGCATCCTTGATCGACTTCCAAGAGTTCGGATCATCACCCATGAATCTGGCGATGTCCTGAGCATCTCTGATCCGGTTGAGGCCCGCATTGTAGGCTGCAAGGGTAAGGCGGACCCGCTCGTCCCCACGGGCTGAATCAAAATACCTGTAGAGTGACTTGAGGTGATAAATCCCTCCCTTGATATTGTTGTACGGCGTTCGGGTGTTCTTGACCCCTATCTTCTGGGTCAATTCCGCCTCCGTGATCGGCATGATCTGCATGAGACCGTAGGCACCCTTATAACTCTTGACTTTTGGGCGAAAACTTGACTCCTGCTTCATCACAGCCAGTACCAAACGCCAGTCGACCTGATAGGTATGGGCGTATTTGCGCACAATTGGCCCAAAACGCTCAATGGACCTCGCGGTCGGGCCATCCAGTCCCTTTTGATTCCGATGGGCCTCCAGCACGGAAGGGACGCCATCCTCCAGCGCTTCTTTCGAACCAAATGTGAGCCCCGGATTTGGCTCAGTGCAGCCAGCTAAGGCAAAAGAAGCCATAATCATGATAATCGTGATTCTCAAGCATTTTCCTTTCAAAATTCTCAAAAAAAACAAATCTATTCATTAATGAATCTGAACGGTCGCAGAAATGGAAGATAGCCTTAACCGATCAGCACAATGCACACAAAATGAATAGCTTATTCAAAGCTGGTTATAAAGATAAGCTTTCAAATGAAATTGTCAAGAGGTGGGAAGCTTGACTGGGAGCTACCCCTTGAATTTGCTGCATTTTCAAGGGATTCATGACGCGGATGCTGAATTTTGCGATTACGGAGACGCTGAACCAACCGCTCCAATCATGTCAGTCTTTCTGTCATGTTGGCATTAGACGAAATTCATCGGACAAGGTGAAAGTCTGTTTGTCGATGGAGAATCCATCGAACCTCACTTCCGCTTGTCACTTCAGCCTCCTCTTCTTGTGCGGAGCGAACTGGCTGGTTGCCCCACTCGGGGACTGGGGTTGTTGCCTGAAGCTCGATTGAAAACCATGTGTTCGGCCTGAGGCGAACATCTCCGCGCCCTGGAACGCCTTGCTGGCGATCCCAAAGTCCGATCAAGGGTCCCGCCCCATGGCCGTGTTCGCCAATCGGATGAGTATACACCGTTCCATCAATCCCTTCGTTCTTCATCTGCGCAAGCGTTTTCGCCAATATCTGGTTCCCGGTCAGGCCGACTTTCATATTCTCAAGAAGAATATCCTGCAGACGATTGCTATTTCTCAGAGCTTGTTTGATTCCTTCAGGAACATCCGATTCCTCCGCCTGCAAAACGTATCCCATATGCTGGGTATCGGTATTGAGACGCATCAAGGTCAATCCATAGTCACAATGTAGAACATCTCCCCGTTCAATGACAGGATTTGTGTCGTCGGTTAGATCGGCCCCTTTCCTCTGAACGCTGACAGTCGGCTGGAACCACGTTCCGTAGCCAAGTTCGTGAGTTCGCTGGCGCATCCACCAGATGACGTCCTGGGTCCTGGTCACTCCGGGGGTAATGACCGTATTCGAGAATGCTTCTCCGATGATTTCATGCACGGCTTTCATCATTTCCTTGTAGACAGGCAACATTTCGGGGATACGAATGGATACGTAGTCCAAGGCGAGCCCCTCCCTCCGGACGATTCGCCCGGTGAACTCCGATCCAAGAATTTCCTCCAACTGCTCCCATTCCCCTGCGCTGAGGCCATCCGAAAATGCGTGAGTATGAGAGATGTTTACGGCAATGGTGTGGGGATTGCGTTCGTGTATGATTCGTTTTAGCAGTTTCCACTGCTCTTTTCCCCACAGCTCCGCGTTCTCAAGAGTCGAATCTCTGAAAGCCGTGTAGAGACCTCCCTGCGAGGTGCCCCCGAGCGCCAGCCGTTCGATGCCTTCTTTTTCCCCCCTGTCAAAAAAGACATAGATCGTTCGTCTGCGCGCAGCGAACGTAGTGGCCGACACGAGCGATGAGAAGACAGGGTCCTCATTGTATTCTCTCATGGGAATCACCCACATTTGCACACCATGTTCTCTCATCAACATTGGCAGCACCCGCTCCAATCGAGCTTTGAGCCATTCCTGATGGACCCGCGCTTGCTCCCGCAGTTCCGGCAGAGGATTTGTCGCATCCTGGCTCATCGCAAATGAACAGCAGATCACTGTCGCGGCTAAATATGTTCGCATATTCGTTTCCTCTTATTTTTCGCAACGGAGACGCTCCCCCGATGTTCTTTCCAACATAGATGAGTTTCTCAAGCCGGAGTACAGCGTCTCGTCGTTGTGTGGAAAATGGATGACTCGATGCCAGAATTCATCCTAAGGAGTGACTTTCTTCACCAACTGGAGTGTGTTTGCCACACCCCGTTCCCCCGATTTGTCAGACGGGGAATTCACGACTTCGCCATTGATGATTCTTGGTGCCATGAACTAGGGCTCCATTTTCAACCTGGTTTCCGACGGGCCACATGGTTTCAAAACTGAAAAAGTCGCCATTGACGGCGGCAAGCACCATTCGCTCTGACGCGGAGTGTTCGCGCACTTGAAGCGAGCTTGGTATCAGACGGGATGCTTTGTAGGAGACAATGTGATAGGAGGGATTTGAGAGGTCGATGACGACAACGTTAACAGATTGCGGACCGGGCCGGTTGATTTTGATATGAACGATCCCCGGAGCGACGGAAACAGTGTCCTGGGAAAAGGCACGACCCGCGAGGAAAAGGAAGAGAAAGGCGCCGTTAAAGAATCTCAACAATTTTGTGTCTTCCCGACCTTCCCCTGAGGATGGAGATGTTGCGTTTTGGCTTTCCGAGATATTCAGAAAGAACTTCGATCACTTTCTTGTTCGCCTTCCCTTCAACAGGAGGAGCTGTAACCGACACAATAAGATTCCCGTCATCTCCAACCTCCACAAAATTCCGTCTCGCGTGAGCCCGGACCCTGATGCTGACTCTCATCAGTGGGATCCCCGTTTTGAGAATTTCTCCTCTATCTCCTGGATCTTCCTGACCCTGGCCTGGTGGCGCCCTCCTCCGAACCACGTTGCGAGCCAGGCCGCCAGCACGGATTTCGCCGATTCTACTCCCATGACCCTTCCTCCGAGCGTCAGAATGTTAGCGTCGTTGTGTTCGCGGCTGCTTCGAGCGACAAATTCGTTATACGCGGCCACGGCCCGGATTCCCGGCACCTTGTTGCAAACGATGGCCGATGCCATTCCCACGGCGTCGATCATTATCCCCTGTGATGCCTGTCCTGAAGAAACGAGGGCTGCAACCGCATAGGCAAAGTCCGGGTAGTCACAGGACTGTTCCGAATGCGTCCCGACATCCGCCACCGTATACCCTTCTTCCAAAAGGTATTTCTTCACAGATTCTTTCAACGAGTACCCGCCGTGATCCGCCCCCAGGGCAATGACAATCCGTCTCTCCTTTGATTTCGGCGGAGTGTGAATACTGACCGAATCGACAAACGAGGTGACGGCGGGCGCGGCGCTTCCTTCGGTGAGAACGACATTCATCCGGCGTGCGGCGTCACGGGCAGAAGGCGTTACAACAGTATTATCATCGACCGACAGAACTTTGATCCCGCTCCTGGCGGCAGAAAGGACATCAGCTTCTGTTATAAGCTTCTTCGCCATCAGGATTATTTTCCATCCCCCCACTGTAACACCTCCAGCCGGACGCTGGCCGTCCCCGTCTGTATGAGATCGATCTCTTTGGCGGCCCCCAATGAAAGATCAATGATTCTTCCTTCGACAAAAGGCCCGCGGTCGTTCACCCGGACAAGGACGATCTTGTTGTTTTCGAGATTTGTCACCCGGACTTTTGTTCCGAAAGGGAAGGTGCGGTGCGCGGCAGTCAGATCATTCATGTCGAACCGTTCGCCGTTGGAAGTGAGCTTCCCGTGAAAATCGTGGGCGTAGTAGGACGCCACCCCTTCGAGGGTTAAAAGAATCCTGCCGCTGCTCGGCCGGTAGGTCGACGGTTTTTCGTCGCTTTTTTCTGCGGGCGGTTTCACGGCCGCGGTTTCGCCGTCTCCGATTTTGTTTCCCTCCCGGCCAAAACGGGGGGACGATGAACACGAAAGGATGAACACGCAAAGACCCAGTCCCCAAAGACCGACCAACGTGTTCCTCCTACAGGTATTCATTCATCTGCTTCCGGCGGATGTAGTCGACGATTTCTTTCACATCCTGCGATTGGCCTTTCTTGCAGACCAACACGGCGTCTTCTGTGGAAACAATAATAAGGTCTTCGACGCCGATAGTCGCCACGATTTTCGAATTCGCCTGGATGAAATTGTTCCTTGAGTTCCTCGAGATCACGGATCCCTTTTTCACGTTTCCATCTTCATCCGGTTTGGATAGTCGCACTGCTTCATCCCACGACCCAACATCGCTCCAACCGAAATCTCCCTTGACGACATACACATTCCCGGCTTTTTCCATGACCCCGTAGTCGATCGAAATCCCCCGGATGAGCCCGTAGGCCTGCTCGAGTGCCGCCCCGTAACCAGCGGTTCCCATGGATGGAGCAAGGGCTTTCAGCTGCTCGGAAAGCTCGGGCAAATGCGTCCCGATCTCGGCAAGAATCGATTCGGCTTTCCACACAAACATCCCGCTGTTCCAAAGGAAGTCCCCGCTTTTGAGAAACCGTTCCGCCGTTTCCAGATTTGGTTTTTCCGCAAACGTCTTGACGCGATAGGCCTCCTTGGCACGATATCGATTCGAGCCCTCGTCGTCAGAAAATTGTATATAGCCGTATCCCGTTTCGGGATGAGAGGGTTTAATGCCTATTGTCACCAGGCCACCGGTTTCTTCCGCGATTGAAATTGCGACCGTGAGGACCCGGAGGAACTCGGGGACATTCTGAATAACGTGATCGGCTGGAAGGACAATCATGACACCCTGAGGATCCATGCGGCTGACCCATGATGCCGCGAGCCCGACACATGGGGCTGTATTGCGTCCAACAGGCTCGACGAGGATGTTCTCCTTCGGAATAAACGGCAGCTGCTTCACAATTTCGTCGGACTGCAGGGCGTTGGTGACAACCAATGTATTGACAGAGGGAACAAGAGGCTCTATTCGCGCAATCGTATTCTGAACCATCGTTCCGGAACCAGTCAGCTCCAGGAGCTGCTTGGGAGAACGTTCACGGCTGCGGGGCCAGAACCGCGATCCCACTCCACCAGCCATGATCACCGAGAAAATATGAGCCATGGTCTATTCGAAGAGAGACTTAAACGTGCGGAGGATCTCAAGACCCTCGTCCAGTAATCCGCCCCTGTCATCGGGACTTGCCTGAGCCCAGGACGAGACCGGTCCCGAGACGTTTGAGAGGATATTCATAACGCGAACATCGTCCATGAACCCGTTTTCGGTAATGTAATTCAAGAAATCGACCAACAGCTGACTGAATTCACGCAGATCGTCGGAAACACCGCTGTTCGGGGGAATCATCGTCTTGCATTGCTCCAGAACGGAAGCCAGGAGGGGCTCCCGGTCCTCTGCGCCGCTCTGCATGGCTTCGACGAACTTCTCCATGAGAGAGGCAAAATCACCCTCGGTTCCGGAAGCCGGGCCGGGAGGCGGGGCATATACTGACTCCTCGGATTCGTCGATCGCCCCCGTTGTTTCCATCTGCAGGTGTGCCGGCATTTCCGGAGTTTCTTCCGGAACGGGTTCTTGGGGAGTCGTCTCCGGCTCCGTGATCTCCGGTTCCGCAGGGGCTTCAACGGACATCACCGGCCCCGAATCCCCGACCGCAGATCGAAACCGCGCAACGACGATCTCCTGTTCTTCCTGAGTGTATTCCACCTTCGCGGGGTCGTTCTCTATCCTCTCGGCAATCCACGAGAGGCTGAGCGCAAAGTCCGTGAATCCGGATACTTTATACAAGCTCCTGAGTTCCGATTCAAAGTCGTCGGTTATGGCGAGCTTCTCCTTGATTTTTCCAAACGTCAAGCGGTGTTCGTCGGAAGCGATCTGACCCTCCGCTACGTTATCAAGCAACGCTCCGATATACTGTTGTGCTCGCATCACGAGATGTGGATCCTTGGGACGCGGGAAGAAACGGCACAGCAAATTTCATACGGTATCGTGCCAACCTTTTCAGCCAGATCCCATGCCGACACGGACTCTCCCCCCTGGCGGCCCAGTAGCACTGCCTCGTCGCCCACCGAAACACCCGCCTCCCCGACATTCACCATGATCTGGTCCATGCAGATCGAGCCAACGACGGGAAATCTGTTTCCGCAAATCAGCGCTTCCATCCGACCCGTGAGAATTCTCATGATCCCGTCTGCATAACCGACCGGGAGCGTCGCAATCTTTGTCTTTCTTTCCGCTACAAACCTTCTCCCATAGCTAACGCTTTCACCGGCATCGATCTGTTTGATCAAGGAAACCGTCGTTTTCAAGGTCATGGCGGGCTTAAGGGGGATGCTTCCGGTCGTTGTTTTCGACGGGTAATAACCGTACATCATGATTCCCGGACGGACCATTGAGAAAAATGTTTCCGGGGCGTCAAGAATACAAGCGCTATTTGCACAGTGCGTCAATTCCGCTTCCACTTTTTGAATCCTGAGATCATCCAGAATCCTTCGGAATTCTTCGATTTGCCGAGTCAGAAAGCTTTTGTCGCGCTCATCGGCCGTCGCGAAATGGGTGAACACCCCCTTCAGTTCCAATCTCCTGGCCCTGCCAAGAGCAGCCAACACATCGCCAAGGTCCGCTCTCTGCACGCCGATTCGATTCATCCCTGTCTCGACCTTGAGATGAACCGGCAGCGTGTTCCTTTGCTTCCTCCCGGCAGAATCCATCAACTCAATATCGCGGATGCTGCTGACAGTTGGTTCCAAATCATAGTCGGCATATAGAGGCGCCTGGCGGGGAGCGGCAAGGGCAAAAACGTGGATTGGCTTCTCGACACCGCTGGTTCTCAGCGCCATGCCCTCTTCCGGATAGGCGACGCCGAAACAGTCCGCAAGACGTTCAACGAACTTTGTGACACTTTCAAGACCGTGGCCGTAGGCGTTGGCTTTGACGACCGCCATGATCTTGACATTCCTTCCGACCCTCTCCCTGACGCCCTTGAGATTGAATGCAATGGCACGAAGGTCAATTTCGGCGACTGTGGGGCGTGTAGGTACAACTCTCCTTATCGTTTTTGAAGCAAATCTGCGCTTTTTTTTCACAAATTTCGGTTGAATATACTGCTTCCTCGAGTGAATGTCAACGAAACCGGCTATCGATACAGAAGGAATTCTTTTCTCTGCCGCTCAAACTCCTTCAATTGAGTTTGCCATGTCCGCTCCAGCGCTTTGACGGCGCCGCGTTTCAGATCCGATTTTCCCAATTCCAGCAATCGACCTGGAAGTGAACTGCTTCCAAGAAGCAGTTGAATCGGCGGGCGCACGGTTTCGTACTCGTAGGGCGGATCGTTGAACCGAAAGTCTTCGGGTGCAAGATGGATCGAGGCAAGAAGCACTCCCAGAGCAAGTTGATAGGACCTCACCGCTCCGGGATTCACAACGACAAACTGGGCCCCCCAGCAGGTTGTCTTTGCCCATTTCTGAAACGTCGGCTCAAACACGGCAGGCCGGATGGCGATGCCGGACAGATCGCTGATCCGGGAAAGAACTTTCAGCCATTCCTCAAGACTCCTGAGATACGGCGCCCCAACCATGAGGAACGGAACGGTCGTCCCGCGACCCTCACTGAGATTGGTCCCCTCCAAAAGGACCATCCCCGGATACATTTCCGCGGTTTCCGGAGTCGGCATGTTCGGAGAAGTCATGACCCAAAAGCGGCCCGTCTCCGCCCAATGCATCGTTCTTCGCCATCCTTTCATTCTTATCACTTCGAGCTCAACATTGATTTCCGCCGTCGTGTTGATCCATCCCGCCAATTCACCCATCGTCATTCCGTGACGCATCGGAAGCGGGTACTCGCCCACATAGCTCTTTGAATCCTCCTCCAGGACGTTCCCTTCGACTTCCGCCCCACCGATCGGATTCGGCCGGTCAAGGACGACAACCCGTTTCCCGCCTTTGGCGCAGGCCCGCATGATGCCAGCCATGGTTGAAACAAAGGTATAGACACGAGTACCGACATCCTGGATGTCGATCATGACGGTCTCAAGGCCCTCCAGCATCGAAGGGCTTGGCTCTCGAACTTCGCTGTACAGGCTGTAGAAAGGCAGGCCGGAGAGAAAATCCCTTCCATGGCCGCTTTCAATCATATTGTCCTGCTTATCTGCAAACAAACCATGTTGCGGGGAAAACAGAACGGTAAGGCGGTTTTTCAGAGCTTTCTTAAGGACCAATTGCGCAGGACGCATCTCAGCATCCACACTTGCTTGATTGAGCAACAGCCCGCACCGGCCCCATGAGCGAGCCAGGAGAGGGTTTTCACTCAGTACCTCAAGTCCAAGAGTTACACGCACAAGGTTTTAAACAAAAAACCCGTCAACACTACGGGTTGACGGGTACTGTGGAATACTTGTCACATCACGGGGTCACTTACGTTGTGCAACACGGATCCTGTTGACGGCTCTCAGAAGAGCCACCCGCGCCCGCTCCAGGTTCATTTCGGGGCTTTTCTCTGAAATTCTTTTTTCGGCCCTGGTGCGCGCACTTTCAGCCCTTTTGACGTCAATCTCATCGGCGCGTTCGGCAGTTTCGGCTAACATGACGACCTTGTTTTCTCTCACTTCAACAAATCCGCCGCTGGTCGCATACCTTGATTCCGTCCCGTTCTGGTCGATCACCTTGACCTCTCCCACCGCGATTGAGGAAAGGAGAGGGGCATGGCTTTTGAGAACCTGAAATCCTCCGACGACGCCGGGCGCGCTGAAACTTGACACCTCCGCGCTCAACACCACTTTCCGCGGCGTTACGATGTCAAGATGAAACGGCTTTTCCGACATGGCTAGCCCTGAATCTTCCTCGCTTTTTCAACCGCTTCCTCAATGGTCCCGACCATCAGAAACGCCGATTCGGGCAGTGAATCGTATTCGCCCTCAATAATTCCCTTGAAACCGCCGATCGTGTCTTCCAGTTTCACGTATTTCCAGGAATATCCGGTAAACTGCTCCGCAACAAAGAAGGGTTGGGAAAGGAATCGTTCGATCTTTCTCGCCCTTGCCACCGTAATCTTGTCCTCGTCGGAAAGCTCGTCCATTCCGAGGATGTTGATAATATCCTGGAGATCTTTGTATGCCTGCAGGATTTCCTTCACGCGCCTGGCCGTCTGATAGTGTTCATTCCCGACAACGTTTGGATCCAGAATCCGCGATGTTGAGTCGAGCGGGTCGACTGCGGGGTAGATCCCTTTTTCCACGATCTGACGGCTCAGAACTGTTGTCGCGTCAAGATGCGAGAACGTTGTGGCCGGAGCGGGATCCGTCAAATCGTCGGCGGGGACATAAATGGCCTGGACCGATGTGATGGATCCCTTTTTCGTGGAGGTAATGCGTTCCTGCAATTCTCCCATTTCGGTACCCAGTGTCGGTTGATACCCCACGGCCGACGGCATGCGACCGAGAAGGGCGGAGACTTCGGAGCCGGCTTGAACAAAGCGGAAAATGTTGTCGATGAAGAGCAAAACATCCTTCCCCTCTTCGTCGCGGAAGTATTCCGCAACGGTGAGCGCCGTCAGACCGACGCGAGCACGGGCTCCCGGTGGCTCGTTCATCTGACCAAACACGAGCGCTGTTTTGTCCAGCACGCCCGATTCCTTCATCTCAAGCCACAGGTCGTTTCCTTCGCGTGTGCGTTCTCCGACCCCGCCGAAGACCGAGTAACCACCGTGGTGTTTTGCAATGTTGTGGATTAGTTCCTGAATCAGGACCGTCTTGCCAACGCCCGCTCCTCCGAACAGCCCTGTTTTTCCACCGCGGGTATACGGCTCCAGAAGGTCGATCACCTTGAGTCCAGTCTCAAACATTTCCCGCTTCGTCGAGAGTTGTTCAAATCCCGGAGAGGGTCTGTGAATGGGATATTTCGTTTTCCCCTCCACCGGCCCCAACGCATCAATGGCCTGACCGGTGACGTTGATGAGCCTCCCCAGTATTTTCGGCCCCACCGGCACCATGATCGGTTCACCTGTGTCAAACGCCTTCATTCCCCGAACGAGGCCATCCGTTGAGTCCATCGCCACGGTGCGGACACGATCTTCTCCAAGTTGCTGCTGAACCTCGCAAATCAGCTCATCCTTGGACCCCTCGACATTGGTCCGGGGAATTCTGACCGCGTTCTGAATGGCAGGGAGCTTGCCGCCCGAAAAGTCGATGTCGACGACCGGACCGATTACCTGAAGAATTGTGCCTTCGTTCATCTGTTACCTTTCTTGCGGATCAGACGGTGAGATTGAAAAAGCGGGATCATGGAATGATACCGACAAGATGCCCAAAAATCAATCATTTTTGAAGCCGTTCAAGAGATTCAATGGGTGAACGGAGTCCGATCGAAAGAGGGAAGGATGGCAGCTTGCACGGGAAGCCCCGATCGCGCAGGCAAGCCTGAAGGGCCGGCACCAATGATGATCAGGTCGTATGGGATGCGGTTTGTCCTCATCCGTGAACAAAAAATCCGCCTTTGAGCGGATCCAGAACCGATGTTTCGGAATAAGAACGGCGAGCTGGCGGTCGGATTTTCCGCCAGAGGCGGATCAGCTTCCAGCTGAGAACCGACCCCGCATCTGATCAGAGAGCTGGCGGTCGGATTTGAACCGACGACCTGCGGTTTACGAAACCGCTGCTCTACCACTGAGCTACGCCAGCATGAATCAAACACGAAACAAATATAGGCAAAAAAGGGACAGGCGTCAACGAAGAAAACGTCATGACATCGGGGTCGAACCGGTTTTTTCACGTCATAGTACCGTTACGCTTGAGAATGACGAACGTCGTATCGTCACGAAGTTCCTCTCCGTTCCGAAAAGAGGCTATGCTTTTGATAAGTCTTTCTTTCACTTCATCGACATCCTCTCCGGCCGAATCAAGGACGACCTGCATGAGTCTTCCTTCTCCGAACTCTTCCCGGTGACGGTTCACGGATTCGATCACGCCATCGGTATAGAGAATAAGAGTATCCCCCTTTTCCATCGACAGTTGTTCGATTTCGAGCGATTGTTCAAACATCGTGTGAGTCTCCCCGTTGCCTTTGCTCTTGTCTGCGACAGCGGGAGGAGCCAGGCCGATGGCTGTTCCCCGCGGTTGGATCCACGAACAGGTCCGCAACCGGGCATCAAGCAGGAGCGCAGGCATATGCCCAGCCCGACAGCATAAAATTTTCCCGTCATGATAGACCTTGAGAATCGTAATCGTCAGAAAGAAATTTCGCCGCAATTTCTTGTACAGGTACTCATTGAGCCTGATCATCAGCTCCCGGGGATCGGTCACCTCTTTTGCCAGCAGCTGAAGCGCGGTTTGAACCTTGACCATATACAGGGCGGCAGAAATTCCCTTTCCTGAAACATCCCCGACGACAACCATCGTGCTGCCATCGTTCATCGGAATCAGATCATAGTAATCCCCGCCAACACTTTCGGCAACATCGCTGTGGGAAGCGATGGCAAATCCCTCGACGGGGATGAGAGAATCGGGCAAAAGGCTCAGCTGAATTTGCCGTGCGAATTCCAGCTCGTCCCGCGTCACCAACTTGTCGGCAAGCTCCAGAGCGAGAAGAAAATTGAGGATCAAGAATCCATAGAACGCCTTCATCAGGTCGCTATCCCAGAATGCAAGGCCCACGAGCAGCAGAGCGATGGCATAGAACAAACGGCGTGCAGGGGTCAGCTTCAGAAGGAATGCAAGAAACAAGTGCCAGCTGAATTTCAGGAAGCGGATGAACCTGGATTGCGCCGGATTTCGAGGAGGCATGTTCCTGACATAGAACGAGTACATGCCGCGCGCATCGTCGCTGAGCAGTTTTTCAATCTCAGCGCTCGTCAACCCCGTGCGAAAAACGTCGTAGAAATCCCGAAGAGAACGGAGGGTCGTCGTTACCATAGTGAGAAGTTCAGTATCGTCTGTATGTTGGAATGATGGAATACCGGAGTGGCGGAACCGTTTCCCCCTCTCGAGCAAGAGTACTCGGAAATCGGTCCACAGGAACACCTGTACTACGGCCCGGACTGAAAAAGGTTGTAGGGATAAACCGGTCCCATGCTACTTCTTGTGAATGCCCGGCTCCGTCATCTTTCGCAAATCAAACACAGACTCCAGCTCGCGGTCATCCAGAAGTCCCTTTGACCGAACAAGCTCCCTGATTGATTTCCCGGAACTGAGGTACTCCTTGGCTATCTCCGCCCCGGCCTGGTAACCGATGCGGGGATTCAGCACCGTCACGATGCTGACGCTGTTCTCAGCATATTCCTGGCATCGTTGCACATCGGCCCGCAACCCCTTGATGCAGCGCTCATCGAAGACGCGCATTGCCTGCTTCAAAATTGCGATCTCGTGAATGAGATCATGGGCAACCACCGGCATCATAACATTCAGTTCCAACTGCCCAGCCTGCGCAGCCATCAAGATAGTGGTGTCACAACCAATGACCTGAAAGCAAACCATGTTGACCATTTCCGCTATCGAGGGGTTGACCTTTCCCGGCATGATAGACGACCCCGGCTGCACCGCCGGCAATTGAAGCTCTGCAAGCCCGGTTTTCGGCCCGGACCCCAGAAGACGAATATCATTGGCGATTCGTACAAGGTCTTGTGCCAGATTTCGCATCGCCTGAGAAACCTCCACCATCGGACGGAGACTTTGCATCGCTTCAAAATAATCGTCTGCCGTCCTGAAGGACATTCCCATGTTCCTCCCAATTTCTTCCACCATGGCCTGCCGGTAGCGCGGATGGGAGTTAAGCCCGGTTCCCGCTGCCGTTCCCCCGATTCCGAGCTCGCTGCACGAGTCGGCGGCCTTCACAACAGCTTCCCGATGTTTGCGCAGGTTTACGCCGTAGGCCGAAAACTCCTGGCCCAATCGAACGGGCACCGCATCCATCAGATGGGTCCGGCCGGACTTCACAACAGAGTCAAACTCCTTCCCCTTTGCAAGGAATTGTTTTTCGAGGTTTTCAAGGGCAGGAAGAAAGGACTCCAATTCAAGGAGGACGGCAATCCGAATTGCCGTGGGGCAGACATCGTTCGTCGATTGAGACATGTTGACATGGTCATTCGGATGAACCCGAGTGTAGTCTCCCTTTTCGCCGCCCAGAATCTCGATCGCACGGTTGGCCAAGACCTCGTTCGCATTCATGTTGTGCGACGTACCGGCCCCGGCCTGAAAGACGTCCACCCGAAACCATTCGCGTAGTTTCCCCCGAATAACCTCATCGGCAGCCTTCACGATCGCATCGGCAACGACCTTGTCCAGCAGGTCGAGATCCCGGTTCACGATCGCAGCCGCTCGTTTGATCTGCACCGTTGCTTCCACATAGGAAGCCGCCGCCTTCAGCCCGCTGATCGGGAAATTCTCAAGTGCCCGATCGGTCTGCACGCCGTAGTACGCATCGGCCGGGATCTTTCGTTCTCCCAGGGAGTCACGCTCAGTTCGCATCTTCATGGAATGTCTCCTTTCTTCGGTTCAGGAAAAGAAGAAAGCACCAGGAGGATGCTCACACCTGGTGCTTGGGGGTCTTTGGTGATTCTCGTTCAGCGTCAGGACGAGACAGGTTCTGCAAATGACGCCAGCTCTTGCGCGGACGCCTTTTCCACCTCTGCGTGGAGACTGTTTCCGTGTGCGTCCATCGTCACAACGGCCGGGAAGTCCCGAACCTTCAGGTGCCACATGGCTTCAGGAATTCCAAACTCGAGGAAATCCACGCCTGTGACTTCGGTAATGCATCGGGAATAGTATTGCGCCGCGCCGCCAATGGCGTTCAGATATACACCGCCGCGCTCCTTGAGGGCTTCGAGCGTTTT
>JACPLA010000119.1 GCA_016186715.1 Ignavibacteriales bacterium | reverse complement strand
TTTTCCTTGTTAAGTGCCCCCAACGCGAACATTTCAGATTGTAGATTGTAGAAGGTAGATTTATGTGGGCTAAGGAAAACGCTTTTCAATCTACAATTTTCAATCTACAATCTACAATGTTTAGTGCCCCCAACCGGATTCGAACCGGTGTTCCAAGCTTGAAAAGCTCGTGTCCTAGGCCTCTAGACGATGGGGGCGGAACAGGGCAGATTGTAGATTTTAGATTGTAGATTGAATGGACCTACCGTAATCCTCTCGAGGTAATTAACGATGATGTGAAAATTGCGGTCAATTCATCAGCTTCCTGATGGAGTTTTACCCACTCTGATCCTGAAACCAGATTACTCTCTAATAATACCTCAATCCAATACGCTGACTCGTCTGCCTCTTCCTGCACAGTTTGGAGTTTCGAATTGAATTCTGCTCTTGACCTGGCCCGGCACGATGCGCGGTAGTTAGCTCCAACAGATGTTCCCGCCCGCACAAGCTGATCCGTGATTCTACGACTAACGACAGTCTGAGGAATCGATTCAGCCATTTGTATAACGCAGAGGGCAAACCTCTTCGTCCGCTGCTTTAGTTCTTCCGCATCCATGATACCCCCGTTTGGATGGTAGATTTGAGATTTTAGATGCAGATCATATCCCCGCCAAATCTACAATTTTCAATCTACATTCTGCAATGTTTGGGGTGACCAGAGGGACTCGAACCCTCGACCTCCAGGGCCACAACCTGGCGTTCTAACCGACTGAACTATGGTCACCGTGGTACAATTTCGGATTTCGGATTGACGATTGCGGATTGTAAAAGAACAACTTGCCGGGCCAGAACTCCCAATTCGGCCGGCGAGCGTTTTTCGCGATCCGCTGGCGTTTCCGCCTTCACCGCCTTGTGCCCGCGCTAAAGCTTCGGCGCACAAGTTGGCGGTTTCGGCGGATCCTCAATTTGACGTGAACTTAGCACCACATTTCGAACTCTCGGCTAAGTTCAGTCAAATTGGGACAAGATACGAAAAGCCTGTTACTCTCCTAACAGGCTTCGCCATAAGAAGATACGAAAGGGTCGGCCGAAAGGCAAGGCGAGGGCGGTTCCTCAAAAAACAACTGCAAATCAGCTCATGTCCCAAAGCCCTGTCCGAGAAGTTACCGCAATCTCCGGGTGTTGGAGAATTCCCCCGAATCTTTCTATATTCTTCAGCCCTCCAGAATACGCCGTCCAATAATACCAAAGGACACCACGATGAGTAACCTCACACTCACTGCCAAGCTCCTTTTGACGTTTGTCCCCCTGTTTCTTGTGGCTGTCGGGGGAATTTATTATTTCAGTTCGACTTCTGCCGAAGAGCAGATGTTTGAACAGGCCAAAGCAGCGGCTCTCCAGAAGGCACATATCGTGCGCGAAGCGCTCGTCTCACAGATGGTCGACAGATACCGTGTGGAGGACGCGTTTCTCAATAGAATACGAACTGCCGGGGGACTGAAAGAGCTTTATATCCGCATTCGACCCAAGAACCTGCAGCTCATGGAAGACCTCGAGGATGACACCACGCGACCCCAACGCCTCTGGAAACGCGTTCAATTTGCGATGACCAAGGGAGACCTGGGGAATGAGGTCTTTGACACAGGGATTCCGATCTGGGTGAGGCGCCCGGACGATCTGGAAGCAATCATACCTTTCAAAGCGGAAAAAAAGTGCCAGGCCTGCCATGAAGTTCCGCTGAACCATGTGCTCGGAGTTGCCCACATCCAGGTTCCCCTCACCGAGATTCAGGAGTCGATTTCGGAAAACTCCAATCAGCTGGCCATGATCTCCATTGTCCTGGGCATTGTCACCCTGGCGATAGGATTCGCCTTCTACCGCGGTTTGGTTCGGAAACCCGTGCAGGAACTCGTCAAAGCCACAGAGGCAATGGGTCAGGGGGACATGGGGTATGAAACGAAGGTCCTGGAATCCAGAGATGAACTCGGACAGCTTTCGCGGTCCTTCGACCGGATGCGAAAGGCGCTGCAACAAAGTCAGGCGGCGCTGAGGACGTCCACGGTGGGACAAATTGCCGAGTCGCTGATCCGTGATTTCCGGGCCCCGATACGGCAAATCCTGGGATCGGTCGGGCAGATCGAGCGAGAGGGGATGGAAGAATCACAGAGGAAGAACGCCGCCGAAACGGTGCGTAATGCCGTACAGCAGATGAACAAGATGACCCAGGACGTGCTTGATTTTACGACGGGCGAAATGCGCGTGAACAAGATGAGTTCCAACGTGCCTTCGCTTGTGAACTATGTCAGGGAGGCCGTCACAGCGGATCTTGAAAAAGACATGGTCCGGTTCGACGTGCAACAGGGATTCTCCGGGAATGCATCGCTCGATTATGAGAGGATTGCGCGGGCTCTCATCAACATCGCCCTCTATTCGGCTAACTACGTGCCCCCGGGAGGTACCATCCGGCTTTCAACGGAGTCGGAGGGCGGATGGTTGATCTTCAAGGTATCGAACGACGGCAGTGCGATCCCGGAACAATTTCGCGAGAGAATTTTTGAGCCGTTTATGAAGATTGTACAGGAAAAAGGAGTCGGTCTGGGTCTTGCCCTTGCGAAACGGATTGTCGAAATGCAGGGGGGCAACGTCGGGGTTGAATCGAAGGAAGGAGGGACGGTGTTTCGGGTCGGGATTCCCTTGTCCTGACGCGTTTTTCTTGCAGCTTCAGACAAGAAATTGAAAGAGATACGGGCGGCGGAATCTTCTTGCTCAATAGATTCGCGGCAATTGCTCGCCGTGTTGAAGCTTATACGACGCGTTCGTCTGGTGATCCGTCCAGCCATTCGGAAGCTCGCCCGATGAGCTGACTTCATCATAGACGATGGCGCTGTCGCGCACGGTCGGGGCAATCACGGTATACCCCTCCTGCCGAAGAAGCTGGATCAGGTCCTCGAGTGAACCGGGTTCAAGACGCTTCATGGTTTGATTCAGAGAATTCCGAGTTTCTTTTTCATCCGCTCATGGACATCGTTTCCGCCCGACATTTCCGTGCGCAGTTTGATGGCCAATCCCCGAACGGTACTCTTGTCGGGGTTCTTGTTTTCGAACTCCTCCTTCAGGCTCTTGATGAGGCCGCGGAGGGTCGAGCACACGGTTTCGAGCGACTTGTGTTCCCGTTCGACCAGTTTCCATTGAGCCGGAGTCAGAAGACCCTTGATGATCTTAAGACGTTCCTCCATCTCCGCATGATACTTTTCAATCTGATCGAGATGGGCGACGGCGACGTCGCGATTGAGATCTGTTTCGCCGGCCTCTGCCACAATCCTCCCGGCATGGCCTCGAATGCTTTTGCAGTCGGTGGTGAGGACGCTGTGATGGCGGGAAAGATCGGGAGACTGGGCGGCAAGCAGGTTGAACCAAAGGGGAAACGCTAAGGCAATGAAGCTTTTCATAGGCACTCTCCTTTCTGCACCTTGGCGGGGAGTGCAACAATCCCTCCTTTAAGAGTATCAATCAGCGTTCCACTCTTCATGAAATAAAAAACGCTGAAATTGAGCGATTTCCGTGGCTCTTTGCCGGCTAGGAACGGTTCTGTACCCCATCTTCGAGAGGAAAAACGACCTCTTTCCCATTTCTTGTACAAATCGGTTTTTCCCCCTTTTCTGCGAGGTTCCTTTCGGGGAACGAGTCTTCTTCCATCCCTTGCTTTCTCAAAAGTTGAAGTCGATAAAGTCCCGAAGGAGCCCCTCCTGCCAAAGAACTACTGTTTATCAAGCGGCAGGTCCGCTCCTGAGCTGAAGTTGCATTTGTGTCGGGAGCGGAGCTTCCTTCCAGTTTGGAATTTCTCATTTGGTGCTTGTTTGTGATTTGCTATTTGGTTCTTTTTTCTTTCGTTGGAGTTGCTCACTTTCATTTGTCACACATCGGCCAGCCAGTAACTTTTTCCGGCTTTTTTCGTTATTCTTTCAATTCAAAGTCATGTCTCGCCACGCACTTCTTTATGGAGCGGATCATGAAACGAGGATTTTTGATTTTGTTTGTTACAGTTCTTTTTGCGTCTTCCGTCCTGACACAGACGGCGCCTGAGAAAATCGACACAGCGGTGATTTCCCGGATCAAAGACGAGGGGTTGAACCGTTCGCAAGTCATGGAGATCCTGAGCTTTCTCACAGATGTCTACGGCCCGCGCCTGACCTGGTCGCCCGAATATCGCGAAGCGGCACAGTGGGCCAGCGGGAAACTCAACGGATGGGGGCTGCAGAATGTTCACGATGACCGCTTCGGTCCGGTTGGGAAAGGATGGACTCTGAAAAGGTTCTCCGCGAATGTTCTCTCTCCCCGTGCGTTTCCGGTGATCGGATATCCGAAAGCATGGTCTCCCTCAACCAAAGGGACAGTCCGCGGTCCCGTCGTTCACCTGGAGGCGAAAACTGAAGAAGAACTCGCCCCGTACAGAGGAAAACTCAGGAACGCATTTGTTCTCGTGGGTGACGCGCGGGAGCTTGGCGCACATTTTTTCCCTCAAGCAACGCGACTGGAGGACTCGGCCCTCTTGAATCTTGCAAATGCCGGGCCGTCGGAGGCAAGGGCAGGAAGGCTGCGTGACAGCGCCGCCGCGAATCGGTTTGTTGCAACAATGCAATTCAATGCGAGAAGAATGGAGTTCTGCATGAATGAGGGGGCGGCGGCCCTGATTGATGCAGGTCGGGGTGATGGAGGGACAGTCTTTGTTCAACAAGCCTCGGTGCCGCGTGTCCCTGCGAATATTTCGGAGATTTTCACATCACGCTTCAACGCCTATGACCCCGACGCACCAAAGATTCTTCCACAAGTTTCCCTCGCTTCTGAGCATTATAATCGCCTTGTACGGATGATGAAAAAGGGGCAGAGGATTCAAATGGAGATGTACCTGGAAGTGGAGTGGACCAAGCCGGATTCGGGGTTCAGCGTCATTGGAGAAATTCCTGGGACAGACCTCAAGGACGAAGTTGTCATGATCGGAGCGCACTTCGATTCATGGCAGGCGGCGACCGGAGCGACCGATAATGCCACCGGGTCGGTGATTTGCATGGAAGCCGTTCGTATTCTCCGGACGTTGGGTCTTCAGCCCCGCCGGACCATTCGCATCGGGCTCTGGGGTGGCGAAGAGCAGGGGCTGTTCGGCTCGCGTGAATACGTCAAGAAATATCTCGGTGAAAGGGAAACAGATCCCGGTCAGACCTTTTTGGGACGTGGGGGTAGTGGGGCGCTGAAGCCAAAGCCGCAGCATGACAGATTCTCCGTCTATTTCAATAATGATAATGGAACGGGAAAAGTGCGCGGCGTCTATCTTCAGGGGAATGAAAAAGTGCACCCGATTTTCCGCGAATGGCTTGCGGCTATCGGAGACCCGACGGCTCAGACACTTTCTCTTTCCAACACGGGAGGGACCGATCACCTTCCGTTCGACGCGGTCGGCCTTCCAGGCTTCCAATTCATTCAGGATCCGATCGAATACAGCACGCGGACTCATCACTCCAACATGGACTACTACGACCGGGCGCAGGAAGAAGATCTGAAGCAGGCGTCCATTGTCATGGCGGTCTTTGCTTACCAGGCTGCCATGCGGGAAGCGAAGATTCCGCGCAAACCTGCTGTCGTTCCCGGTCGTGAAGAGAGTCCTTCCGGAAGCAATTGAAAAACTTCAACGTCCTTCTGTGGGTGGTCCTGTTCTCGATTGCCTTCGCGTTTGTGGAGGCCTCGGTCGTCGTGTACCTCAGAGAAATCTACCATCCCGAGGGATTTTCATTTCCCCTGAAGACGCTCGCAGCGCATCATGGTGTCGTTGAGATATTCCGGGAGTTTTCCACAATCGTCATCCTGGTGGCTGTCGGTTTCCTGGCGGGCACCACACGATGGCAGAAAACGGCCTGGTTTCTGATCGCGTTCGGGATCTGGGACATTTTCTACTATGTCTGGCTGAAGGCCATTCTAGGCTGGCCTGCTTCGCTCTTTGATTGGGATATTCTGTTTCTCATTCCGGTTCCATGGATCGGACCCGTCATTGCTCCTCTTTTGATCTCATTCATGCTGGTTCTCGCGGGGGCGTTGATCCTTCAAAGAGAGCGGAGCGGCGGTTTCCGGGCGCCCCTCAGTTCATGGGCATTCGCCGGAGCCGGAACAGTCGCGGTGTTGTATAGTTTCATGAGGGATACTCAGGCGGGGTTTGGGCCGGCTGAGCCTGAGCCGTTCTCCTATGGAGTGTTCGCCTCAGGGATCGCCTTCTATCTTATCGGAATGTTCTTTGCATTCCGGACCGTAACTCAGAAGGAGTAGCGACGGAGAATGTGTCAGCCCTCTTTCTGGACGACGGCGAGAATGGAAAGACCAAAAGGGAGGGAGACAGAGGGGATAATATACTGTTCCAGACGAAATACAGACTTCAGAAAGCTGTTCAACGGGGCTGAAGGAAGATCCAGGAGCGAATCCTGGTTGATATTCGAAAACCGTGAGGCGAGCCGCTGGACGAGGGCCGGAAGGAAAAGAAGCGTGTTGAAGTACGTCCCGCGTTCGACATGAAGACCCGCCTGCTTCATCGTTCGTCTGAGCCCGCCGAGCGTATACCGCCGTCTGTGGTGATTGAGGTCGTCATGACGGCTCCAGAGAAACTGGTACGCAGGGACAGTGACGAGAATCTTTCCATTTTCCCGAAGCAGGTGAAGGGCCGACGTGAGCAACCCGACATCGTCGTCAACGTGTTCGATCACATCGAGCAGTGTTATCAGATCAAAGCGGCGGTCGGGGAAGGGAAACGTCGCGAGCGTGCAGCAATGAACGTTGGCAACACCGCGGCGTTGGGCGAGCTCGATCGCTTTGGGCGAAGTATCGGTACCGCATGTCTGATATTCGCTCGAAAGGTCCGCCAGAATCCCACCGGTTCCGCATCCCACGTCGAGCACGGAAGAGCCCGGAGGAAGCCGAAGTTCGTCCCGAATCCATTTTCCGATGATGGAACGGCGTGCGATAAACCACCAATGGCGGTCCTCGAGCTCAAAAAACTCTTCATAAAGCCGTTCGTCCATCAGTAGACACCCTTCCTGAAATTCCTCCAGACCCGAATCAGCCCCTTGATATCGTCGATCGCGGTCCTCACGATTTTTACCCGGCTGTCCAGATCCTCGATCCAGCTCACGGGTAAATCAAAAATCCTGTACCCGAGTTTTTCTCCGATGACCAGAAGCTCTGTGTCGAAGAACCAGCCCGTGTCCTCAGTCTTCGGAAGAAGATCCTGAGCTGCACGGCGCGTGATGGCCTTGAATCCGCATTGGGCGTCGGAAAATTTCGTGAGGAAGAACGCCTTCACGAGGAGATTGTAGCTGCGGGAAATGACCTCCCTCCGAAAGCTTCGCCGTGTCGTCGATGCTTTCAACAGCCGCGATCCGATTGCAATTTCAAATCCGCCCCCCAGCAATGCTTCGATCAGCGGGGGAAACGCATAAAGATTGCTGGACAAGTCCACGTCCATATAGCTCAGAATATCGGCCTGACTCTCGCTCCATGCTTTTGTTAACGCCCTGCCGCGTCCTTTTTGATCTAGATGGACCACGCGCACACCGGAATAGTTCTTTGCAAGTTCGTGCGCAACCTCAAGCGTGTGATCAGTCGATGCGTTATTGGCGATGACGATCTCCCAGTCAAAACGGCCGTGCTTCTGAAGAAAACCGTGCAGCGTGCTGATGCTGGATGGAAGCGCCTTCGCTTCGTTGTAAACGGGAATAGTGACGTTAACGAGCATGAAAAATTCGCGTGCGTTGGAACGTCTCCCAGCCATGAGCTGAGAGAAGAAGAACGAACGGTATGGCTGGATAAAAGTACCGGGCCTCCGCGTTGGTTGGGATGTGAATAAGGAAATAATACGCAATAATCAGGACAGGAAGCCAGAGCCCCGAGGTCCAACCTCTGCGAAGCCAAACCAGGGCGAGAACCAGCGTCGCATACTGGAGGAGGATGACGATTCCCCGGATGAAACTGGCAAACGGGTACGAAGCGAGATAGGAGCCGAACGAATGTTCGGGCGATTCGTCGAGGTGTTGTTTCAAGGATGGCGCGTATTTGTTCGTCATGATCCAATCGGGGGTCAGAAGAACGGGGATGCGGCGCAGCATGACGCCGAGATACCAGACCGGATTGTCGGCAATAATGGCAAGAGCTTCGCGGAATCGCCTGCGGTCTCGTTCAATTCCGTTGGGATAGGCCCATGATTGATAACCCTCCAACCGCGCCATCCGCTCATCGCCGTAGACCGTTCCGTGAATATTACCGAACTGGCTGATTCCCTCCCACAGACTGATGCCGTTACCGAGACCGAGAGGGACGATTTCTCCATCTGTTGCCTGGTGGTTGCGCACCGTGTGCAATCCAAGGATCAGGGTGACTCCGCACAGGAGAAGAACGGAGCGGTGCAGTTTGCGTTCGCCGATTCTTGTTGCCACAATGAAAGCCACAAAGATCAGTGGAACAAAAAGCACATCAGGCCGCATGGTCATTGCAGCGCCACTGACGAGGCCTGTCATCAACGACCAGAGAAGAGGCGTCGATTGCCGCGAGGCCTTCTGAAACAGCCAGACGGATAGGAGGAGAAAGAAGCTCATGACCGCGTCGGGCAGAATGGCAATTTCAAATCTCGCGCTGAGCGGCCAGACTGCATAGGCACCTGCAGCCCACCAGGCAGCCCGGTCAGAGATGAGTTGCCTTGACACTTGGTACAGAAGGATCACCCCCAGGCAGGAGAGAAGAACCTGGAATACCTGAACGGCAATTGGTTCGCCGATGACTGTGTACGGTGTGAGTATCAGGAGAAGATAACCCAGGGGTCGATCAATAAATGGCTCGTCGCTCATGAGCGCCGGTTCTGTCAACGGGGCGATGTTGACACGTGTGACGGACCCCTTTCCTGCAATCACATTGTCTGCAACGTGAAGATAGGAGCCGGAGATTCCCTCAAAGTAGTTTGGGCCGGAAAAAACTCCAAGAAACACCAGCCTCGAGATGAGGCACAGCGCTGCAAGAACGAGAATTCTATTTTTGGGGACGGGGAGTACCATGAATGCTTGTCGTCAGTGTCAAAGGCAGCGGAGAATGTGTGGAAAGCCGCAGCGAGGAGTTGGGGACCTTGATTCCGTAACTCGGTGAATAAAAACTCTGATCAAGGGAAAGTCCCGGCTGAGAGATTTGAATCGAATACGCGTGAGTGTTGGTGATGGCGAGGGCTGTGCGATCATTCTTGAGAGAGACGGCGACATCCGGATGAAAGTGGAGGAAGAGCTCCACATCGTGAGTCCCATTACCATACACCTTGTCGGTCACTTCAAGCCGGAATGGTTCCCGGGTGAGCAAGACTCTTCTCCGATGGACAATAGAGGGCCCGCAATGATATTCCGCCTCAAGGGAGGGGCTTTCCCCTGGTTCCCACAACAAGACTCTTGGCCGGGTTTGGTCGGCTCGCAGGCCCCACAGCGTAACGAATTCAGCAGGTTCGCGTCCGTCAACTATGATGGTGTTGTGTGCCCGTACGCTTTGGAATTGTTTCCGCGCCTTCGGGTCGAACGTGTAGGCGTAGGTCCCCGAATCGACGATCAGGGGAGCGCCATGGGCCCACAACTCAAAACTCAGCGTATCCAGATGTCCGTGTCCTCCCCGTCCGCGCATTCCGATGTCGCCGGCATCGAAAAACAGATGTGCAT
>JACPLA010000118.1 GCA_016186715.1 Ignavibacteriales bacterium | reverse complement strand
CGGAGAACTGGGATCTTCGCTGAACTACCGCGCGTATGTGGTTGAAGGATTCAACGCGAAGAATTTTTCGGATGCCGACGGCGTGAGGGGCGGACGTCAAAGCGGCGCAAGTGCGAGGGCTGAGAATTTCGGCCTGACCGGAAGACTGGAATTTACGGGTCTTCCGGGAAGCCTGATCGGCGGAAGCTTCTACTACGGAAATTCCGGACAGGGTCAAACAGACTCCCTGGGAACAATCAAAGCGGCTACGGCGATCTGGAGCGCCCACGCGGAATATGCGTGGAAGTCTCTGGAATTGCGGGCGGTGGTAGCGGGCGTAACAGTCGGCGATGCCGGCCGGGTCAGTGTCCTGTCGGGCAGGACAATCGGCTCCAAGATGAGCGGCTGGTATGTCGTCGCGGGATACGACCTGATGCCTCTCCTCAGCCCGGGTTCCCGGCAGGCGCTGTCTCCTTTTGTGCAGTATGAATCTCTGAATACGCACGTGGAGGTTGCGCCTGGTTTTACGGCAAACAAGGCCTTCGACCGGACCGCGTTGACCGTGGGTGTTTCCTACAAACCACATCCTAATGTTGCCCTGAAGATCGATTACCAGGATTGGAAGAACGCCGCGGGCACAGGGATCAATCAATTGAATGCGGCGGTGAATTATCTCTTTTAAGATTTGCCGAGGGACGAGATGCGTTCTTGGATTTTCTGCATGGTCCTGCTTTCCGGTTTCAGGGATGCCTCGTCCCAGGTGTACCTGACGAAAGAAGCGGCCCTGGAAACGTATTTTTCCGGTTTGCGCGTGGAACGACGCACCGTTTTTCTCACGGAGAGTCAAACCGGGACAATTCAAAAGGCCGCAAAAGCGCATGTGCCATCGCGGATTATCACGTATTACGTCGCAAGAAATTCGGAAGGGACGCGAGGATATGCGTTCTTCGATACTCATATTGTCCGTACCATGCCGGCGACCGTCATGATCGTTCTCAATCCCGACAGCACCGTCCGGGCGGTTGAAGTGTTGGCCTTCTACGAGCCCGAGGATTATCGCCCGCCGAAGCGGTGGCTTGACTTGTTTGAGGGGAAATCGCTCGAAAGTGATCTCTGGCTCAAGCGCGGTATTCACAACATCATCGGAGCGACACTCTCAGCACAATCGATCACGGACGCGGTCCGCGTTACGCTGGCCGTGTTCCGGACCGCGGTGCCGAAGGAACAATAACCATGCGCTACATGCAGACAGGCGGATTTCAGAACAATCCCGTCATGCGCCTGACCCTTGGGCTGACGCTCGCGCTTCTTGTCGCATTCACTGCGACGAACTTCATGCTCTATTTTGCAAAGATGGATTTGACCCCCTCGTCGGTTGTTTCGTATTACAACGGCAACGAGGAAGAATTTCGTCACGCCCGGACGTATCAGTCGATGCTCGAAGTCACGCATAGTCATCTCGCCATGATGGCCCTGGTCATGCTGCTTCTGACCCACCTTATCGTGTTTGCGCCGCTCCGCCGCTCGGGGAAGATCACCCTGATTGTTGCAGCGTTTGGTTCGGCGCTCATGAGCGAAGGGGCGGGATGGCTGGTCCGGTTTGTGGACCCTGCCTTCGCCTTGTTGAAAGTCCTCTCGTTTGTGACTTTGCAGGGGAGCCTTCTCTTCCTCCTTGTTTCGTTGGCAATGTTCCTCTGGACGGCCCGGCAGAGGCAGCGGGAGGTGGAGCAGGTTTTCCTGGCTGCGGAGACCGAAGAAGAATTGGCAGAAGAAGAGGCGCAATTGCCGTGATGCGGATCGGAAGATCGTGGTCGCGCCGCTCGTTTCTCAGAACCGTATCAGGATCGGCAGTGGGATTCACGCTTGTTTCAATGCTCCCATCCTGGACCTTCTCGTCGTCGCGGCGGTATTCCCGATCCTATGTGGAGAGGTCGTTCTATTCGATGGGGGCAATGGGAATGATCAGTGCGTTCGGGGACGACCGGGGAGCGTTGATGCGCGGCATCACCAGGGCCATTGTGGAATTCCAGCGGCTGGATAACCTTCTGACGATCTTCAATGAATCGAGTCAGGTTTCCCGGCTCAATGCCCTGGGAGGAAGGGAAATGGTTCCGGTTGATGAAGATGTTGCGGATATTCTCCGGTTTTCGGTGGAAATGTCCTGGAAAACATCAGGGGTGTTCGATATCACCGTCGGACCCTTGATGGATCTGTGGGGATTTCGGGGGAAGAAAAAGGAGTCTGTCCCGGCAGAAAGGGAAATAGCGGCTGTTCTCGAGTCCATGGGTCCCGACAAGATTTTCGTGGACGAGGGGGAGAGAACGGCTGCACTGCTCCATCCGGGGACAAGAATCGATCTTGGAGGAGTGGGAGTCGGGTATGCGGTCGATCGGGCCGTCAAGATTCTCAAGGCAGAGGGGATTGATAGCGCCTTTGTGAACCACAGCGGTGACGCCTACGCGCTGGGCGTTCCGGACGAGAGTGAAGGGTGGGAGATTGGAATTCCGGATCCCGGCAATCCGGAAATTCTTTCTGAGAAATTTCTGCTGTGTGACGCCGCGGTTGCGACCTCGGGCGGATACAGGCAGTTCGTGACAATCGGCCCTCATCGATTCGCTCACATCATCGATCCGCGGTCGGGGATTCCGGGTCAGACCTTGCAGAGTGTGAGCCTTATTGCACGAAACGCTGTTACAGCGGACGCCCTCTCGACCAGCCTGTTTTGTGTCGGAACAGAGGGGGCGGGGCGCCTGCTTGATATTTTTCCCGAAACTTCGTTTATTGGACTTACGCGCCACGGCGACGAAACCGCTATCCAGATCATTAACGATCCACGGAAAGGAAAATGACTGATCACACCACAACGGTGACTGAATCCGCCGTGTACGAGGCCTTGCGGGAGTGCTACGATCCCGAGATACCGGTCAACATTGTCGATCTGGGCCTGGTGTACAGTGTGACGATCCTTGATAATTGGGTCGGTGTCAAAATGACGCTGACGTCGCCCGGCTGCGGCATGGCGGACATGATTGCGAACAAAGTGCGGGATCGCATCAAGAAAATTCCGGGTGTCAATGATGGCGATGTGCGTCTGGTCTGGCAGCCCGCGTGGCATCCCGGCATGATGAGTGATGAAGCAAGAAAGGCGCTCAACGTAAAGTCCTGATCCCCCCGGCAAGTTCCCTCCTGCGCCTCTTTTTTTTGCGATTATCGACCTGCCGCTTTGCTTGCGTTTTCAACTTCCGTTTTCTACATTGCTCAACTTCCCACACCTGTTTTTACCGACTTCTTCCAGTCAATCGTTCAGCGAGGCACTTTTATGGAACGTGAACCACTTTCTGTGTTGTTGGTTGACGACGAAGGTTTTTTCATCAGCCTTATCGCCTCCCAGCTTCACGATGAGTATGGATACCGGACGGAGACCGCGTTTTCCGGGCAAGAGGCTGTTCGAAAAATCTCGTTAGCAAGATACGATGTCATTGTTCTTGATTACCAGATGCCGGAGATGTCGGGGCTGAACGTTCTGCAGTGGATGCTTGAGCAGAAGAACGAAACCCCGGTTGTGATGTTGACCGGTGCGGGGTCTGAAGCGGTTGCGGTGGAGGCGATGAAGCTCGGCGCGTACGATTATATTCGGAAAGAGCTTGTCGATGTGCAGAGGATCGCGATCGTCGTTCAGGCGACCCATGAGCGCCGTCAATTCCGGATTGCGAAAGAGATGGAGCTGGATAAAGAGAGAGAGATCAAACTCAATCTGCAAGCGACAGAAGATGCGCGGAGGTTGCTCAATACCATCGCGCCCAGGCTCAATGAAGAGTTTGCCAGCGCGGGTGTCGAACTCGAGGTACGAAGCAAGCCGATCCGACAACATCTTCCGGAAGAACTGGTGCCGGAATTTGACAGGATGCTCGGCGTGTTGAAGACCCATTTCGCTGCAATTGAGACCGGAGTTCGGGGACTTCTGGGTCTTTTTAAGGTGATGTATGCGCGCCATAGTGAGGCGACGGAAATCCAGCATCTGAAAGGAGAATTCGAGGCGAGGGTTGCCGAGCTGCACAAATCGGAGAGCGGAGGCGGTTCCGTGGTGTAGGTCGGACTGTCAAGTCCGACTCGTTAGCCTCGGTAGTCGGAATATCCGCCTTCGGCGGACGACCTAAACCTCTATCGCATGCTCCCAACTTGTAGATCGGACTCGTAGTCCGACTCTGGGGCCAGACAAGAAAGTCGGAGTAACACTCCGACCTACACCTCAAGGCCTTAGCTCTTGTGCGCGGATCGTATGCGTCCAGCGAAGCGTTCCCCTGTAATCCCAGCACTCCATGGTCAGCACACGCTCTCTCCTCGGCCCGCTGAACCGCAAGACGCCGAAGGTATGCGCGTCGTTGACAAGCGTGCCGGGGACAATATGGACGTTCGCCGTGTCCTTGAACCAGGAAAGTCCGGCGGTGAGCGAGGATGAGGTATAGTCGTAGAGCGGATAGAATGTCGTGTCCTTCAGGACGATCAGTTCGGTCAAATGGCGATCGCCTGAAAGAAACAACACACCCGGAACACGCCGCTCTTTGATGAATTGCAGAAGAGTTTCGTATTCGTGTCGGTAATTGAAAAACGTCTCCCCCCCGGTTGAAGGATTGAGCATCTGGTTTCCGTTTGCGACGATCTTGAACGTCGCAATACTGGAGACCAGGCCGTCCAGCAGCCATTGAAGCTGGTCCTTCCCAAACATCGTTTTCTGCTCGTCGTTGGGAGCTCTGTTCGGTGACCGGTGATAGCGGTCGTCGAGAAGAAAGAACTCTACATCGCCCCACTCGAATTTGCCAAACACACCCGGAATCTCCGGCGTACCGTAGGTCTGATTCGCCCAGAACAGCTTGTGGGTTTCTAACGCCTCCCCTTTCAACCTGTACGACCGGTCGGCATCGTTCGGTCCATAATCATGATCATCCCAGATCGCGTAGTTATGAGCAGAACCGAGAATCGCTTGCAGCTCCGGAGTTGACCTGGTGTGAGTCCACCGGTGGCGCAGCCCTGCCGCGGTGTTCCAATCGATTTCGCGGTAATAGGTGTTATCCCCCAGCCAGAGCATCAAGTCGGGCATCTTCGAAGCAAGGACTGTGAGGATCTCGTAATCCGATCCATACGGTGTGCCCGGCCGATCCCATTCCGTCTCATTAATATAGAGGCACGAACCGAACGCGGCCGAGAAATCCGGCGGATCGGTGCGCCACTGCCAGAGTGGCAGGGTCTGAAAGCGGAGCGGATATGGGCGCTTGATCGTTTTTCCGTCGATCAGGAGCTCGTAGTCGAATGATCGGCCCGGCGGAAGACCCGCGATCAGAACGTGCGCTACAGAGGAACGGTCGGCACTCGTTGTAACGGAGGAACTCGTTTGTTTTGATGCGGGCTGGTCGGACGGCCAGTAACGGAACTGGACTGCCGCCGGCCTGGTTGTTTGAACCCAAAGCATGACTTCGGTCATCTGAGCGTACCCGACCATCGGTCCCGCCTGGAGCACGGAAGGTTGCGAAAGTATAGGTCGGGGAAGAAGGAGAACAAGGATAAAGGTGCTGACTATCGTGAGCAAGCGCATAGGAGTCTCGGATTTGTTGTCGGAAACAGAACTAAAGTACCGGTAAGATTCGATGGAAGCAAGGCGCGGGCGGGCGAAAAAAAAAGCGAGGGAACTTTCCTCGCCTCGTTCGATCTCATAAAAAACGGTGCTACTGATTCCCTTCTTTCTTTTGCACTGCCTCACCCTTCTTGTCTATCTTTTCTCCTTTCTTCTCTCTCCTCTCCCCCTTTTTCTCCATCTTCTTTCCGGTCTTCTTCGTCGCTGAAGCTTTTTTCATATCTCCCTCGCTCATCGCCTTCCCTCCTTTTTCCTGCAGCTTCTTCCCCTTTTTCTGAACAGCCTCACCTTTCTTTTGTT
>JACPLA010000115.1 GCA_016186715.1 Ignavibacteriales bacterium | reverse complement strand
CGGCACACAAGTTTCTTGAATAAGGCCGCAAAACAAAAGCAGGCAAAACAAACGGATTCGCCCGAATGTACTGCAAGGATTAATTCAAGGAATTTCTGGGACTCGACACTAGTTGTTCAAAGCTCCTTGGTTGATCCAATCGCGGATGAGTGTCAGATCTGAATCGGAAATCGGATTTCCACCCTGCGGCATCCGGTCGCCGCAGCTGAAGCCGGACAGTCGGCGATAAAGCACCGACTGATCGGCATTACCGGGAACCACCCGCTTGTCCGGCGAACAGGCACGCGTCGCATTGACATTGACGAGATTGCTGTAGGTTTGAGAGGCGCTGCCATACCATGATATGTCGTCCGTCCCGGTGTGACAGGCATTGCATCCGTACTGGGTCTTCGAGAAGATCGGATATACTTCGGTCTGAAACGACACCGTATCGGTCCCTCCGTCTTGTGTCGGGGGAGATGGATCGACCCCGGAGTCCTGGCAGCTTTGAATGGTAAGGAATCCCCACAAGAGCGCGATCCCGAACACGGAAAGAGGTTTCATCATGAGACAGCTCCTTTTGACGGATATGATGCGGATGAAAAGAAGATAGAATTCGATGCAAGAAAGAACAATCGAAGAGCGAAAGGAGTTTCGTGTTGAGTCTGACCGGACGAGGTCGTACATTCAACCTGTCGCCTGATGCAATCAGAGTTTCAAGAAACTGCAATGCAATCAACACTTTTCCATAAAGTAGCCCCATTTGACAAGGCCTCGAAGAAACTCCATTCGACCGTTGTCTTGCTCCATGGACGCGGAGCAAACGAGGATGACTTGATGGGTCTGACGTCCTACCTGGATCCGCGGTTGCTCGTCATCGCCGTGAGAGCGCCGTTTCCCTTTTCCTCCGGAGGTTATACGTGGTACGATGTTCTCACGGTAGGCACACCTCATCCGGAACAGTTCAAGGAAAGTTATGAGCGTCTTGTCCAGTTCATCAGCGATCTGAAGACCGAATACCCTGTTGATGACCGAAAGATTTTCCTCCTTGGATTCAGCATGGGTACGGTGATGTCCTATGCATACACGTTAACCCACCCCGAAGAAACGGCCGGAATGGTGGGTCACAGCGGGCACGTTCCGGAAAACACCCGGTTAAATTTTCAATGGGAGAGACTGGAAGGGAAGGGGTTTTTTGTTGCTCACGGAACCGTCGACCCGGTGATCGGCGTTGAATTCGGCCGGCGGGCGAAGGAATTGCTCTCAAAGAGCCGGGCGGATGTTCTTTATAAAGAATACCCTATTGCTCACACGATGAGTGAGGAGAGTGTCGCCGATTTTTCCCGATGGCTGACGAAAAGGCTTACCAATGGGTCATAAGGGCCGAAAGAAGACCTCGACTTCCCGCTTTGGAACCGGCGGACGGATAAGCCACGACGCTTCTCTTTTTTATTCCGGTCGTCTCTATAACGGAGTGATTCAGCCTACCCTGACCGGAAGTGACGAAGTTGCCGCGATCACAAGACTCGACTGCATTTACCTGAAAAGCAGCGAATCGATGAGCGAGCTTCCTGACCGGAGTGTGCATCTCATGATTACGTCACCGCCGTACAATGTTTCGAAAGAATACGATGAGGACTTTACGCTCGAAGAGTACCGCGCGCTGCTGCACACCGTGTTTCGGGAGACTTTTCGTGTTCTGGTGGATGGGGGGAGGGCGTGCATCAACATAGCCAATCTTGGACGGAAGCCGTATATCCCGCTGCATGCCTATATTATTCAGGACCTGATGGAAAGCGGCTATCTCATGCGGGGAGAGATTATCTGGAACAAGAGCTCCAGCGCGGGGCCGTCGACCGCCTGGGGAAGCTGGATGTCCGCTTCCAATCCGACTCTCCGCGATGTCCATGAATACATTCTTGTGTTTTCGAAAGGCAATTTTTCCCGCAATGGAAATGGCGGAGACAGCACAATCTCCAGAGATGAGTTCCTCGAACTTACCAGAAGCATCTGGAGTTTTCCGGCCGAGTCTGCCCGACGAATCAAGCACCCGGCGCCGTTTCCCCCGGAACTCCCGCGCCGCCTCATTCAGCTGTACAGTTTTGCCGGCGATGTTGTTCTTGATCCGTTTGCCGGAAGCGGAACGACATGCCTGGCCGCCCTGCAAACCGGCCGACACTACGTCGGCTATGAGAAGAATCCGACCTACGCCGCCCTGGCTGAGGAGAGGATTCGGGAATTCAAGAGATCAACAAAGAACGTCATCGCGTAACAGATAATTACCAAGAACCGAAAAACAAATCACCAACAATGACCGAAAAGCAAGTCACAAATCGCAAAACGAATGAGCCACTGAAGAACGCGGCTTTGGAATTTCCCTTTGCCGCTGAACGACAGGGTTGTCGTTGAGGGCGCTCTCTTTCATGTGTCGCGCAACCTTTAACCACGTTTCCAAGACAGAATGAAACAATTATCGGTTCACTCAAGGATGTTGGTTTGCGGCCTCCTGCTTCTCGCGTCCTGCAGACCTACGACGGAAAGGCTGTCAGAAGCGCTGAAACCCGCCCAGGAGCAGTTTGCACCGGATAAACGCATTGCTGTTTTCCGGGTTTTTCCCGAATGGCATGGGAATCTGCTCGTGGTAAGAGGAGAAGTCGACAACCCGGCCGCTAAGGCGGAGGCTCTCAGACTCCTCAGAGTCAACACCACAGCGGAGATCGCGGACAGTATCATCGTGCTTCCCGATCCGGATCTCGGACAAAGGCACTTTGGTATTGTCACAGTCAGTGTCGGAAACGTGCGGACCAAACCCGATCACCCCGAAGAACTTTCGACCCAGGTCCTGATGGGGATGATCGTGAAGGTTCTGAAGAAACAGCGGGGGTGGCTGTATGTTCAGTCGGAGGATCGCTATCTGGGATGGTTGGAAAGCGAGTCCGTTGTTCTCGTCGAACAGGATGGAATTGACACCTGGAGATCCGCCCCGAAGGTGATTGTCTCCGATTATTTTGGAATGGTGAGAACCAGGCCTGCCTCCGGATCCCTTCCGGTGACGGATGTTGTGGCAGGGGTCCTGATGAAACGCGGCAAGAAGCAGAAGGGTTGGCAGAAGGTGATGCTGCCGGACGGAAGGGAAGGATTTATCGAACAAGGCCGCGTCGAGGATTATGAATTGTGGAAACGGTCACGGAGGTTCGACGGGGAGAACATCGAACGCGTCTCGAAGATGTTTCTCGGGGTTCCGTATCTCTGGGGAGGGACATCGGCGAAAGGATTCGATTGCTCAGGATACACGAAGACCGTTTTCCGGTTGAACGGCGTTGAGCTCAACAGGGATGCCAACCAGCAGGCGTTGATGGGTGAAGAAGTTCCGATCACCGCGGAGTTTGACACTTTCAAGAAGGGAGACTTGCTGTTTTTCGGACGCAAGGCCTCGTCTGAAAAACCGGAACGCATCTGGCATGTCGCCATCTCTCTGGGCGGGAGGGAGTTCATCCACTGCTCGGGCCGCGTTCGGATCAACAGTCTTGACGCCTCTGCTCCGCACTTCGATTCGAACCGTCTGAATACTCTTGTGAGGGCGCGGAGACTGGTCGGACTCTCTTACGTTCCGGAAGTCGGGTAGCCGTGCCGCTGATTTCCGAACCTACAGCGATCGCCATTTACCTGATCGTCCTGATCGGTGTGCTGCACCGGATCAGCGAGTACCGCATCCTTGCATCCTTGTTCAAATACCTTCCTCCTGCAATCTGGGTCTATTTTCTTCCTATGGTATCGTCAAACATCGGCGTGATCCCTCAGAGCAGTCCGGTGTATGACTGGATCCGCCTGTATCTCCTTCCTGCCGCACTTGTTCTCATGCTTCTTGCGGCCAACATTCCGGCGATGGTCAGACTGGGAGGAAAAGCGTTGATGACGATGATCGTCGGAACCGCAGGGATCGCGGTGGGAGCCGTTGTCTCATTTATCCTTTTTCATTGGTGGCTCCCCAAGGAAGCCTGGAAAGGGTTCGGCGCCCTGACGGGAAGCTGGATCGGAGGAAGCGCGAACATGATCGCCGTTGCCACCAGCATCGGAACTCCCGATTCCATGCTGGGCCCCATCATTGTTGTGGACACTGTCGTAGGATACGGGTGGATGGGGGTTGTGATCGCGTTGGCGGTGTTTCAGCAGAAACTGGATGCAAGGAACAAGGTGGACATAGAAATTGTGACCAGCTTGAATAAACGAATGAGAGACATTGATCTTGAAAAGCGCCGTCCCATCAAGTTTCTCGACCTGACGATGATGATGGCCGTCGCGTTCGGTGTCGGCTACGCGATGCTGCAGCTCGGAACATTCCTCCCGGACGTTGGAGCCGTGCTGAATTCCTACGGATGGGCGGTGATCCTTGCGACCTTCTGCGGCGTCGGCCTTTCGTTTACGCGGCTCTCCGAGCTTGAGTATGCCGGCGCGTCGACCGTCGGGAATTTTCTTTTCTATTTTCTTCTCGCGTCGATCGGCGCCCGGGCCAGTTTTCAGGGCATCCTCGATGCGCCCCTCTTCCTGGTCTCGGGCGCGACGATCATCGGCGTCCATGCGACATTCCTTTGGCTGGCGGGGAGACTCTTCCGCGCTCCTATGTTCCTGATGGCATGTGCGAGCCAGGCGAACATCGGCGGACCGGTGACGGCTCCGATTGTCGCAACGGTGTATCAGAATTCTCTGGCGGTCGTTGGATTGTTGATGGCGGTTCTTGGGGGAATCATGGGAACGTTCGTCGGATTGTCCGTTTCACAGATCTGTTTCTGGATCGCCGGTTGAAGGCCACCATCTGGTTTCAAGAAGAGCCGATCGATGATGAACTCTCGCCAAACAAAGTCCAAAAGCCATCCTGCATGCGGGAAGACCGGTTGATTCCAATCGTTGCATGTTGTATCTTGTCGGGGCATGTTGAGGAGAACATTATGAGCACGGCAAAACAGATTCTGATTGTCGATGATGAACCTATCTGGTTGAGAGTACTGAAGAAAATGCTCGAGACCAAGGGATATACCGTTAGAGAAGCAGGAAGCGGTGCGGACGCCTTGAACACACTCAAGAGTTATGAACCCGACCTGATTCTCCTGGATGTGCGGATGCCCGATATGAACGGGTTTGACCTGCTGGATCACATCAGAAAGCTTCCGAGAATGGCCGGCAAACCGGTCATTTTCGTGTCGGCAATGGATGACTTCCATGCGAAAAAAGTTGCCCGGGATCTCGGAGCGTCCGATTATATTTTGAAGCCGATCGATGAGAGGGAAGTCAACAGTGTGCTCGCAAAGTATCTCCCTTAGGGTTCATCCCCCTCCGCTCCCCCCGGTTTTTCCCAAATTCCGTCTTGATGCACGATGAACCTCCTCCGCAAGATCAGAAAGTTCCGGGCTACGCTTGGACCTGTTGAGCAGGCACAAATCGTCGCGTCCACGGCGGTCGTCGTGGCGATGGTTACCATCGTCATGGTGCGCGTGTTCAGCGATTACAAGCTCGGTTGGTACGATTTTGTCAGCGTGATTACGGTCGGAATCTTTGGGTTTCTTATCGTCTATTTCACGCTGAATTACGGAAGGCTCCTCGAAGAGCAAAAGCAGGAGGTCATTGCGCTCAATGCCATTGCGGAAGCCGTGAACCGGGCGGTCGAGATCTCCTACCTGCTGCAAAACGCTCTCCAGGAGGTGCGGAGGGTGCTGCTGGTGGAATATGGATGGATCTATCATGTCGAGGGGGACCGTCTGCTTCTGAAAGCAACCCGGGGGGTCGAGGGGTTGACGCAGTACGTTGTTCCGCCCGGTTCCCCGATCGACGATCCCGACCTCCATTGGATCAAATCGCCCCGCATCATGCGTCATCCGCAGCGGCGAAGGAAGAACCCCGACCCCGCCTGGCCTTACGGAACCCTTCGCTCCTGGGCGTCCGTGCCCATCATGATGAAAGACACCTTTTCGGGCCTGATCGTTGTGGCCAGTGATGACCGCGACGCGTTCAAGGAAAAGCAGCTCGACTTGATGGCTGCTTTTGCCAACCAGATCGGTGTTGCGCTTGAGAATGCAGCCCTCTTCGAACGACTCCGGAAATCGGAAGAGCGCTATATGGACCTGTATGAAAACTCTCCGGACATGTACCATATTGTCAATCGCCACGGAGTGATCGTGAGTTGCAATCAAACGGAAGCGGATCGCCTTGGATACCGGAAGGACGATGTTGTCGGACACTCCGTCTTTAAACTGTATCCCCCCGATTACCATGAAGAGGCGAGGAAACTCCTTGAAAAGATCTTTGACTACGGCCAGGAAGCGAAGGGGATTGAGGAGCAGATGCTGACAAATAACGGGGAACTGATCGACGTCAGCGTCAGCACGTCGATTATTTATGACGAGAACCGGCGTCCGGCCTTCATGCGTGCCGTTGCCCGAGATATTACCGACAAGAAAAAACTTGAGGCAAGAATTATCCACGCGCAGCGGATTGACAGCATAGGGAACCTTGCGGGGGGAGTCTCACACGATTTCAATAATATTCTCACCTCCATCCTCGGTTCCACCGCCATTATGAAGAGGAAGATGAAGAAAGCGGATATGTGGTACCGGTTTGTCGATATTATTGAGACCGCCGCAAAACGGGGAGCTGCTTTAACCCGTCAGTTACTGACGTTTGCCCGCAAGAGCACGGTGCAGTTCAAGCCTGTGGTGCTGAACGACATCGTGGAAGAGACACTCTATCTCTTCGAACGAAGCGTTGATAAAACGATCTCTGTGGACAGGAAATTGAGCGAGGAGCTCAGTCTGATCAACGGCGATGATGGTCAGATCCAACAAGCAATTTTGAATCTTCTGATTAATGCACGTGACGCCATGCCGGATGGCGGCTCTATCACAGTCGGAACAGGCCGGACCGCTGTCGATACAAGGGACGTGAGGACCATTGGGGAACAGAGAGGCGGGGAATATGTCGCGGTGTATGTAACGGACAACGGGATTGGTATGGATCGCGTCGTACAGCAACGTATCTTCGAACCGTTCTATACGACGAAGGACCAGGGGAAGGGGACCGGACTTGGGCTTTCGGTCGTGTATGGAGTTGTGAACTCGCACAACGGGTTTATCACGGTTCAGAGCGAGCCCGGCAGCGGATCGGAATTCGCCCTTCATTTTCCTCTTCTGACAGGAGAAACGGCCCTTCATCGCCGACACCGCGAGGAGGAGTTGCCTACCGGAAAAGAAACCGTACTCGTCGTCGACGACGAAGAGCATGTCGGAGAAGTAATCGGGGGAATGTTAAAGAACCTTGGGTACAATGTTTCCCTCGCGCGAAGCGGAAAAGACGCCATCACACGGTTTGAACACAACGAGCGATTCGATGTCGTGGTGCTCGACATGAATATGCCGGACATGGGAGGAAGAGAAACATTCGAACGACTCAAGGAACTTGATCCGCACATCCGCGTGGTGATCTCAACCGGTTACACGAATACCAGCATTGATGGAACTCCGTTGCGCGACGCCATCGATGGGTTCCTTCAAAAGCCCTATCAGTTGGAAGAACTTTCCAAGACCATGAGGGAAGTCCTGGACAGACGGTAACGCCGTTTTTCCCAGGGCTGATTCGGCCCTTCCCTTCTTGCAACTCCATGAAATAATCGGTACTATGCTCCGGTTCACGAGTTCCAAATCTAAGTGGAATGACCTTCGAATCATTTGCTGCCGAGCTCAAAAAGGCCCGCGTTGAGAAACAGATATCTCTCATGGATATCTCCGCCTCGACACGCATCAATCTGAAGTTTCTCGAGGCCATTGAAGAAGGAAATTTTACCGTTCTGCCTCAGGCGTACGTGCGCGCTTTCATTCGTGAGTTCGCAGATGCTGTTGGCTATGATCCGAAGGAAGCTATGAAGAAATATGAAACTCTCCGGCGGCCGAAGGCGGCCGAGAGAGCCATGGAGCCTCTATCGCCGGCCGTGTCGCCGCAGGCTTCGGCAAAGGATTCCCGGCAGGTGGCAGCGCTTGTCGCCTTTTTCCGTAAGAACACCGTCTTCACGGTCATCGTGGTTCTTGCCGCGGCGTTCGTCGTCTATCTGGTACGGCCCACATCCGATGCAGGGGTCGTTTCGAACATTGCTGAAACGCCATTCGACAAAGTCATACAGGAAAACGAGGCAGCGCTTCCCAGGAAAGAGGATCCCGTCCCTCTGCCGGCGGTCACTCGCCCTGCCGCCGTAGACAGCCTGACTCTGGAAATGACAACAAACGATTCGGTCTGGATGACCGTGACGCTCGACGGCACGAGGACACTGGAATACCTCTTTCCTCCGAACCGGAAAGGGAGCTGGAAAGCCAAGGAGACATTTATCCTGACGATGGGAAACGCGGGCGGGGCTACGTTCAAGCTCAATGGACATGAACTCGGGACACTCGGCAACCGGGGGGCCGTTATTCGCAACATTCTGATCTCCGAATCTGCTCTCCCGAAGCCTTGACTCCCTTGATGGCTCATGTCCTCCGAGCGCACAGCTGCCGGTAAGCGCATCGAAGCTCTGCGACGCGAGCTTCGCGAACACGATTACCGGTATTACGTTCTCGCACAGCCGGAGATTTCGGATGCAGAGTACGATCGATTGTTGAAGGAGTTGGCTGACCTCGAGGAGCGCTACCCGGAGTTCAGGGCGCCGGATAGTCCGACGCAGAGGGTCGGAGGAGCTCCGACCAGGGAGTTCCCGAGCGTCAGGCACGCTGTCCCGATGCTGAGCCTCGCGAATACCTATGGCGAGGAAGAAGTGCTGGAGTTTGACCGGAGAGTGAGAAGCGGGCTCAAAGGAGAGGGGATCCGGTACGTTTGTGAGCTGAAATTTGACGGCATCGCGGTGAGCTTGATCTATCGGACCGGCATGCTGACGCGGGGAGCCACCAGGGGGGATGGAGACGAGGGGGACGACATCACGGAGAATCTGAAAACGATCCGGTCGATTCCGCTGAGGCTCAGAGGAGCGAACAGCGGCTGGAACGATGTTGAGGTGCGCGGGGAAGTGTTTATGGCGCGCGAGGATTTTGAAAAGATGAATGCGGAACGCGCCAGGGTCGGAGAAAAGACTTTTGTCAACCCCCGGAATTCGACGGCCGGTACATTGAAACTCCAGGATCCCAAACTTGTGGCCCGGCGACCGCTGCAGTTCAGCGCGTACTACTTGCGGGCAGAGAACAAAAACCTCAAGAGCCACTTTGAAAACCTGCAGACTTTGCGGGATCTGGGCTTCCCTGTGAGCAGGCACACACAAAGGAGGGATAATATTCGGGAGGTTATCGGGTATTGGCGGGAATGGGAGAACAAGAGGGAGTCGCTTCCGTACGACATCGATGGAATTGTCGTCAAGGTGGATTCCCTGGCTCAGCAGAAAAAACTGGGAGCGATTGCGAAAAGCCCGCGCTGGGCCATCGCGTTCAAATTCGCAGCTCGTAAACGGGAAACGATTCTTCGGAACATCCTCCTCCAGGTGGGAAGAGTGGGAACCATCACTCCGGTGGCCGATCTCGAACCGGTGTTCGTAGGCGGAACCACGGTTTCGCGGGCGACGCTGCATAATGAGGACTATATCAAAGAGCTTGACATTCGGCCCGGCGATGTCGTGATTGTGGAAAAAGGGGGGGATGTGATCCCGAAGGTCAGCGGCGTCGTTCGGGAAAAAAGAAAGCACGGCTCAAAGCCGTTCCGGATGCCCGACCGTTGCCCCGAATGCGGATCAAAGATCTCTCGTCCGCGGGATGAAGCAAATTACTATTGTGAGAACACGGAGTGTCCGGCCCAGATAAAAGCTCGCATTGAACATTTTGCCCACCGAGGGGCAATGGACATCGAGGGTTTGGGGGAAGCAGTGGTCGATCAACTTGTTTCCCTTGGTTTCATCCGCAATTATGCTGATTTGTATGAATTGCAGGCGAGGCGCGAAGAGCTCCTTGGCCTTGAGCGTTGGGGCCAGAAGAGCGTCCAAAATTTACTCGATGCGATAGAAGAAAGCAAGAAAAACCCTCTGGCACGGGTTCTGTTCGCGCTCGGAATCCGGCACGTCGGCGCGAGTATGGCTCAGCTCCTTGCCCGCTCGTTTACCATCGAGGCGGTCATAAAGGCTTCCCGGGAAGAATTGGAACAGATAGAGGGGGTCGGGCCGGAAATCGCTGAGAGCATCGTCCGGTTCTTTCAGGACAGCCACAATCGTGACATTGTCAGGCGGCTGGCAAAGTCAGGGCTTCGGTTCAAAGAGGAGGGTCGTCGCAGATCGCGTTCGTCGGCCGTGTCTGAGAAAACCTTTGTTCTCACGGGAACGCTGTCGACGATGACAAGGGAGGAGGCAAAAGGGAAAATCGAGGCGCTGGGGGGCCACGTGACTTCGTCAGTCAGCAAGAAAACAGATTATGTTGTGGTCGGATCGGACGCAGGTTCAAAACTTGAAAAAGCAAAGGCGCTTGGCGTACAAACACTCGAGGAAGAGGAATTCCTTAAACTTCTGAATCGATAAATCATTCTCCACCAGCAGGAGGAGTTCTCTATGAAAACAACAACGCTGCGAATCCTCGGAATATTTCTCGCGGTGATGCTCGTCGCATCCGTCGGGAAAAGCCAGATGAGGTCGAACAAGTTCGGCGTCGGGGCAAGCGGCTCTTACTTTCTCCTTCAATCGGATTATGACAAAGCCGATCCTTCCTTTGGCGGCGGCGTGGAGCTCAGCTATTCCTTGATGGAATACCTGAGCGTTCGATCCTCCCTGGGAGTTGCATTCCTGCAGGCTTCCAATCCCCTTCCCCCGTCTCTCAAAACCACGATCGTCTTTGGAAACCTCTATCTCGCGGCGGACCTCATTCCCCATGGAGATGTCAATCCGTTTATCTTCGCTGGAGGGAGCGGAATGTATTTCGATCCGCGAACGGGTTCTGGAGTCGCGCTGACCGGAGATGAGACCAAGCAGATGAAGGGGACAGTTGTTGGGGGTATCGGGTTTGATTTCTTCGTGAGCGAGTTCTTCTCCTTCACAGTCATGGGTGAATATGCGCTGCCATTCTCTGATCGCATCGACGGTCGGGCCGAAGGAACGAAAAAAGATTCCTTCCAGCGCATTTCACTTGGAGTCAGGTACTATTTCTTCGATCAGGAGTTCATTACCCGGTTGCTCAAAGCGTTGGAAGAGCGGTACAAGTAGGCGAAAACGCGATTGTGACCATGCTTGAAGGAACGCGTCGCGGCGTTGGATTGCTGTATACACGGTTTCGGTTTCGGAAGATCAGCGATCCGGTTATCAGATTCACCGAGGCGGTGTCTCACGCCCGCCGCGCGCTGGTGCTCCTCCCTGAGGCCACGAAAGACATTTCCTCGGTTCAGTGGATCATCCGGTCGCTGGCCGAGAGGTTTGCTGAAGGTACCATGACGGTGGTGGCGCGTTCGGATCAGGCCACTTGGGTCAAGAAGGAACAGCTGCGGTTTCAGATCCTCGTCTATGATCGCAAGGAAGTTTCTCCCTGGTATATCCCGAGGTCGGAGTTGCTTGGGAAAATGAAAAGAAGTACATTCGATGTGGCGTTCGATCTCAACCCGGAGTTTGCGCTCACCAGCGCGTTTCTCTGCCGCGAGTCGAAGGCGCCGTTGCGCGTGGGCTTCAAAAAACTGCACGCCGATGAGTTTTACAATTTTCAGGTCAATACGAAATCAACCAACAGCCTTGCTGTTGCCTATCGCAATCTTGCCCGCTGTCTTGAAATGTTCTAGTGCAAGTAATATTGTGTTTTGGATATTAGTACTGAAGTCTGAAGCGAGCACGAGCCAGCCAAAAAGGCCCGGAACAATACAAGATTACTCAGTGGAAATGGCACGAGTGGATGAGTTCGTCCAATGAGTATGCAATTTGAAGTCAAGAAGAACGGCGACTCAACGGTCTTCAAGCTGAAAGAGAGAAGACTCGATGCGTCGATCTCGCCGGAACTTAAGGGAGAATTCCTCATTCTCTGCGATGCCAAAACCGCGAGCCTGATTATCGATCTCTCCGATGTCGAATTTTGCGACAGCAGCGGCCTCAGCGCACTCCTCATCGCCGAACGCAAAATGAGAGAAAAGGGCGGAACCGTCAAACTGGCCGGATTGCAGAAGAAGGTGATATCGCTCATCAAGATCTCCCATCTGGATCGGGCCTTCAGTATCTACGACAGTGTGGCCAAAGCCCTCAAGGCATAACCCGAAACCACCGGCCCCGTCGTCTCTTCCTGATTAGTTTCTCTATGGGTTTTACCACACTGGACTATGCCATCGTTGGTGTCTATCTCGCGGGAGTGGCCTTGTTCGGCGTCTTCCGCGGCGGAAAACAAACGACGGCAAAGGAGTATTTTCTCGGAAAAGAAAAAATCTCCTGGTGGGTTGTCTGTTTTTCTATTGTTGCCGCCGAGACCAGCACGCTGACCTTTATCAGCATTCCCGGCCTCGCCTACCTCACGAATCTCAATTTCTTGCAGCTTACCTTCGGGTATCTTCTCGGGCGGATCGCCATCAGTACGTTGTTCATTCCCGCGTACTATAAAGGCGAACTCTCCACGGCCTACGCCTTTCTTGAACATCGGTTCGGATCAAAAACACGGAGGTTTGCCTCGATCGTGTTCCTCTTTACAAGACTGGCAGCAGACGGTGTACGGCTGTTTGCAACGGCGATTCCGCTGCAACTCATCATGGATGTCAGCTATCCGGTGGCAATTTCAATTCTTGCCGTCGTTGCCTTTTTCTACACGTTCACGGGCGGGGTCCGGGGGGTCATCTGGGTCGATGCCGTGCAGATGTTCATCTATTTGGGGGGAGCAGTGACCGCAGCGGTGATTTTGGTCGCTTCAGCCGATGGAGGACTTGCCGGGGCGACCCAACTCGCGCTCGCGGCTGGGAAATTCGACCTGTTGAACCTCGAATTTGATGCAAATTTCTTCCAAACACCCTATACACTCCTTGGAGGAGTTCTGGGCGGCGCGTTCCTCTCCATGGCATCCCACGGCACCGATCAGCTTATTGTCCAGCGCGTACTGACCACGAAATCTCCCGAGGCAAGCCGCAAGGCCTTGATCGGCAGCGGGGTTATTATCGTCATTCAGTTTGCCCTGTTTCTTTTTGTGGGCTTGTTGTTATACGGCCACTACAACGGCGCGAGCCTGGCGGAGCTTGGCGTTGACAGGAGCGACAAGATTTTTCCTCTTTTTCTCATCGAGGGACTTCCCCCGGGACTCTCCGGGTTGATCATTGCCGGTTTGATGGCTGCCGCACTCTCCACTCTGGCAGGATCCATGAGTTCCATGGCCTCCTCGAGCATGCTGGATCTTTACCGGCCGCTCGCGAGGAACCGGGTGACGGAGAAACGCGAGCTTTTTCTTTCGCGGCTTCTGACCGCTGTTGCGGCTCTTGCGCTGGTTGGTGCCGCCATCTTCTTCATGACCACAAGCCAGACCGTGGTGGAACTCGCCCTGAGCATCGCCTCCTTCACGTACGGAGGGCTACTCGGTACGTTTCTGCTGGGCGTGCTGTTCAAACGCCCGAGACAGGAAGACGCCCTGGCGGCATTTGTCGGAGGCATCTTGATCATGGTGACTGTGATTGCGCTCAAACTCGTGGCATGGACATGGTTCACCGTCGTTGGCGTTGCCGCAACGCTTCTGATCGGAGGTCTTCTCAGCAAACTCTCGCAGGAATCTTCATCCACGTAAGTTCACCTACGCTGTCTCATCCATGAAATCCGGTTCCGGAATAAAGACTCCGTTTCCACCCGATCCCCCCCGAAGTGCCCTCGAACGCCAGCTGAAACGTTATGCCGACTTTCTCATCCTGGAAAAGGGGGTTGCGACGAATTCGTATCTCTCTTACGCGAGCGATTTGAAGAAGTATTATGAGTTCTTGCTCAAGCAAGAAGTTCGGAACGGGGCGGCAGTACGCGAAGAACATGTTGGTGGATTTTTGAGGATTCTGAGGCACATGGGACTTTCGCCGCGGAGCGTCGCCCGGATCCTTTCCGCGGTCCGGGGATTTCACCGGTTTCTCGTGGGAGAGGAAATTTCCGCCGATGATCCGACTCAGAATGTCGACCTGCCGAAACGAAGCAAGTCGCTTCCGAACGTACTGAGCGTTGAGGAGATCGATGCCATGCTGCACCAGCCGGACACGTCCAAGCCCCTGGGAATTAGAGACCGGGCGATTCTTGAGTCACTCTATGCAACAGGGATAAGAGTCTCTGAGCTTCTCGAACTGAAGAAGAGTAGTCTGCTCCTGGACGAGGAGTTGGTTCTGGTTTACGGAAAGGGCTCTAAGGAGAGGTTTGTTCCCATCGGGCGTTCTGCGGTGGAGTGGATCAAGAAATACCAGAACACTGCCCGGGTTTCGTTGGCCCGGCGGGGACGTTCAAGGGATATTCTCTTCCTGAACGCGCGAGGGAGCCGTCTCTCGAGGACGGCGGTTTGGAAAATGGTCGAATCGTACGCCCGGTCAGCAGGGATCAGAAAAAAAGTCCACCCCCACACCATCCGCCATTCTTTTGCCACGCATCTTTTGGAAGGGGGGGCCGATCTTCGTGCGGTGCAGGAGATGCTTGGCCATGCCGACATTTCGACCACGCAGATCTACACGCACGTGGACCGGGAATACCTCAAAGCGGAACACCGGAAGTATCATCCAAGGGAGAATCCGGTTCCGTCGGGCCGGGGCGGCTGACGCCGCAGACGCAAGCTGGAAGTTGCAAGTCCAGTCGGGGCCGGATGTGCGTTCGTCAGAAACCCTCTTCTGGAAAGAAGTTGTCATCATTTTCAGCTTTATACATTTCGTTACAAGCCATAGAGTACTCTTCCCTAGTGTAACAACATCAACTTCTTTGTTTCCGCAAACTTGCCTGCTTGCAGGCTGTAGAAATATACCCCGCTCGGAAGTCCGCTTGTAGCAATGGAAACAGTGTGTGTGCCTGGCGATCTGATTTCATTCACCAGAACTGCAACGCGCTCCCCCAGAGCATTATGGACCGTAAGGAATACAAATTCTCTGTCTGGAATGTTGAACTGAATCGTTGTTGTCGGATTAAACGGGTTTGGGTAGTTCTGAGAGAGATAATACCCCGTGGGATTTTCCTGGTGGACAGGCGGAACGGAGACGACAGTCCGAAGCGAGAAATCCGCCACGTGGGGGAGATGATCGGAAGCTGTGTGTGTATCGGATGACTGCAAACCGTAGAGCTGCAGCCGCTCTGAAGGCATAACCTCCGTCTGGAGGATGAATGATTTTTCAAGATTCAAGACGCTGTTGGAATGGATGACGAAATCCAGCCTTCCCGGGGAGAACGAGCTTGCATCGTTCCTCCATGTGTAGGCCATTCGCTTGTCGGTCTGTTGAGAGATGACATCTTCCAGCGGCGTCTGATCCCAATCCGGGGGCGCTCCCTGTCCAAACGTTCCGGTGTTTACAATCTCTCCGGTGAGCAGAGTTCTCAGCTGCTGGGAAAAACCGACAAGGTTCAGATCGCCAACGAGCAGGAACGGCGTGTTTTGTGGAAGCGTAATTCTTCCTCCGGAGGACTGCGCTTCAAGGAAAAAAGCAACAACCGCATCGGCCTCCTGTTGTCGCTCGATGTCTGCCGTGCAACAGCGAAAATGCGCGTTGACAACCAGAACATCGCCGCCAAATTCCTGCGGGACCTCGATGAGCGCGGCTGTGATCCTGTTCGTGCTGCCATAAACAAGCCAGCTCTGGTTGATCGGATACCGGGAAGCCGTGATATTGCCGGGGTCGAGCTTGACGGTGTACCATCTCGCTCCTGCACCGAGGGGAAGCATGGCGTTCAGTACATCCCGGACCTGCGTTGCACTCGAGGTCCACATCTCGTTGAAGCAAATCACATCCGGTTGAATCGCGTTGAGGATACGGGAATAAGCATCTGTGCGTTCGGAACTCGTGAGGCCGTCGTTGTAGACGTTATAACTCATCACCCGGAGATGAGATTCGCTCGATCGGTGGAGACTGACGGGTTCAAGTGCGGGAACCGGAGAATTATCAAAGACATAGGTGAACGTCTCTCCCTGGTTCGGCATCGTATCGCCATTTGTTGTTTCATCCGTAAAGAGAACGCGAATACTGTCGGCGGAAAAGAGAAGGCTCGATCCGTCGGGATGGACATCCCTGCCGATGGCGAGTTCATATTCCGTCGCAGTGACACTCGGCAGGACGCGGAGTCTGATGCTGGCGTGGTTGATGGATGCAGTCGATTGCCCGTGGAAGGTGCCGGTGCGCGAGCCGAAGTTCCATTGTAGTTCGGCCCCAATCCCGTTGATCGGAAACCCGGTCGACGCATTGTGGTCGCCATCGATGTAGAGCGTAATGTTGTTGTTTTCCAGAAGTTTGAATTCAGGAGTGATCAGAAAACGTATGAACAGGAATTTCTCGTCGTTGGCGACGGAGAACGATTTGAAATCATAGGAATTTCCATCTCCATCGGAATCGACATACGTGGGAACGGTTTCGGGCCAGTCGGCAAACCTCCCGTCGAGATAAATCGGAAGCGCCTGGGCTGCAAGCGACCCGGCAAGCGCGAGATGCAAAACAATCAACGAAGCTATTCTCATGGACACAGTGTCAATTCTGCCGTTGATTGAATGACGTGAATGAAGGTTTGTGGTGAGGACAGGAAAGAATACGAAATGCGGGACGGCTTGTCAAGCGGCGAGCGACTCTTGTGCAACGCTTTTCCTCGTACCAAAGCCTTACACCGAGGGACACGGACACCTGCGCGCTGATCCAGCCTCCGTAGCTGAAGCTGCTTCGGCGCAGGAGGCAGCACTTCGGTGCCCAAGCACAGGGTTACACAGAGAAAAGGAAGACGATGTATGACTTGGAATTTTATGCGCGCGATAAAATACCCGCCCGTAAAGAAACCGTTGGGCGCACTACACTAGCAAAATCCCCTGTCCACAACCGTCTCACAAAACGAAGCCGGGTACACCTCAACGCTTCCCGCTCTTGAAAAGGGCTCCATGTATTTGGTCACGGCATTGCTATCCGCGGCCTCAACTGTGAGGTAAAGCGTGTGTTTGCCATCGAGCACAGCCTCGCTCAGAATTTTCACTCCAAACGTTTCAGCATGAGTTTTCGACAGATGCTTGAGAAGCTGTGGAGCCATCTCCTTGTCTTGAGCAGGACAGCGGTCGGCGGGGTGACGGTGTTGAACGACAAATAACGGCATTGTTGCTCTCCTTTCCATCAATGAACAACGGGCAATTGTCAATTGGCAATGATGAATCAACGGCCATTTGATTAATATCGGGGCAGCAAGGGATCGATTTTTTCCGCCCATCCATCAATTCCCCCGACGAGATTCTTCACTTTGCGAAAGCCAAGTTCTCGCAGAAATTCCACGGCCCGCTGACTCCTTCCCCCGTGATGGCAATGGGCCACAATGGTCCGCGCCGAATCCAGTTCGCGAACGCGATTGGGAAGCTCTCCAAGCGGGATCAACGTTCCTCCCATGTTCACGATTTCGTATTCGTGCGGCTCCCTCACGTCAAGGACAAACACATCGTCTCCGTCGTCCAGCTTCTGCTTGAGTTCCTCCGCGGTGATTTCGTACTGCTTCCACTGCTCGGTCTGTTGCGCCGAGATTCCGCAAAATGCCTCATAGTCGATCAGCTTCTTGATCGTTGGGTTCACGCCGCAGACGGGGCACTCAGGATTTTTTCTCAGCTTAAGCTCACGAAACTGCACGGCGAGTGCGTCAACAAGCAGCAGGCGGCCAATGAGGGGTCGGCCGATACCAAGGAGCAGTTTCAAGGTCTCATTGGCCTGGATCGTCCCGATAATACCGGGAAGCACCCCAAGAACTCCGCCTTCGGCACAACTTGGGACAAGCCCCGGCGGGGGAGGCTCTGGGTACAGACATCGATAGCACGGTCCCTCTGATGTGGAGAACACCGATGCCTGGCCCTCAAATCGAAATATACTTCCGTAAACATTTGGCTTCCCAAGGAGTACGCACGCGTCGTTGACAAGATACCGTGTGGGGAAGTTATCCGTCCCGTCCACAATGACATCGTAATCGGCAAGGATCTCCAGGGCATTTTCAGAACTGAGATGAGTCTCATAGGTACGGACTTCAACAAGAGGGTTCAATCCCTGAATGCGCTGCTTTGCCGATTCAAGCTTCGATTTGCCGACCTCGTTGGTCGAATGGATGATCTGCCGCTGCAGGTTGGTCGGATCGACCACATCGAAGTCCACGATGCCGATGGTGCCGACACCCGCTGCCGCGAGATAGAGTCCGAGAGGAGACCCGAGTCCTCCCGCCCCGACGAGCAGGACTTTCGAAGCTTTGAGTTTCCTTTGCCCCTCAAGACCCACCTCCGGCATGATGAGATGCCGGCCGTACCGTCGCATCTCTTCACGCGTCAATTGTACTTCCCCGGATGCAGTTTCAAGCTGTCGCATCGCTCTCCTCCGTTCCCGACCGTCGGCGCCCGGCATTTGGGACACAGTCGATTCCTCCGGCAATCGAAGGAACAATACTGATCGCATCGTTTTCGGTTATCCCCGTTTTTTCATTTTGCAGGTAACGAATATCATGGTCGTTTACATACACATTGACGTAACTCCTCAATTTCCCGTCCTCGGCAAAAAGATGCTTCCTCAATACGGAATACTTCTCCGTGAGCCGCTCAAGGAGTTCACCGACGGTTTCCCCTTCAACCTGAACGAAGTCTTGCTTGTCCACATAGGGCCGCAAGGGTGTCGGAATAAAGATCTTTACCGCCATGATGAATCCCTCATTGGTTTGTTCACAATTCAGAGTGTCCGCTGACAATTTCAATCGTTTCTTCCTCAAATGCGGAACGATCATCCTTCATAGTCCATGAAGAGATCGACCGCGTCTGACCTTTACTTGCAGAAACGATCACATACGACCACCACGGGAGTGCATGTTCCAGGTCGAACGGAGACGGCCGCGCCGGATGGTCGGGATGCGAATGGTAAATCCCCACAATTTCCAGTCCCTCCCGCGTCGCTTCCCGTTCAGCCATCCGGTACTCGTCAGGAGTCACGAGAAACCTTTGCGTTCTGCTTTCATCCACCGTGTTTCTGAGTTCGAGCAGATTGGAAACCGTTGTGATCTTCCCTTGCTTTCTTCCCAGCAGAACGCCGCAACATTCCTCGGGATATGAACTGACGGCGTGGCGCTTGATGCGTTCGAGCAGTCTCCGACTCAGTTGAATCATCTCGTTATTTCGTTTTTGATTCGTCATCCCATCATTCCCAGTACCGATGGCTTAAATACTTGGTCCCGTCGTCGGGAAAAACAGTCACGATGACGCCTTCCGTAAGCTGCTCAGCAACATCGAGTGTGGCGCACAGCGCGGCGGCGGACGATGGACCGACCAGTAACCCCTCCTCCGTTGCGAGACGGCGCATCAGTTGATATGCCCGGTCGGTTGAGACATGGAGGTTCTCATCGGCAAGCGTATCGTCGTAGATTCCCGGGACGGAGGCGGTCGGCAAATGTTTCAATCCCTCCAATCCATGCAACGGGGAATCAGGCTGAAAACTTATGCATTGAATCGACGGGTTGAATTGTTTCAGCCGCTGGCAAATGCCCACAAACGTTCCGGTGGTCCCCAGTCCTGCAACGAAATGGCTGATCCTCCCGTTCGTTTGGGAGTAGATCTCCGGAGCGGTGGTGAAGTAGTGAGCTTGCCAATTTGCGGGATTATTGTACTGATCGGGGGTAAAATACGCCTCCGGGTTTTCCCGAACCACCTCTTTTACGCGCCGCTGGGCACCGTCCGTGCCTTCAAGCGGGTCCGTGAGGATTACATCTGCTCTGTAAGCGGCAAGAATCTGCTTGCGCTCGGGACCTGCGTTGGCGGGCAGAACCACCCGAACACGATAGCCGAGCACCGCACCGATCATCGCGTACGCGATGCCGGTGTTCCCGCTTGTGGCATCGATGATGGTCTTCCCTTTCGTCAGAGCCCCTGATTTCTCCGCTTCCTGGATCATGTTCAGCGCTGGTCGGTCCTTCACCGATCCGCTTGGATTGAACCATTCTGCTTTGGCGTAGATTTCAACGCCGGTGCGGGTCTTGGCTGCCGCTGAGTTCTTAAGCCTCAACAACGGCGTTCCGCCGATCTTTCCGAGGATGCTGTTTCTGCGATCGGCAGAAATTCTCTCTTCCTCTTTTACAAAACCGTTCATGGTGGAACGCTTCCCACAAGAGAACAACAATCAATGACTAAGTCGTTTTGCGTGAACAAAATGGGAGCGGGGTTGCTGCTGCCTCAACAACAAGCGCAGCAACAACAGGAGCAGGGGGCTGAGGAAAACACCGGAGCGGTTGTGCCGGAAAGGGGTTCTATAGTGACAATGAATCTCATATCAATTCGCTAGACAAAGATAGTAAATTCACGGTCGTTTGTCAAATCTAAGACAAAGTTAGTGTTACCTCATTTCGT
>JACPLA010000114.1 GCA_016186715.1 Ignavibacteriales bacterium | reverse complement strand
CTATGGATACGAGAGACTCAACTCCATTGAAGCAGGGAAGTCGGTGAGTATCGATCTCCTTGATGCGAAGGGAACTCCGGTTGCATGGCAGGGGCGAAACGCGACTGACGATTACAGTAAGCTCTTGAATCGGGACTCCGACACAGTGGTCGCTCTCACAACAGCGGGACTCAGAACGTTCCTCGCAGTGTCCCTGCCCGCCAGGTCCGTGGGAATCACGGTCGTTCTCAGCGAACCTTTTGAGGTCAATCTGCCGATTTCCAATCGCTTCGTTCGTGAAGCGAGTTTTCATCAATCATTGGAGCAAAAACTTGGCGTCGAAATTCAACTCCTCTATGGGGAAAAAACAGCAGTCCGGAACGACAACCGGAACCTGAGGGTTCAGCTGATCGGCGGCGGCAAAACGCCGGTTGCGACTGCGATACTTCCATCGCCCACATTGGAACGGGAACTGGAGCGGTACGATCTCCTGATCCGGAACTGGCTCAACGGGGTCCTGGCTCTCTCAGCATTGGGAATTGCATTCCCTGCGGCCATGCGGCTTCGAAAAAACAAGAAGCCCGTTGTCCGACTCTTCGGCCTCCTCGGCTGCATTTGGGGAGTTCGGTACGTGTGGATCGGGCTTGACTTTCCCGCAGAGCAAATCGGCGGATTTTTGTTCGACCCGACCCTCTACGCATCACCGTTCGGAGCCGGCCTGGCAACATCGCTGGGAGAGACATTTCTGAGCGCGCTCGCGCTCCTTTTTTCGGTACTTGGCTCCTCAGAATTGACCTCGGCCGCTCAAAAGAAACTCCCTGGGAATCGAAAAACAGGCCAGGCAGTCGCGCTGGGAATCCTTCTCGCGGCCTGCGCGATGCTGATGCTGATTTTTCGATCCTATGGCGCGGCGCTCAGGAGTTTTGTCTATGATTCGACGCTTCAATTCGTCGAACCCTCCGATGTGCTTCCCTCGGCGGAAGTTTCCGTGATGTACGGAGTGATTATTGTGATGACGGTGTCACTCTTGATTCTTGTTGCCCTCATCATCGGCGTGGTCTGGACGCGTCTCCAACGATCTTTTCCGGAGGTCCGCTCAGGGATTCTCTGGCTGCTCTTTGTTCTCGTCTATTCTTTGGTCGCGGTTGTCTTTATGGAGGTGAACCGCGTACCCCAATTTCCGTGGTACGGTCCGTTCCTCCTCTTCGCGAGCGCGATGGGAATTTTCCTCTGGTCGGATTCGCCCGGCTCGCTGGTTACCAACGTCTTCGGACGTCTTTCCGGGGTCGGCACTCTGATCGTCCTCTCCTTCATTCTCTCTGTCTCTCTTCTTGACGACAAGATCCATGAAAAAGAAGAAGATCGTTTACGGCTCTATGCCCACCAGCTGATTCGCCCTGTCGATGCCTGGCTGTCGTTTGTGGTGACGGAAAGTTTTCGGACCGTTGTTCAGGAGAGCGAACAAACAACAGGCGGCGCCGAACTTCAACGCGGCATGAAAGTCGCTTTTCCGATTTGGGCAAAAACTCTGATCAGCAGAGAAGGGTACAATTCTGCGCTCGTCCTGTACGACAACTCGGGGTACGAGATCGACCGTTTTACCGTCGGCCTGACCGGTTATGAACAGACGGAGCTTCTGAGGAGACTCTTTGATGTCAATGAAGAAGACTTGAACGTGGTCGAACGCAGGGTTGCAGAGGGATTGATTAAATACTACGGAATGTGGGGGACGATCCGTGATGTTGAAGACCGGCTCCTTGGCATTGCGGCATTGTTGCTGGGCGCCAGTGAGCAAGCGCTGTTTCGCGGAGAAGCACCCGAGCCTCTCAGACCGTTTGGAGTCGGATTGGTCGGGCGGAGTTATCAATCTGTTTTTCTTTCTGAATATCAGGATGGACGGCTGATTACCTCAAACGATTTGAAGCGTCAGGGCCACGCCTTCTTGCCGGAGGCTGTCGCTCCCGCTTTTTCGGCTCAGCCTGGCGATCTGCTGCAGCAGGGAGAAATCATTGATGGGGCCGAATATGAAACGCTCTATGTGCGGGATAGCTCGAGACCGGGCAGAGTGATTGCGGTCAGCCTCGAAGAGGTTGGTCTTCGGTGGCATATCTTCAATCTCGTCAAAGTGGCGGTTCTGTATCTGTTTGTCCTGACATTTGTCGCCCTGGTCTTTCTTGTCGTTCACTGGCGGGAGTATCATTCAGCAATCACGGGATTCCGGGGAAAGTTGATTGTGGCATTCCTTGTGGTCGCCATTGTCCCCCTTGTTTTGTTAGGATACTACAACCGCAAATTTGCCGAGGAACGCGAGGAACTCAACATCGCAAAGAGACTCCGACAGGACCTTGAGCTGGTTCATCAACGAATCATGAACAGTCTTTTTGATGTTGAGGATTTTTCCAATGGCATTACCAATGACTTTTGTGAAGCAGCTGCGGCGGAGTTCGGGGTCGATTTCACGGTCTTCCAAAGGGCCCTTGTGCAATCAAGCAGCCGGTACGAGCTCTATCAGTCTGCGATCCTCGATTCACGGCTTCCCGGCGGCGTGTTCGCGCGTCTTGTCGTGGCGGGTCAGGGATATGTTCAGACCAGGGAATCGATCGGAGATGTGACGTATGCGGTGGGATACAAACCGATCGTTTTCAATGACAGAACGCTCGGCGTTGTGGCAGTACCGGCCCTGTATCGGCAATCGGAATTGGAGGCCGAAGTAGCCGAACGGAACGCGTTTACGCTGGGCGTGTACGGTATGTTGCTTCTCATGACCGTGATCGCGGGTGTCGTGCTTGCCAGTCAGCTCTCACAACCCGTGCGCGATCTTACACGGGCAGCGCGCCAGGTAGGAGAGGGGAAACTGGACGTCCGTGTCCGGGCTGAAAGCACGGGAGAGCTTCAGGATTTGATCCTCACATTCAACGAAATGGCGGCTGAATTGGAGCGGAGCAGAGACGAGTTGCGAAAAATCGAACGGGAGCTCGCTTGGAAAGAAATGGCCAAGCAGGTCGCTCATGAAATCAAGAATCCCCTGACTCCCATGAGACTTTCGGTCCAGCATTTGAGACAGGCGTTCAAAGACCGTACGTCTGATCTGGAAGCGATCATGGCACGGGTGACCGGAACGCTCATGGAGCAGATAGATTCTCTCGCCAGGATCGCCACGGAATTTTCAAGCTTCGCCCGCATGCCGGAACGAAAGTTCGAACGTGTGGATCTTCATCAACTCCTGAAAGAGGCGTTGCAATTATTCAATGAAGTGGAGGGAATTGAACTTCAAGTCAATTTTTCCGATACTCCCGCCCTGATGGTTGCCGACAGGGACGAGGTTCGAAGGGTCTTCATCAATATTATCCGCAACGCCGTTCAGGCCATGGAACGTGGCGGGAGAGTCAGCGTTGAGACTCGCGTGGCTGAAAATCGATGTAGGATCAGGATTCAGGATACGGGAGTGGGGATACCTCCTCATCTCCAGAAAAAAGTCTTTCAGCCGAATTTTTCCACAAAGTCGGACGGGATGGGATTGGGGCTGGCCCTGGCGAAGAAAGCGGTGGTCGATCTGGACGGGGAGATTAAACTCCGGAGCGAGGAGGGGAGAGGAACAACGATCGAGATCGAGCTTCCGCTCATGAGGCACACATGAGCGACTCCATGTTGATCCGTCCGGGGATTTTCAATTCCTTTCCTGAGTTGCGGTGTGCGATAAGTACCCGCAGCGGCGGTGTCAGTCCGTCCCCCCTTGGGTTGAACATGAGTTATCGCGTCGGAGATGAAGCTTCCAACGTTGATGAAAACAGAAGACGATTCTTTCAGGCCCTGGGAGTGAGCGCCGAACGCCTTGCGGTTCCCCAACAATGTCACTCCGCCCGTGTTCTCCTTGCAGACACGCCCGGGACGTTCGATGCGGTCGACGGCCTGGTCACGGACCGGTCTGATCTCTGGCTGTCGGTTTCAGTGGCGGATTGTGTGCCGGTATTCCTCTTCGATGTCAAGAAGAAAGCGGTTGCGGGGATTCACGCAGGGTGGCGCGGGTCTGCCGCAGATATCGTCGGGCGCGGTGTACACCTGATGGAGACTGAATTCTCGTGCGTACCTTCCGATCTCATTGCGTTTGTCGGACCTTCGGCGGGACCGTGCTGCTATGAGGTCGGGGGTGAGGTTGCCGAGCAATTTGGCGATGGGGCGCTTCTGCGAAGAGATGGAAAATTATTTCTCGATCTCAAGGCGGTGGCGAGGGGCCAGCTTCTTCGAAAAGGTGTGGAGCGTGAGAATATCGAGGTCAGCCCCTTTTGCACGATTTGTTCGCACGAATTGTTTCATTCGTTTCGGAGAGACGGCAACCGCTCGGGACGGATGTTGGGCATTATTGGGCTGAAAGGATAAGCTCTATGTGCGGGATTGTCGGATATGTTGGAAAACGTTCCTGCTTGCCCATCATTCTCGAGGGATTAAGAAGGCTGGAATACCGGGGTTATGATTCGGCGGGAATTACGATTCTCGAAGATGGCCGGCTGGAAACACGAAAGAAAGCAGGTAAGGTTGCCGACCTGGAGAATATTTGGAAATCAACAGGCGGCAGCGCAACGATTGGCATGGGGCATACACGATGGGCGACCCATGGGGAGCCGAATGACAGGAATGCCCACCCCCACCATGACTGCAGCGGATCGATCGCCGTTGTTCATAACGGTGTCATCGAGAACTATCGGGCGCTGAAGATCAAATTGGAGAAATCGGGACACTTGTTTTCCTCGGAGACCGATACCGAGGTCATCGCGCATTTGATCGAGGAGTTCTACGAAAAAACGACGGATCTTGCGCAGGCGGTGCGGTTGACCCTTCGCCAGCTGGACGGCACGTACGGCATAGTGGTCATGAGCGCCCGGGACCCGGAGAAGTTGGTTGCAGCGCGCAAGGGGAGCCCTCTGGTCGTGGGTTACGGTGAAGGAGAGAGTATTGTGGCGTCAGATGCCTCGGCGTTGGTTGAACATACGCGAGACGTCACCTATTTGCTGGACGGACAGCTTGCCGTTGTCGAAAGAGCAACGGTCACCGTCAAGAACCTTGAAGACGTTGAGGTGGAAAAAGCGGTTGAGCATATCACGTTTGACCTGGAGCAGATTGAAAAAAGTGGTTACGAACATTTCATGCTGAAGGAAATCCACGAGCAGCCGGAGACGATTCGGAATGCCATGCGTGGACGGCTTCTGGCGGCGGACGGGGAAGTGAAACTGGGTGGACTTCAGGATGTGATGGAAAAGCTTGTCGCGGCGAAACGGATCATCCTAGTCGGATGCGGAACCTCCTGGCATGCGGGTTTAGTCGGAGAGTACATGTTAGAACAGATCGCCAAAGTCCCGGCGGAAGTGGAATATGCGTCAGAGTTCCGTTACCGGAATCCGCTTGTCTCAAAAGATGATGTTGTATTTCTGATCAGTCAGAGCGGCGAAACTGCCGACACGCTTGCGGCGTTGCGGGAGGCGAAGGGGAAGGGGGCAACCGTTCTTGGAATCGTCAATGTGGTGGGGAGTACCATTGCGCGGGAATCGGACGGGGGGGTGTATGTACATGCGGGACCGGAAATCGGTGTAGCATCCACGAAAGCATTCACATCGCAGCTTACCGTTCTGGCCTTGATCTCGCTCATGTTGGCCCGGGCGAAGGGAATGGCGAAACGGGACATTGTGGCTCTGGCAAAGGAGCTTGATGCGGTTCCGGGGAAGGTAAAGAAGATCCTTGAAGATGCAAAAGTCGTGGCTGACATTGCCCGGGAGTTCAAGGATGCACGGCATTTCTTGTATCTTGGCAGGGGAGCGAATTTCCCCGTCGCGCTTGAAGGGGCTCTCAAGCTCAAGGAGATTTCGTACATTCATGCGGAAGGCTATCCGGCTGCAGAGATGAAGCACGGGCCCATCGCTCTGATTGACGAGCACATGCCGGTGGTGTTTGTTGCACCGAAGGATGCGATCTACGAGAAGGTGATCAGCAATCTGCAGGAAGTGAAGGCACGGAGGGGGAGGATTATCGCCGTCGCAAATGATGATGACATGGAAATTCAGGCGATGGCGGAGTTTGTGCTTCGCGTTCCCCGGACATACGGGTTCTTTGGTCCGATTCTCAACGTCATTCCGCTTCAGTTGCTATCATATTATATCGCTGTCGCGCGCGGGACGAACGTAGATCAACCGAGGAACTTGGCAAAGAGTGTTACCGTGGAGTGAGGGTGGGGGGAGAGGTTGGAGGTCAGAGGTCAGCCCTTCGACTCGTTCCGCCGGCCAAAGCCATTCCTTAGCGGCGGAACTCGCTCAGGGCTCGAGGTCGGAAGTCAGAGGTCAGAAGTCAGAAATCGGACGTCAGAAGTCAGAAGTCAAAGGTCAGAGGTTACAATTGCCCCGACCTTTAGGTCGGGGAAGATAATCCAACAATTAGATCGGGCTTTAGCCCTGATGATCCTTCGCGCGAAGCCAAGCAGCCTTCTTGTATTGCGGGCGTTTGAATGGCGAGCTTGCTTGCCCTGATCCGAAGCGAATGGTCGAGCCATTCTGCGAAGCAATCTATTATTCGTTTGAATCGAAGATCTCGCGTTCGTTTTGATTTTCGTCCAAGTTTCCGTATCTTTTTGATCCGCAACCAAACGTGAGGGAAACGCCGTGAACGCCGATTTCCGTTTCAAGAAGACAGACTGGGCGCTGATTTTGGGGGCTTCCAGCGGATTTGGAGGTGCAACTGCCGTCGAACTCGCAAAGCACGGGATGAACATTTGCGGCGTGCACTTCGACAGAGCCGCGACCATGCCGAATGCGGAAAAGATTAAGAAGGAGATCGAGGGCGCCGGGGGTAAAGCGTTATTTTTCAATGTGAACGCGGCCGATGAGCAAAAGAGAAATGAGGTTCTGGACTCCTTAGGGAAGGAACTGGAAGGGAGCCCGGGTTCGTTTGTGAGGGTTTTGCTCCATTCGCTCGCTTTTGGAACCCTGAAGTCATATATCGCGCAAAAACCGGCCGATATGATGACCAAGGCACAGGTGGAGATGACCATGGATGTGATGGCCAATTCTGTTGTGTATTGGGTTCAGGGGGCGTATGTGCGGGGGATGCTGAAAAGGGGGTCGAGGATTTACGGGATGACGAGTTCAGGGGGGCGTTCCCAGCTCCCAAGTTACGGGGCAGTATCGGCAGCGAAGGCGGCGCTTGAATCGCATTTGCGCCAGCTGAACATGGAATTGGCGATGGATGGGATCTCAGCCATGGCGATCATGGCAGGAGTCACGTTTACTCCCGCGCAACAAAAGATTGCACACGCCAATTCCATGCTTGATGTTGCGAAGGCGAAGAATCCGCATAATCGGTTAACGACGCCTCAAGACATTGCAAAAGCCATTGTTTTGTTGACGCACGAATATGGCGATTTTATCGGCGGGAACATCGTGTCGGTGGATGGAGGAGAGGAGACGGTGGCATATGTGGGGCAGAAGAATGTTCGGGATATGGGGTAGAGGGAATCAAAGTTCCAAGTTCAAAGTTCAAAAGAATGTCCAATGTCAAAGTTCGAAAGTAACTCGTTTTGATTCTTTGTCATTGGAGATTTGGAATTCTTTTGGCATTTGACCTTTGACTCTTTGTCATTCCAATACCCGGTTGACTTTTCGCCGATCGTTTTGTAGATTGCCCCCTGGTGCGGGAATTGTCCGCACCGTTTTTTTTGAGTTGTAGGTCGGACTGTTAGTCCGACGGCATGGGTTCAGCTAGGTGCAGGTCGGAACGCCGTTCCGACCCCATAGCTCTAACCTGATGTCAGGGGAATTCGGGTCCGCCAGAAGCGGATCCTCAAAATCTCATGAAGTCAGTTTCACTGGTTCCGCTCATTTGTCAGGAGAAGTTGATTTGGGATCCCGCCACAAAGCGGCGGGGATCCTAAAAGTTTCATGGAGTGAGCATCGCTCGTTCCACTCGCTCGCTAACTTCAAAAACTTTTGGACAGGTAGCTCAGTCGGTAGAGCAACGGCCTGAAAAGCCGTGTGTCGCCAGTTCGATTCTGGCCCTGTCCACGAAATTCGGCACTTTTGAAGTGCCAGAATTAATTCGTGCTAACACTTTTCCCTTCCGACGCTAACAGTGTTGTGATGTCATAGAAGGTCTTGTCTGGCGATCTCAATATTCTGTTCACATCTCCGTTTCCTCCGTTCATCTTGTCCGAGAGTTCCCTGATTTCTACTGCCAGGATCGTCATCTCATGCATGAGATTAAGCTGTCCCTCTGTTAGGGCATTAATCCTCCGCTGATTTAAAATCAGCTTCCGGAAGTGCGTAAGGAGTCTTTGCATCTTGCGGTGTATCTGCTGTTTGTATGTCATTTTGTGTTCCTTTGTTTGAAATCAGTTCTGACTTGACGGCACATGATTGCTCATGTTGATCCGGCTCAAGATTCCAGTCAGGATCGGATCCATTACCGCAACGGCCTTTCGCAAATGCTCGGAGCTAACGGCCGGAGGAGCCGTTGTTCTATCAGAAGAACTCCCCCTGCTATCTCGACGGCATTGGATGAATTACTTGGTCTTGGGTTAATTAGATCCGGACCGGCGTTGTTCAACAACATTGACGGCATGTCCTGTTGATGAAGGCTGGTGATTTGCTGAAGGCTGTGGGGGAATTCAGGGATGGATTCTTGGTTACGGCGGGGGTCTTTTATTTCTTTGGATACATAGTATGGGGTATTCATGCATACCGAAATGAAATGGGTTTGCTCCCCGCTCTTGATTTTCAGTATTTCGTGGCCGGAATTCCAACTGTACTTGTCTTATTCGGACTGTGGGGTATATTTGTAGTATTCAGGAAACTCAAGCAAGCTATTCGTATCTGGATCGGTGAATCTCCAACCGGAGCAAAACTGTTTCTCTGCTGGGTTATGGTCGGACTTGGAGCAATTGCGATTTTCCTTATAATGGCTCATGATTCTGAGTGGTTTGAGGCTGTTTTTCCCGGACTTCGACATTCAAACTCGTTTGTGATTTTCCTTGGATTTTTAGTAATCGTAAGCGCACTATTCTTGCCTCCAAAGGGAAGCGTTGCAGCTCATCGTAATTCATACGATGGCGGCCTTCGCGAGTTGGTTAACGCCCTGAGTTCGATCCCCGTCGCCTTTATTCGAGCCCTTAGCTGGATATACGCGCCTTTGTTTATGGTCGGCTTGGCTGCACTAGCATTTATCTACGTCCTAGAAATCTATCCGATTATTCCACAAGAGTTCGGCGGCGCTCGCCCACGATCTGTTTTTCTGGACATTGTGAAGAGCGAGCTTTCAAGTGACACGTTTGAAGAAATCATTCCTCCTAGCGCAGACAATACGGGAGGGCCAGTTATGCGATCACAGAAGGTTGAAGTCCTCTTTTCGGGTGGTGATGTATTGCTCGTGAGGTCCGAACGGGGAAAGGTCTATGAAATCATCAAGAACGCCGTTAAAGCTGTCATACCGGTG
>JACPLA010000018.1 GCA_016186715.1 Ignavibacteriales bacterium | reverse complement strand
TTTTTTCGCCATTTGATGGTTATTGTTCCAGAGGTTGAGTCAGTCACGACAAGATCCTGTGGTGCTGCCGGTGCGATTCGGTCGGCTGGGGCAGCATTCACTTCATCGGAAAAGAAACTTTCATTCCCCGCACTGTCAACTGCTGTCACTCGAAAGTAATATCGTGTGCCGTTGATGAGGCCCGTAAAGGTCCTGGTTGTGTCTGTGACACCGCTTGTCGTTGAATCAACCTTGCTCGTCGGTGCAGGGGAAGTTGCGCGGTAGATTCGGTAACGCAGAAAATCCGGTTCGGTATTTTTTCGCCATTTGATGGTTATTGTTCCAGAGGTTGAATCAGTCACGACAAGATTCTGCGGAGCAGCCGGTGCTACGCGGTCTCCCGGTGCAGCGTTGACTTCATTTGAATAGCCGCTCTCATTTCCCGAGCTGTCCACTGCGGTAACCCGCAAGTAGTATCTTGTCCCATTAGTGACATCAAGGAATGTCTTCGTCGTATCGGTTATACCGCCCGAGGTTGAATCAACTTTTGTCGTTGGATTCGGCGACGTGTTGCGGTAAATTCTGTAACGCAGGAAGTCCGCTTCTGTGTTCTTCCGCCATTTAATAGTGATTCCTCCGCTTGAAGAATCTGTAACCGCCAGAGCTTGTGGTGCGGCAGGTGGAAATTCAGTGTATGGATCTGTAAGACCAACAAAGTAGCCGTATGCGTTATTGAGAACGCCGGTAAAAGCACCCCCCGCATACACTCTCGCGTTTGCAAGGTCAAACGCTAGTTCAACAACACCGCCGTTCGCATTCGGATCCCAGCTCGTGGCACCCCCGGTTGACGCATCAAGCGCTGCTATATAATTTCTCGTTTGTCCTCCGACGCTGGTGAAAGCTCCTCCTGCATACACCGTTGAGCCGGAGACGGCAAGTGCATAAACATTGCTGTTCGCATTCGGATTCCAGCTTGTGGCGAGCCCCGTTGACGCATCAAGCGCTGCTATGCGATTTCTCGTTTGTCCTCCGATGCTGGTGAAAAGTCCTCCTGCATAGACCGTTGAGCCTGA
>JACPLA010000117.1 GCA_016186715.1 Ignavibacteriales bacterium | reverse complement strand
TCTCTTTACCACGTCAGGATTCTGGAGGATGGGGGTATTGAAGTCTCCGGCGGATGGTTTGACAAGAATGGATTCTCGCCCATGAAGACCACGATCACTGGGTGCACCTGGGGCGGGAGGGCGATCATGCGTGACCTCGCCACAGCGTGCGGATTATGCCTCGAATTCGGAAACCGCCTGATCACCAGTCCCGTTCAACGGGTGATTGTTCTTCAGGCAGTACGTCGGAATTAAACAGAAAGGAGCGTCATGGTTCGATTTCAAGGGATTCCTTTGCTGCTCTTCTTCGCAGCCGGTTTTTCCTCCGCACAAATGCACGACATGAAGGAGATGACAGCTGTCACCAAAGCAGTGGCCGTTCTCCATCCGACAAAAGGTTCCGCCGTCTCCGGTCTTGTGACATTTGAAGCCACGCCGAACGGCGTACGCGTTGTCGCAAATGTTTCAGGATTATCCCCCGGGAAGCATGGTTTTCACATCCATGAATACGGCGATTGCAGCGCGGACGACGGAACTTCCGCCGGCGGACACTTCAATCCTCACGGAATGCCGCACAGCGGATCATCGGACACGAAACGGCATGTCGGAGATCTTGGAAACATTGAAGCCGATCAGGACGGGAACGCTCAACTCGATTATGTCGACAGCGTGGTTTCGCTCTCAGGAAAGAATTGCATCATTGGTCATGCGGTCATCGTTCACGAAAAAGAAGACGACCTGAAATCGCAGCCGACCGGTGACGCCGGCGGAAGGCTAACGTGTGGGGTGATTGGCGTGGCCAAATAACAAACTTGCACGTTCAAAATTGAACGTTCGACATTCGACATTTCTTTCAGAACTTGGAAATAGAGTTCGCGTTAAAAAAAGAAAAAGGCAAAAAGCAAACTGAAATCAAACAGCAAAAGGAAAAATGAAACGGACTTTCTTTTTGTCTTTTGCGGCTTCATTTCTTCTCGCCGTTTTCTTTTTTCTGTTTTCCAAAGGATTCAACGGCCATGATTGGATCAACCATCTCTCACTACAAGATCCTTGAAAAGCTCGGCGAGGGGGGAATGGGCATAGTCTACAAGGCCCAGGACCTCAAGCTGAAGCGCACGGTCGCGATCAAGTTTCTACCCCAATTGATGGCGGAAAACACCGAAGAGCGTGAACGCTTTCAACTTGAGGCGGAGGCGGCGTCTGCACTGAATCATCCGAACGTTGCGACGATTTATGAGATCGATCAGGCAGACGGGCAGACTTTTATCGTCATGGAATACGTCGAGGGGAAGACGATCCGCGAACTGTCGCAGCCGCTCCCAATCAAAGAAGCCCTCGATATCGGCGTGCAGATGGCCGAAGGCCTGGCTGCAGCCCATGAAACGGGGATTGTCCATCGCGATATCAAGGCCGAGAACGTCATGGTGCGCAAAGACGGGCGAGTTCAGATCATGGATTTCGGACTGGCCAAGATGCATGGTGTCTCGAAGTTTACAAAAGAGGGGAGTACGGTCGGCACCATTTCGTATATGTCACCCGAACAGACACAGGGGCTCGAAACGGACCAGCGGACGGATATCTTCTCGCTCGGTGTCCTGCTCTTTGAACTTCTCACAGGACGCCTTCCCTTTGCCGGCGGGCATGAGACCGCAGTGATGTATGAGATTCTCAATGTCGATCCCCCCAGCCCTTCTTCTCTTCGAAACGAAATTCATCCCGATCTTGAGCGCATAGTCTTGAAATGCCTGGAAAAGAACCGTGAAGAGCGGTATCAGAGTGCAAAAGAAATTGCCGTGGACCTGAAGCACGTCCGCCGTGATTCCAAAGGCAAAGCCCTCGAAAAACCGTTGGCCCCGGAAAAGGCTGCAACTCGGGTGTTCGTTCACACGGGAAAGGCAAAATACACTGCCTACGCCGTCGGCGTGTTCCTTGTCGCCACAATCCTCGCCGGTCTGTTCTTCTTTGGGCCCTTTTCCTCCGACAAGCAGGAAGCGCAACCATCTTCTGTGCGCAAGCTCGCCGTCCTTCCCTTCAAGCCGGTACGAACGGATCCTGAAACAGACTTCCTCGGGTTTTCCCTCGCAGATCAGATCATCACAAAGCTCAACTATGTCAAGGCTCTTGCCGTTCGTCCGTCCGATGCCGTCCGTCAATACGAGCGTATCGATGCGAGCTTGGCAGACATTGCGCGCGCTCTCGATGTTGAAATCATCCTGACAGGGAGCTTTCTCAAGCACGGTGACCGGTTCCGCCTCAATGCTCAGCTTGTCAATATCGGAAACAACGAAGTTCTGTGGAGCGAGGCCCTCGATGTGAAGTACGCCGACATCTTCACCGTACAGGATTCCATTTCCAAGCGTGTGGTAGATGGCCTCAGTCTTCATCTGAGTGCCGATGAGAGCAATCGCCTGCGAAGAGACATCCCTTCCGATCCTCTGGCGTATGAGTACTTCCTCAAGGCGACAGGAACCCCGCGGATTACGAACGCTGACAAACTCCTGATGATCGAGCTCCTTGAAAAATCATTGGAGTTGGATCCGAACTATGCCCCGACGTGGACCGTCCTCGGGAATATCTACGGCATCTATGCACAGGAAGCAGGGAATCGACAGCAATATTACGAACGGGCCGAGGAGGCATTACACAGAGCTTTAAAGATCAACAACGAGTTTCCGCCGGCGAATTCATCCCTTGCGCATCGGTACCCGGAGACAGGAAAAGTAGAGGAAGCGACGGAGTTGATGCTCCGGTCCTTGTCCGTCAATCCCAATACCGCGGAATACTATTCCAGCCTCGGGTATATCTGCCGGTATTCTGGACTACTGGACGAATCGGTGCGTGCATATCAACGTGAGATGAGCCTTGACTCGGGACAGAGAGGTATCGTCGGGTCTCCGATGCAGATGGCAAAGTCGTTTATCCAACAAGGATTCTATTCACAGGCGGCAAAGGAAACAGAAAAAGTCAGAGAAATCGTTGAAGCAGAGGGTGTCCCCTTCGGACCGATGAATCTCTTCTACCTGGGATTTTCGCATTACTATCTCAAGAACTATGAAAAGGCCTTTGAGGCCTTCAATTCGAGCGTTGTCCTTGATCCAGGCAATACCTGGACACTTTTTGGGCAGGCATATAAGCAACTTACTCAGAAGAATTTTGCTGCCGCGCGTGAAAACGTCAAAAAGCTCGAAGACCGCATTATCGTCGACAGTGAAATGAACTATCGTTTCGTGCATTTCTACTCGTTGCTCGGTGATACGGAAAACGCCGTGAAGAGTCTGGAGAGATCTGTTGACGGTGGCTTCTTCAATTATCCGTACATCAGCCGTGATCCACTCTTGGAAGATATCCGCAGTGACAAGCGGTATCAGCACCTACTGATTGAAGTCAAATCCCGCCATGAGGCCTACAAGTCCCGATTTGCAGTGCAGCTCGATGAGATTCTTTAACCGGAGGAACAATGGTCGGTCAATCGATTCTGCAGTATGAAATCGTAGAGAAGATTGGAGAAGGCGGGATGTCCCAAAACGGCCCACGAACGTTCTCTGTGAGTGGACGCCGTTTTGAGGATCCGCCGACCTGTCCGCCGGAGCGCCAGCGAAGGCGGAAGCGAAGCGCAGGCGGAGGCGTTGTATGATAGGCTCAACAATCAGCCATTACAAAATTCTTGAAAAGTTAGGTGAAGGGGGAATGGGCGTTGTCTACAAAGCCCAGGACACCAAGCTCAACCGGCCTGTCGCACTCAAGTTTCTTCCCCCTGCTGTTGCCAGCGGCGATCAAGAGAAGGCTCGATTTCTCCATGAAGCCCATGCGATCTCTTCTCTCAATCATCCCCACATCGCGACCATCCACGATGTTGAGGAAATCGAGGGGAATAACTTCATCGTTCTCGAATACATTGAGGGCGGAACACTCAAGCAGCTGCTGAAGCAGCAGCAACTGAGTGTCCGCGAAGCGCTCGACTTTGCAACACAATTAGCAGACGGCCTCGCACATGCGCACGCACGAGGGATAGTACACCGAGATCTGAAGACTGATAACGTGATGATTACGGCAGAAGGGAAAGTCAAGATCACTGATTTTGGACTCGCGAAGTTAAAAGGCGCTACGAAAGTGACAAAAACAGGAAGCACAGTCGGGACGGCGGCGTACATGTCGCCAGAACAAGCTCGCGGTGACGATGTGGATCACCGCTCGGACATCTTTTCATTCGGCGTTGTACTCTATGAATTGCTGACTGGCGAATTACCATTCAAAGCGGAACATGAAGCGGCCCTCGCGTACCTCATCGTGAACGAACAGCCGCCGGTGCCGAGTGCTCTCGATCGAAGGATCCCGCACCGTCTCGATACCGCGGACATGAAGATGCTTCAGAAAGACCGAGTGCAACGGTACCAAAGTGCGGACGACGTGCTGAAAGAACTTCAAGAGATTCGAACGGAAATGGAGAAGGTAGATCACTCGCCAAAGACAAAATCGATCGCCGTTCTTCCCTTCGAGAATATCAGTCCGGAGAAAGAAAGCGAGTACTTCAGCGATGGTTTGACCGAGGAGCTTATCGCGAATCTCTCACAGTTGAAGGATGTTCGTGTTGTCTCACGAACCACTTCGATGCAGTACAAGAACACGAAGAAGGATATAAAGACGATAGGCAGAGAGCTCGTGATACGGTACGTTGTCGAGGGGAGTGTGCGGCGGTTTCAGGACAACCTCCGGATCACCGCGCAACTTGTTGAAGTCGAGACCGATACGCAACTTTGGGCCGAAACGTACAAAGGCAAACTGGCCGATGTCTTTGATATCCAAGAACAGGTAGCGAAACAAATTGTGGATGCGTTGATGATAAAACTGACACCGACTGAGAAGGTTGTGCTCGAGAAGCGCGCAACACTGAACTCCGAAGCCTTCGACTGTTACCTTCGTGCCCGTAATTTCCTTGACCACTCGACGAAAGCCAGCATACAGTTCGCGATCCAACTTTTTCAGAAAGCCATCGAGCTTGACGCACGGTACGCGCCAGCATACGCCGGGCTCGGACAGACGTACGCCCTCCTCTACGAGCGGTTCGACCGCAATCCCGTGTGGCTCGACAAAGCCATCGATGCCAGCTTGAAGGGGCTCATGTACGATGCCACCCTCTCCAACGCTTATGCATCGCTCGGGCTCGCATACTTTAACAAGAAGATGATTGACGAGGCGTTGACTGCCACGCGCAAAGCGATCGAGCTAGACGAGAACAACTTCAACGGCTACTGGATACTTGGCCGGATCTCACACATCACGGACCATGACCAAGAGGCTGTCGACTATCTGAAGAAAGCGCTTTTTCTCAATCCAGATTTCCACACTGTCTACGGCGATCTCGTTATCATCTATAAACGCTTGGGAGAAATGGAAAAGTACGCCGAAATACTCCAGGCATCTCTGGAATTTTACCCGCGCTACCTCTCGCAACATCCGGACGACGCTCGGGCACACATCTATTATGCGATTACATTGGTACGTGCAAGGCGGACCGAGGAAGCAAAGCACGAAGCAGCTCGGGCGATTGAGATAAGTCCCGACGATCCGCTCATGATGTACAACGCAGCCTGTTTTTACGCTCAGCTTGGCGAGAAAGCGGCAGCGCTTGAGACGCTCAAACGAGCCCTACGCTCCGGCTTTGAGTACTATGATTGGATCAAGCGCGACTCCGACCTTGAACCGCTGCGCGATGATCCAGCCTACAAGGAATTGATTGCAGGGAAATGAGCGGATCGTACATGATCGCTCAAATTCCTACTACAAAATTCTCGAAAAACTCGGTGAGCTCCCAAAGTCGCCGACCAGCGCTCTTCTAAGCGAGTCGTCGCGACTTTGAGGATCCCGCTGAAGCGAAAGCGGGAGCGGCATGCAATGGTTGGCCACACAATTTCTCACTGTAAAATCTTGGAGAAATTGGGCGAAGGCGGCCCTGTCCCCCGAAGCCCAATTATTCTCACTGTAGATTTCCCATGATAGGAACCACAGTTTCTCACTATAGAATACTCGAAAAATTGGGCGAAGTCGGGATGTCCCAAAACGGCCCACGAACATTCTCTGTGAGTGGATGCCGTTTTGAGGATCCGCCGGAGCGAAGCGCAGGCGGAGGCGTCGGATGATCGGCCAGACGATTTCACACTATAAGATTCTTGAAAAGTTGGGAGAAGGTGGTATGGGCGTCGTGTATAAGGCCCAGGACCTCAAGCTCGACCGCTTCGTCGCGCTGAAATTCCTGCCGCATCACGTCACGGTACACGAAACCGAACAAGCACGCTTTCTTCAGGAAGCCAAGGCGGCCGCGGCGCTGAATCATCCGAATATCTGCACGGTGTACGGCATCGAGGAACACGATGATCAGATGTTCATCATTATGGAATATCTCCATGGCCAAACCCTCCGCCGGCTCATGAGCTCCGCAATCCTAGATCCCCGCCAGCCTCCTCAGAACCTTGAGGGCAGGCTGGCGAAATCCGCAGTCGACTATGCCATGCAAATGGCCGCGGCTCTCCAGGAGGCCCATTCCAAAGGGATTGTGCACCGGGATCTCAAGCCCGATAACATCATGGTCAATGACAAGAACCAGATCAAAGTCATGGACTTCGGTCTGGCGAAGCTGAAAGGCGGACTGGGCTTGACCAAAGCAGGTGCTGCAGTCGGTACGATTGCCTACATGTCGCCGGAACAGATCCAGGGCCTTGAAGTTGACCACCGGACCGACCTCTGGGCATTCGGCGTGATCCTGTACGAGATGCTCACAGGAGAACCTCCGTTTCGGGCAGAGCACGAGGCGGCAATCATGTATGAAATCCTGAATCTGGATCCCAAGGGGGTGCAGACAGTGCGACCGGACGCGCCTGAACATCTTCAGGTTCTCATCTCCCAATTGCTCCAGAAAGATCTGGCGAAGCGAATTTCATCCGCCGCGGAAATCATTCAACAGTTGAAAAAGCCGGCGCCAGCGGCCTCGTCGATCAAACGGGAGAAATCGATCGCGGTCCTCTATTTTGAAAACATGAGCTCCGAGAAGGAAAGCGACTACTTCTGTGCGGGAATGACAGAAGACATTATCACCGACCTCTCAAGAATCCGTGACCTCAAAGTGGTCTCCCGGACCGACGTTCTTCCGTTCAGAAACAAAGATGTCAATACGCGGCAGGTTGGCGAAGCGCTCCGGGTGAATTACATGCTGGAAGGAAGTGTGCGGAAAGCAGGGAACAAGATGCGGATCACGGCACAGCTCATTGATGTCCGTAGCGGCTTCCATCTCTGGGCAGAAAGGTTCGACAGGCTGATCGAAGATATCTTCGACGTCCAGACGGAAGTGTCTCAAAAGATTGCGGAGGCTCTCAAGGTATCTCTTACTGAATCGGAAAAACAGTCGCTGGCCAAAAAGCCGACTGACGATCTCCGGGCGTACGATTTTTACATGCGCGGGAGGGAGTTTCTCTACCGTCGCGGGAAAAAGAACAACGAAGCGGCGATTCAAATGTTTGAGAATGCGTTATCCCTGGACCCGAATTATGCCGCAGCGTACGCCGCACTTGCGGAAGCGTATTCGTACATGTACAGCTGGTATGACGGCGACAAAAAGTGGTTAGGGAAAACCATAGAAGTCAGTCAAAAAGCTCTGAGTCTTGACACGAACTCAATAGAGGCGCAGTTTGGCAATGGAACCGTCTATTTTCATCAAAAACGATTTGGTGAGGCGAAACGGGCATGGGAGAAGGTGATTCAACAGAATCCTGATTTCTATGACGCGTACCGCTGGTTGGGAATTGCATCCGACATCACCGGAGAGTATGATGCGGCGTTGCGCTACTATGAACAATGCGCCAGAATTAAACCGTATAGCGAGGAGCCGTGGATGCATTTTTACATGACCCATTTGAGAAAGGGTGACCAGAAGGCTTCCGATCAAGCTCAAAAGAAACTTCTCGAAGTCGGTGAACGGAAATTAGAAGTCAATCCTAATGATGCGATCACGTTAAGCCGAATGGCAAGTCCTTACGCGAATTTTGGAGAACGCGAGAAAGCCTATTCGGCGCTTAAGAGGGTCCTTGACATTGACCGCACCGATGGTCTGGCTCAGTATAATTGTGCCTGCACGTACGCCGTGTTAGGTGACAAGAAAGAAGCGCTCACGTGTCTCAGAAATGCAGTTGAGAGTGGCTATAGAAACGTGAGTGAGTGGGTGAAGAGCGACCCTGATCTCGTCTCTCTTCATGAGGATGCGGAATTTAAGGCACTTGTTGCTGAGATTGGGTAGCAATATGATCGGGGAGACAATCTCTCATTATTTGAGGATCCCGCCGAAGGCGGGAGCTGCTCGGTGAGGTATCTATGATCGGCTCTACAATAGGCCATTACAAAATCACAGGGAAACTCGGCGAAGGCGGCATGGGCGAGGTCTATAAGGCCGAAGACACTGAGCTCAGACGCATTGTCGCTCTGAAATTCATTCCGCGACACACCACAGCAAGCGAAGAGGAGCAATCCCGCTTCCTGCAGGAGGCGCAGGCCGCCGCAGCCCTGAACCACACAAATGTGTGCGGCATTCACTCTATCGACACTCATGAAGGTCAACGCTTTATCGACATGGAGTTTGTCGACGGAGTGACCATTCGCCAGAAGATGTCTACCGGACCACTGAAGCAGAACGATGCCATTGCGTATGCGGTTCAAATAGCGGAGGCCCTGCACGAGGCGCACATCCTGGGGATCGTCCACCGTGACGTTAAGGCCGAAAACATCATGGTGAACACGCGGAATCAGATCAAAGTCATGGATTTCGGACTTGCGAAGTTAAAGGGCTCGGTGAAGCTTACAAGGGCATCGAGCACGATCGGAACTCTCGCTTACATGGCCCCCGAGCAAATCCAGGGTGGGGAAGTCGATTCCCGTTCTGACCTCTTTTCTTTCGGGGTCGTCCTTTATGAGATGCTCGCCGGTCAGCTTCCGTTCCGGGGGGAGCATGAGGCAGCGATGATGTACTCAATCGTCAATGAAGAACCCCCCCCTCTCCCCGTGGCGATTGGAGAAAGCTTACCCGATCTCACACACATTCTTGCTAAAGCCCTGGACAAGGATCCCGAAGACCGTTACCAGTCGGCAAAGGAAATGGCGGTTGATCTCAGGCGATTGAAGAAGGACACATCCCGTGTCGTGCGGAGATCGCAGGATCTGCAGGAGAACATCCAAAATCAAAAAGGTCCCCCTCCTCCTTCCATTTTCAGGTCCCGGGCAGGAGGCTATGCTCTTGGGATAGTTGCCATCGCGATTGCGGCAATCATTCTTTTCATCACGAATCCTTTTTCATCATCACACCCCGGAACGACTGACCGGAAGATGCTCGTGGTTCTGCCATTTCAGAACCAAGGATCAACGGAAAAGGACTATTTCGTTGACGGGATCACCGAAGAAATCACAAGCCGGCTTTCCGGACTCTCCGGCCTTGGCGTCATCGCTCGCTCAAGCGCGGTGCAATACAAAAACGTGAACAAACCATTGAAGGAAATTGCGGGAGAACTGGGGGTTGACTACGCTCTCATGGGGACTGTCCGCTGGGAAACAACCACCGGTACGGAAGATCGCGTACGCGTCAATCCAGAACTCATCAAGGTCAGTGATGCCACGCAAGTCTGGTCGCAGCCATTTGAAGCTGCGTATTCGGGAAGCTTCAAACTCCAGTCTCAAATCGCATCGCAGGTTGCCACAGCATTAGGTGTTACCTTACTGACCCCCGAACGAAAAAGCCTTGAAGCCGCGCTGACAGAGAATTCCAAAGCGTACGATTTCTACCTGAAAGGGAATGACTACGCGGAACGGGCCGCAGAGGATAAAGTTTCCCTGTCATTTGCGGAGGAAATGTACAGGCGTGCTCTTGAACTTGATCCGAACTTCGCGGCTGCCTATGCGCAGCTGTCTGAGGTTCAGTCTGATATGTTCTGGTTCCATCACGATCGCTCGGAAAAACGAATTGCGGATTCAAAAACGGCGGCAGAAAAGGCCCTTAGCCTCGATCCGAATCTTGCTCTTGCTCACCGAGCCATGGCATGGTACCACTACCACGGCATGCTTGACTATGATCGGGCTCTTGAAAGCTTTCGGAAGGCGATCACACTTCAACCAAACGACGCGGATGCTCTCATCGGGATTGGCGCGGTTCTTCGCCGCCAGGGAAAAGCGCAAGAATGTCTCCCGTTTTTTGAGAAAGCCGTTGAAATCGATCCCCGTTCCTCTAAGAATGAGCGTGAACTTGCCTGGACGTTCGCTTTCCTTGGTAATTTCGCAGAGGCCGACAGGCATTTTGATCGTGCGACCGACATTGCTCCCGATGAGCTTGTCAGCTATCTCGCAAAAGCTTTCAACCTTATCGATTGGAAGGGCGACCTTCAGGGCGCACGGTCTGTCCTTGCCACGGTCGTTGAGCGGAAAGTTTCTGACCAGCAGAATCTGATCGATCAGGCCAGATGCCGGATCGAATTTTTGAGTCGGAATTATCGGGAGATGGAAAGAAACCTGAAATCGGTTGGCACGATCATGTGGGATGATCAGTATTATTTCATCCCGGTCTCGCTTATCAGGGCCCAAGTGTATCGTCTCACCGGAAAGGAGAGCCTTTCCCGCTCGTATTGCGATTCGGCCCGCGTCCTCCTCGAGGAAAAAATTCAGAAGGATCCCGAAGACTCTCGCCTTCTCAGCTCTCTTGCAATTTCTCTTGCCGGGTTGGGCCGCAAAGAGGATGCGATCAGAAAAGCAAAAGAGGCAGCCGATTTGTTACCTGTTTCAAAGGAAGCTCTGCGGGGGAGTGCCAGAGTGATCGACCTTGCGATCGTCTATGCTCTTGTTGGGGAACAGGAGCTTGCAATTGACCGTTTAGAGAAAACGCTCGCCCAACCGGGGATTCTTTCGCATGCTCTTCTCCGCATTGATCCCGTGTGGGATCCCTTGAGAGATCATCCGCGATTCAAGAAACTTATCGCAGGGGACGGATCCGGGCGATGAGGATCCCGACGTTTCGCGCTTTTTGTTCCACTTTCTGGAATCCACTCGGTAACCTAGGGCGCACATGATTGGCTCAACGATCAGCCACTACAAGATATTGGAGAAATTGGGCGAAGGCGGCATGGGTGTCGTCTACAAAGTCCCGAAATTCCCTGCGAGCGTTTTTTGCGAACAGCTGGAATTTCAAGGATCCCGCCATTTTCTGGCCGGACCGAAACAAAGGACCGTTCAATGATCGGCCAGACAACCTCTCATTATAAAATCCTTGAAAAGCTCGATGAGGGCGGGATGTCCCAAAACGGCCCACGAACGCTTTTTGTGAGTGGTGGCCGTTTTGAGGATCCGCCGAAGTGTAACGAAGGCGGAGGCGTTGTATGATAGGCTCAACAATCAGCCACTACAAAATTCTTGAAAAGTTAGGTGAAGGGGGAATGGGCGTTGTCTACAAAGCCCAGGACACCAAACTCGACCGCACCGTCGCTTTGAAGTTCCTTCCTCCCCAGATCAGCGGCTCTGAGCAGGACAAGGCCCGCTTCATCCAGGAAGCCAAGGCCGCTTCGGCAATGAACCATCCGAACGTCTGCACTATCTATGATATCCAGGAATACACCGGAGCCGACGGCGCTGCTCAGATGTTCATCGTCATGGAATATGTCGAAGGACAGACGCTTGACGAACGGAAGAAGTCGCTCTCGTTGAAACAGGCGCTTGATATCGGCATTCAGATCGCCGAAGGGCTCGCGGCAGCCCACGAAAAAGGTATTGTCCACAGAGATGTCAAGCCCGAAAATATCATGGTCCGCAAAGACGGCATTGTACAGATCATGGACTTCGGCCTGGCCAAACTGAAAGGCGTGTCGAAACTCACCAAGGAAGGAAGCACGGTCGGAACAGCCGGCTATATGTCGCCAGAACAGGTGCAGGGACTCGATGTGGACCACCGTTCAGATATTTTTTCCCTGGGCGTTTTGCTTTACGAGCTCTTTACCGGTCAGCTTCCGTTCAAAGGAGTTCATGAGACCGCCATTTCCTACGAGATCGTGAATGTTGACTCCACCCCGATGTCGGCGATTAAACCGGATCTGGATCCTGCTCTGGATGCGATCGTTCTGGAATGTCTTGAGAAAGATCCTAATGAGCGGACACAGTCGGCAAAACAGGCCGCCATCGACCTCAAACGCTTCAAACGGGAATCCAGCAAACAACGCGTCAGCCGCGTCACCAGGGCGTATCAAACTCCACCATCAGGTGTTTCCCCTTCAGTGGCACCACCAAAACCCACGCTGATTCCGAAACTGATTTCTTCTCCCTGGATCCTTGCGGCCGCGTTCTTGATCGTGTTGTCCGTTGTAGGAATCGTTTTGCTCCGTTCGACCCCCAGCCCCGACCTCCTGTATTCTTCCATTCTCCCTCCGAAAAATGCGGAGTTTGTGTTCTACGGACCCGGCGCGGGACCGGTCGTGATCTCGCCGGACGGCAAACGTCTCGCGTTCGTCGCCAGTTCACCGGATAAGAAGGCGCGCATCTGGATCCGGCCGCTGGATTCGCCTGTCGCGACCCAGCTTGAAGGGACAGAGGGCGCCCGCTATCCGTTCTGGTCCCCTGACAACCAATGGCTCGGCTACTTTTCGGGCACCGCACTCATGAAGGTCAATGTCGCGGGAGGTCCCCCGACGATGATCGCGCCGGCCGGCAACGGCAGGGGCGGCTCGTGGAATTCCGACGGGATCATTGCGTTCTCTCCGGGTGCGGGAAGTCCAATCAACACTGTTTCCGCCGATGGCGGAACTCCTGTGGCCGTGACAGCTCTTGATGCAAGCCGAAGGGAACAAACCCACCGTTGGCCGTACTTTCTCCCCGGCGGCAACCATTTTCTTTATTACGCCCGGACCGCTGTCGTAGGTACGCAAGGGGAAGCCGATGTGGTCTATGTGACATCTCTCGATTCAAAGGTGAACAAGACCCTGATGCGGTCGTCCGCGAATGCGGCCTACGCCGCCGGCTACGTGCTCTTTATGCGAGGATCAACCTTGATGGCACAGCGGTTTAACGAGGACGCCCTCGAGTTGGAGGGTGAGCCGGTTCCTCTGGCCGAGGGGGTTTTGAATGACGCGGGATACAACCTTGCGGTGTTCTCTGTTTCTCAGAACGGGGTGCTCGCCTATCAGCATGGAAAGGCACAGGCCGGGTCGCGACTCGTGATTCTTGATCGCTCCGGAAAAAACCTTGGCGTCGTTGGCGGCGTGACAGAGTTCTACACTCCCCGGATTTCTCCCGACGGAAAACGCGTTGCCGTCGGCACCTTCGATGCACAGTCCCGCAATCAAGACATCTGGGTCTATGATATCGAGCGGTCGGTTCATTCCCGATTCACCTTTGATCTCGCAACGGAGTTCTATGCCATTTGGTCGCATGATGGAAAAGAGATCGTGTTCAATTCCGACCGGAACGGGAAATCCAACTTGTATCGTAAATCCTCCACAGGTGGAAACACCGAGCAGCCCCTCTTCGAATCTCCACTCTTCACACTTCCCGATGACTGGTCCGCCGACGGGCGGTTTCTGTCCATGACCCAGGGCGATTCCT
>JACPLA010000112.1 GCA_016186715.1 Ignavibacteriales bacterium | reverse complement strand
TGAATTCCGGCAGAGGAGAATAGGGAAATTGGTAGTAACGGGGAGAGAGAATCGGTAACCTCAATTCGATGTTTCCTCCGACAATGTTTTCCCCTTCGAGCACTCTTTTGAAGTATCCACGGATTCTTTCGCCGTAGCCGAAGTACACATACCGGTACCGGGGAACGGGACCCCCTGCCGAGAACTCTCCGTGCGCTCGTGCGCCCACACTGGCACCGTCTAACACCGGCAGAAACACGCTGGAAGAAAACCGGTAGCGAAAGAAATCAACGTAGGACTCTCCGAAGCCAAACTTTGTGGCGGACAGAAACAACAAGGACCCCCGCATCGAGTACTCACGGACATCGCGCGAATCATACGTGTAGTCGAATCCGAGGGTCCCAAAGACATCCCGCCCGCCAGGCGTCAACGTGCCGCCTGCAACCTCATCGGAAACACTCCAGCCCTCGTACCCGGCGCTGAAGCGGGCGAGGCTGAAATGGCCGAATCGTTTTCCGATTGTCACGTGTCCGCCGTTATTTTTTTGCCGATAGAGACCGCGATCGGGGCTGAGGTTCTGGACTCTGGCAGAAACAAGCGACGCACGGAAATAAATGTCGTCGTCAGCCGTGAGTTTTGGATTTTGATATACCAGACTGATCCAGCGGTCGAAGCCAAGGGCAAACGAGAACATGAGCTTCTCGTTCCGCCCTCTGAAGTTCGAATGAATCAAACCCAAGCCGTAGTAGAGGTTCCGGGGATCCCGATACTTGAACCCGAGGACCGGAAACGGATACAGGTACCATCGTTCATGAACGCGGACAATTAGGTCGGCGTCGGATCCGGCGGCGGAGTAATCGATCTCCACGCGGTTGAACAGCCCCAGGCTGTAGATGCGATCCTTGTCATACTGGAGAACATCAAGGTCCAGCGTGTCTCCCACACGCGTGGTCATTTCCCGCAGAATGATGTGAGCTTTCGTCGTTTCATTCCCGTGCACGCGAATCGATCGAATCGTCAACGCGTTGGATCCCAGAGGGAACTGGGTAAACCCCTGAACAGTCAGGCACAGAACAGCCGCCATGGTCAAAATGATTTTCACATCACCTCGCGTTTGAATGCAAAGCCCCTTCCTTCGATCAAGAAAGGGGCTGTGACACCACCTTGTTCTTATTGCAGAAACAACCGTCGGTGATCAACTGCGATACAATGATTCATGACAACCTGGAGGCCGTGGCTTTCGGCCTTCCTGGCTGCATCCTGATGGATCACGCCGAGTTGCAACCAAATGCCCTTCGCTTTAACTGCGATGGCCTCCTCCACAATCGCGGGGACCGCTTCCGGAGTTCGAAAAACATCGACTATGTCGATCAGTTTCGGAATTGCTCTTAAATCAGGATAGCATGGTAAACCGAGGATCTCGGAGTGATTCGGGTTCACCGGAAACACCGTGTATCCATGCTGTATGAGAAACGAGACAATGCTGTTGCTGTCTCGCCACGGCTTATCCGATGCTCCAACGACCGCAATCGTTCTTGCAGATTTCAGCACGGTGCGAATCGCTTTATCATCCTCGAGAGGCATCGGATTTCCTACGCAG
>JACPLA010000111.1 GCA_016186715.1 Ignavibacteriales bacterium | reverse complement strand
TGACAACAGGACTTGTTGTACAGCCTCAAGTGTTAAACCAGGCTTTGTCTGCGCTCGGCTTGGAAGGGATCTTCAACGATCCGCCTGGGAAGAAGAAATCGATCCAAGCTTTATCTCTCCCCCTTTCGTAAAGGGGGATTCAGGGGGATTTGATTTTCACGCGCTGCGAGGAATCCGACTAAACGATTTGAAAAAGAATGCTACCAATCGGCAAAATATTGATTCTGGCGGGCGGGATTCTGGTAGCGCTTGGATTGGTCCTTGTCTTTTTCGACAAGATCCCCTTCTTGGGAAAGCTCCCGGGCGATCTCCATATCAAGAAAAACAACGTTGAGATCTACGTCCCCTTTGCGACCAGCGTTCTTCTCAGTGTCATGATCAGCCTGATCTTATGGGTCGTTGCATATTTTTCCAACAAGGAACAGTGACGATAACCGGAAAGAGATAATGTCGCTTGAATACGTACTCCTGGTTGGGTCGATTCTCATTCTTGTCAGCATCGCGATTGCGAAGTTGTTTGACAACCTTGGAGTCCCCACGCTCCTGCTCTTTCTGGGTGTGGGAATGCTCGCCGGCTCCGAAGGGCCGGGAGGCATTTATTTTGACGATGCCGGCCTGGCGCAATCGATCGGCATTATCGCTCTGGTCTTTATTCTTTTTGCCGGGGGCCTTGATACCAGCTGGCGTGAAGTCAAGCCTGTCTTCTTGCAGGCGGCGAGTCTTGCAACTGTCGGAGTGTTGCTTACAGCGCTCGCTGTCGGTCTCTTTGTCCACGTGGTTCTCGGCGTCTCGTTGCTCGTCGGTCTGCTTCTCGGAGCGGTTGTTTCTTCGACCGATGCAGCAGCTGTCTTTTCCGTACTTCGCTCGAAAGACGTCAGCCTGCGTGGAAGGACCAAACCATTGCTCGAACTCGAGTCAGGAAGCAACGATCCGATGGCTGTGTTTCTGACCGTCGGGATTATCCACCTCTTGACGACTCCGGGGTCAACGTGGATTTCCATAGCAACTCTCTTCGTGATTCAGATGGGGCTCGGTGCCGTGCTGGGTTTGGGTCTGGGGAATGCAATGGTGTTTGTGCTCAATCGCCTGAAGCTGGCGTACGACGGGATCTACTCTGTTTTTTCGATGGCATGTGCTGTGCTCATCTATGGAACCGCGGTAACGATCGGAGGGAGCGGGTTTCTTGCCGTTTACGTGGCGGGCCTGGTTGCTGGGAACAGCGACTTCATTCAGAAGAGAAGTCTGCTCCGCTTTTTCGACGGACTTGCCTGGCTGAGTCAGATCGCAATGTTTGTCGCGCTGGGGCTGCTCGTGTTTCCGTCGCGTCTGGCAACGGTGATGGGGGCCGGGTTGCTGGTCTCCGGTTTTCTGATGTTCGTCGCACGGCCCGCCAGCGTTTTTTTTACCCTCCTCCCCGCGAAACTGCACTGGAACGAAAAAGCATTTGTCTCCTGGGTGGGTCTGCGCGGCGCCGTTCCCATCATCCTGGCGACGTTTCCTCTCCTTGCAGGTTTGCCGGATGCTGAGGTCATTTTTAACCTCGTTTTTTTTATCGTTCTTACGTCCGCGCTTTTGCAAGGGTGGTCAATTCCTTTTGTAGCCCGATGGCTGAGGGTCGATGCCCCCCTGGAACAGAAAAGGAGATACCCCATCGAGTTTGCCCCGATGGAAGGAGTCGACACAGAACTCGTTGACCTCATTATTCCGTATCATTCGGAAGCGGCCGGAAAATCGATCATCGAGTTAGGAATGCCAAGGGACAGCCTTATTGTGTTGATCAGCCGCGGCAATGATTTTATTGTTCCGAGTGGAGGAACCATCTTGCGGGAAGGCGACGCGATCCTCGTGCTCGTTAACAAGGATAATCTCCCCGCAGTGAGAGAGATCATTGGAAAACAGAAAAAGTCCGGAGCGCTGTGATCGATGCAGGGACCATCGCTCTTGCGATGGAATGCAAGAAATTGAACCGGAAACAATAACACGAAAACATGTTCAAGCAACTCACCGATAAGATCAATTATCACGAACTCGAGCAGAAGGTTCTCGGGTTCTGGGAACGCGGGAAAATCTTTGAAAAGAGCGTGACCTCCCGGCAGGGGAATCCGCAGTTTACCTTCTATGAAGGTCCGCCGACGGCCAACGGTCTTCCGGGAATTCACCACGTCATCGCACGAACGCTCAAGGATCTTATCTGTCGGTACAAGACGATGAGAGGCTACCAGGTTCCGCGCAAAGCCGGGTGGGACACGCACGGCCTGCCTGTTGAGATCGAAGTGGAAAAAATGCTCGGCATCAAGCACAAAGACGAAATTGTGAAGTACGGCGTGGCCAGGTTCAACGAACAATGCAAGAAATCGGTCTGGAAGTATAAAGCGGAATGGGAAGAAATGACCCGCATCATGGGGTACTGGGTCGATCTGCAGCATCCGTATGTTACATTCGAAAACGACTACATCGAATCCGTCTGGTGGGCCCTGAAACAATACTTCGACAAAGGGGTGATTTACAGGGGACACAAGATCCAACCGTACTGCCCGCGGTGTGAGACGCCCCTTTCCTCGCATGAAGTTTCGCTCGGCTACAAGGAAGTCAAGGACCCGTCGATCTATGTCAAGATGAAAGTGAAGGGAGAGGAGGAAACGTACTTTCTTGTCTGGACTACAACCCCATGGACACTCATCTCCAATGTGGCACTTGCGGTTCACCCTGAAATCGAGTATGTGACCGTCCGTCACAACGGAGAGAAATTGATCCTTGCCGATGCGCGTCGTCCGGTGCTTGGAGAAAGTGCCGAAGTTCTTGAACGCTTCAAGGGTTCAAAGCTGGTTGGAAAAGAATACGAACGGCTCTTTTCGTATCATCAAACGAGCGAAAAGGGATGGTATGTCGTTGCCGCGGATTTCGTGACGACGGAAGATGGATCGGGGATCGTGCACATGGCGCCGGCCTACGGTGAGGACGATTATCAGGCCGGGCAAAAATATAGCCTTCCGACCATCCACCCGGTGAACAAATCGGGAGAATTTGGACCGGAAGTCACCGACTTCGCGGGGAAATTTGTGAAAGACGCCGACCCGGAGATCGTCGCGAACCTGAAGCAGAGAGGCCTTTTGTTCAGGAAAGAGCAATACCTCCACAGCTATCCTCACTGTTGGCGGTGCACGTCGCCCCTCCTGTACTATGCGCGCGAATCGTGGTACATCAAAACGACGGCATATGCCCAAAAAATGATTGAGCGGAACGCCGAAATTAACTGGGTTCCAAAGGAAGTGGGAGTGGGAAGGTTCGGAAACTGGCTTGAGGAGAACAAGGATTGGGCGCTTTCACGCGATCGGTTTTGGGGCACTCCTCTTCCGATCTGGATCTGCGAGAAGTGCGAAACTCAGAAATGCGTGGGGAGTATTGGGGAGCTCAAAGAGGGCCTGAACGTCCCCGAGCCGCTGGATTTGCACAAACCGTACGTAGACGGCGTGACCTTCCCGTGCCCGTCATGCGGCTCAACCATGAAACGGACACCGGAACTGATCGATGTTTGGTTCGATTCAGGATCTATGCCGTTTGCTCAATGGCATTATCCCTTCGAAAACCGGGACATTTTCAAGAAGGCCTACCCGGCAGATTACATTTCGGAGGGAATCGATCAGACACGCGGATGGTTCTACACGCTTCACGCCATCGGCACATTCCTGTTTGACAAACCCGCGTTCAAGAACGTGCTGGTCAACGAGCTGATCCTGGACAGACAGGGTCAGAAAATGTCGAAGTCGAAGAAGAACACCGCCGATCCGTTTGCGCTGATCAGAAAATACGGCGCTGATGCGACGCGGTGGTATCTAATTTCCAACAGCCCCGTCTGGCGGCCGACTCTCTTCGATGAAGAGGGTCTTGTCGATGTCCAGCGGAGGTTTTTCAGTACGATGGTCAATTCGTATGCCTTCTTTGCCCTCTATGCCAACGTCGACTCGTTCGCCTATGCCGAAGCGCGCATTCCCGCCTCGGAACGGCCCGAGATTGACCGCTGGATTCTGTCGGCATTGAATTCGCTCCTGAGGAGTTACCAGCGATGGATGGATGAGTACGACGTCACCCGCGCCGCACGGGCGGTCAGCGATTTCACCATTGACCAACTGTCCAACTGGTACGTCAGGCGGAATCGGAGACGATTTTGGAAAAGTGAGAAAGGCAAGGACAAGCTCGCGGCGTATCAAACCTTGTATGAGTGCCTGATTGCCGTCACCAAGCTCGTTGCTCCCTTTGCTCCGTTTCTTGCCGACGAGCTCTATCGTAACCTCAACAACGTGACAAAGAAAGAACCCACTGATTCGGTGCATCTGGCGGATTTCCCCGCCGTGGAGGCAAAAGTGATCGACCGGGAACTCGAGGATCGCATGGACAGGGCAATCATGATTGTGAGCCTCGTGCGCGCCATGCGCATGAAGGCAAATCTCAAAGTCCGCCAGCCGCTGCTGAAAATCCTCATTCCCGTCGCCAGCGAGAAGGAGAAACAGAGGCTCAAAAAGATGGAAGAAGTGATCCTCGAGGAAATAAACGTCAAGCAAATCGAGTATGTGACCGAAGATTCAGGGATTGTGAAACGGAAGGCAAAACCAAACTTCAAAACGCTCGGCCCGAAGTTCGGGAAATCCGTGCAGGCCGTCGCGGCGAGGGTTCGGGAGTTGACTCCGGCGGAAGTCACTCGCCTTCTGCGCGACGGAAGCCTCATCATCCCCGTCAACGGTGAGAATGTGACGGTCACGTCAGAAGATGTCGAAATCCTGAGCGAAGATATCAAAGGATGGCTTGTGGAGTCGTCGGGCCCCGTGACGGTGGCTCTGGATACGGAGCTAACAGAGGAGTTGGTCGACGAGGGACTCGCGAGGGAATTTGTGAACCGCATTCAGAATCTCCGCAAAGAGGCGGGTTTCGATGTCACCGACCGCATCAGAATTTTTCATCGGTCGACCGATCGTCTTTCCCGGGCGCTGGATCGGATGGCTCCGTATGTGAAACAGGAAACTCTCGCGCTCGAATTTCGGTCTCTAAAAAAAGAAGACTCGAGCGGAAAACTTCAAAAGGAAGACATCAACGGCGAGGTGAGCGAGATTCGTTTGGAAAAGGCAAAATAATTTCGTAGTTTGGAAAAAATGTTGGCGTTTCTGTTCTTGCTATGGGAGAGACAATGGCAAAAAAAGGGGTAAAAACGAAGAAATCGAAGGGCGTTGCAAAAGGAAAACCGAGGCCAAGGGTGGCACCGAAGGCCGCCGCTCTGAAGGGAAAGCATGCAGCAATTCAGGCAAAAATTCCTCCGGAGAAACCGCTGGTGCGCCCGAAAGGATTCAGCAAGCCCGAACTCGACCACTTTCGGGTGATTATTCAGGAAAAGCGCAAGGAAATCCTGGAGGAACTCGAGACGCTCAAGGCGAGCATGATGGATTCGACGACGGGGGAATACACGTCGGAAAACTCGGCTTATTCCCTCCACATGGAGCAGGGGACCGACACCATGGAACGAGAAAAAACGTTCTTGTTCGCCTCCCGGGAGGGGAAATTCCTGAACTATCTGGATGATGCGTTGAAGCGCATCGACAAGGGGGAATACGGCTATTGCGTCGATTGCGGGAAGTTGATCGACAAGGAACGGCTTGAGGCGGTCCCTCATGCCCAGCTCTGCATCGACTGCAAATTGAAACGAGGCCGTTAGACATCGGGATTTTCACCATCGGAAACACATGCGCATTCTCTACATTACCGGTGCGATCGTCCTTTTCGATCAGATCACAAAACTTCTGGTGAAAGGGTTTTCGCTCCCTGTTCTGGACCTTTACCATCCCGGACTTCCTCTTGGAAGCAGCCAGGCAATCCTGGGAGACTTCCTACGCCTCACATTCATCGAGAATCCGGGCATGGCTTTCGGCATCGATGTCGGGGGGAAGCTCTTCCTGACGATCTTCTCCCTTGTCGCCAGCGGCGCGATCTTCATTTACCTCTACAAGATCCGTGAAGAAGCGCTTGTGATTCGACTCTCCCTTGCGATGATTCTTGGGGGTGCGATCGGTAATCTTATTGATAGGCTGTTTTACGGCGTGATCTTCGGCGAGGGACCGCTGTTTTATGGCAAGGTGGTCGATTTCGTCGATGTGGACTTCTTTAATATAGAGCTCCTTGGTTTCCACATTTCCCGGTGGCCGGTCTTCAACGTGGCCGACGCCAGCGTGTCGATCGGCGTGCTGATCCTTTTGGTTTTCCACCGGAGGTTTGCGAGGGAAGAAGGTCCGGCCGTTTCCCTGGCCCCCGAAGGGTCTTCCTCTCCGAGACTGATGAGCAGCAAAGACGGAATGAAAGTCGGCGGGACAATCGATCCCACACCGCACACTCCGCCCCAAGCCAAATCCTGACATGACGACGGAACCTGCTGCGGAGGAGCGGCAGAAGATCCGCCTCGTTGTCCCCGCGAAACAATCCAAAGTACGCCTTGACGTTTACCTGGCACACCAGGTGCAGAACGCCACGCGCAGCAAAGTTCGGCTTGCGATCGACGAAGGGTGGGTGCTTGTCAACGGAAAGCAAGTCAAGGCCAGTCATCCGGTGGCTCCCGGCGAGATCATCGAGGTGACCCTCCTTAAGCGCCCCAAGCCGGAAGCTCTTCCGGAAAACATTCCCCTCGAAATCCTCTATGAAGACGACGATTTGCTGATTGTTAACAAACCTGCGGGCATGGTGACGCATCCTGCCCATGCGAACTACAGCGGCACGCTGGTGAACGCCCTTCTGCATCATGTGAATTCCCTCTCGACGGTGAACACGGAGATGCGGCCCGGCATCGTTCATCGGCTCGACAAGGACACGACAGGGCTCATGGTGATTGCGAAGAACGACTCGGCGCACCATATCCTTGCAAAGCAGTTTTCGGGGAGGACCATCAGGCGGGACTACTGGGCCCTTGTGTGGGGAAAACTGAGGCAAAAGAAGGGGATGATCGAGACGAGGCTCGGACGGAGCAAGAAAGACCGGAAGAAAGTGACGGTCACGGAAGACGGAAAGCATGCATCGACGGAATATGAAGTATTAAAGGAATTCGATTTTCTTTCGTTACTCCGGCTTTCTCTCAAGACGGGGAGAACGCATCAGATTCGTGTCCATCTTGCGCATATTGGTCATCCGGTGTTCGGGGATCCGACGTATGGGGGGCGGAGCGACACGTGGGGAGGATTGCAGGGGAGCAAGGCACGGGCGGCAGCGAATCTTTTGAAGCTCATTTCGCGGCAGGCGCTGCATGCCAAGACGCTTGAGTTCGTCCACCCGCGGACCCGGACCCGGTTGAAATTCGATTCAGCCCTCCCTGCCGACATGAAGACAGTGCTGCACAAGATCGGATGGGAGAATTGACATGAGTCAGCTTGACAGGACATTGAAAAAGCGGATCGAACGGAAAGGAGCGGCTTGCGTTTACCCGTCACAATCTGTCGCATCCGTGTTGATCTGTGTCCCATCCGCCGAACTTCTCCTGCGGATTTGTTGTTAAAGGAGTGCAGAAAAGAGGAGGGTGGAAATGAAAATTCTCATCGCGTTGTCGGTATGTTTCACAATAGCGTTTGCACAGAAAGGGAGTTCTATGGCGACAGAGAAAGCGACGTTTGGCGCGGGGTGTTTCTGGTGTGTGGAAGCTGTGTTTGAGCGTCTCCCCGGCGTCCAGTCCGTGATTGCGGGATACGCCGGAGGCTCCAAGCCAAACCCCACCTACGAGGAAGTCTGCGCCGGCAAGACCGGCCATGCCGAAGTCGCCCAGATCACGTACGATCCTTCCAGGATCAGCTACGAGAAGCTTCTCGAGGTGTTGTGGAAAGCTCACGATCCGACAACCATGAACCGTCAGGGCGCGGATGTTGGGACTCAATATCGCTCGGTGATTTTCCATCATGACGAGAAACAGAAAGCCGCGGCGGAGTCTTCAAAGAAAAAGGCGCAAAAGGATTTCAGTGAACCGATTGTGACCGAGCTTCGGCCGCTGGATAAGTTCTACGAAGCTGAAAACTATCATCAGGACTACTACAAGAACAATCCCAACGCTCCGTATTGCACCTTCGTGATCAAGCCGAAGCTGAAAAAGCTGGGGATGGAGTAGCCTGGGCGGTCTGAATCAGAATTTTCAGAATTAAAGGATTTCCAGAATTGGTTGGGCTGATAGAGTGCTCAGGTGAAAAAGCAAACGGCAAAACACAAAAATCAATGAAACGGCAAAAAGAAAAAAGAAAGGGATTTGGTTTTGCTTTTTGCGGTTTTATTACCGTTTGATGTTTTCTTTTTTCTTTTTCGAACACCGATAATTGGATGACTTCATAATTCTGGTAATTCTGCAAATTCCGTGAATTCTGATTCTCACAATATCTTCACCGTTTCCTAAGGAAGGAAGGCCGCCGCCCGAGGCTTCGCTTCCCGGACGACGGCCCTTGTTGAAGGAGGATTTTTGAGGGTTACTGATCTCTGCCGCGCTTGCCGCCGCTCCGTGAATGTCCGCCGTCTTTACGCGGCTGTGACCGCACTCCCGAACCATCTCGTCTTGCAGGTCCGGGTGTTGACGGCTGAGGCTGAACGCTCCGAAATTCGTTTCTGCTGTCCCTTCGTTCCGGAGTGACCTTGCGTTCCGCAGGAGCCGATTCCTTCCGTTGTGGTTCCGATTGCTCCCTCCGGATGTTCGGGGCGCGTCCGTCGGACCGATCCTGATCGTACGTTCGGCGATCTGATGGCGAGCGGTCACGGGAGTCGCGGGTAGGCGACCGGGAATCATCGGTGCGGCGATCCCTGGATTCCACAGGCCTGTTTCGTTCGACCCGCTCCATGTCCAACGAGATGCGCCGTTCGGGCTTGCGGGCTTCGATTCGCTCATCGCGTTGTTCCAACTCGGTACGGGAGGGGCGATACACTTCGATCCGCTCTCTGCCGCCGTCGCGCACAATCCTCTCATCCCTCTCACGTGTCTCGCCCACTTCCGTCCGTGTGATCCTCATGTTCCCTCTCCGCTCAATCAGCGCCCGGTCGACCCCGCGGTTGATCACGCGGTCCCGATCGACTTCATACCGTACGGCGCCGCGTGTTGTCCGAATGAGTCTCCGTGAATATCCATCGTCAACGACCTGTCCGTCGATCCTGGTCGATGCAAAATTCCGGTATCGCACAAAGGACCAGTAATGGGCCGGGGCAGACCAGCGAGTTGTGAAACGAATTCCGATGGAAATGCTGAAACTCGCATAGGGAGGCAGGGGCGCCCAGCCAATGTAATCGTCGTTGTACCT
>JACPLA010000123.1 GCA_016186715.1 Ignavibacteriales bacterium | reverse complement strand
TCGCCCGAATATTGTTGTTCGAGGCTGCCGTCCTTTCGGGGAAGACTCCTGGAAATCCTTCCGTGTCTCAAGCATCACGTTTCACGCCGCAAAACCGTGTTCCCGGTGTGTGACCACGACTGTCGATCAGGCGACGGGGATGAGGGGGAAAGAACCGCTGGCGACGTTGTCGCGATATCGAAACCAAGACGGGAAGGTCCTCTTCGGGCAGAATTTGGTTCATGAGGGGACTGGCATGATCAGAGTTGGCGATTCGATCGAAGTCTTCGCAAACCTGACGACAAGATAAGCGCGAGATGAACGTCGGCATCAAAAGGAGGACAAAATGTACCAGAGCTTTGTGATGCTCGCGAAACTGTTTCTGCTTTGCGTTGTGTTGAATCTTCTCCGTTATTTCGTTTTCGGGTTCTTGGAGGGTATACTGATCATGGGACCATTATCCTCTGCCATGCAGCAAAGCAGCTCATATTTCAATACCAATTTTCAAACCATCGATTGGATCACTTCGTTTTTCTATAACTTCATGATGTGGTTCGCCGTTACCCTTGCTTTTTCGTTTGCTGTCGCTCATCTCCGGGGAACCATGATCGTGCGGAGCCTTAAGGTATATGCGCTGATGTGGGTCATGTTTGCGAGCATCAGCGCTATTTACATGAATCATTACAGCCATCCGAAGGATTTCTATATATACAATATCGTTGACGGCGTGCTGATTTTTGCGCTCATGGGCATTGCCAACGGCCTGTTATATCCTTTGTTTTTCAAACAGCACACGGCCCTCATCGACGCATAGTTGATCTTTCTTCTCAATGGCGGAGACAGTACACGCGTGTAACTTTGTGTCTCCGGCGTGTTTCTATGTGTCCCAATTACAGGACCATCATTCTTGCCCAACACGATTACCCCGGTCAATCACGCAACGATTCTCCTTAGCTTGGGCGGCGTAAACATTCTCACCGATCCCGTTTATTCCTTCTCTGTTTCCTATTTCCTTCCCCGGCTGCAGAAGCCCGGCATTCGGCTTGAAGATCTTCCGCCCATCGACCTGATCCTGATTTCTCACAATCACTACGATCATCTGAATCTGAAAACACTGCGCCGGTTGCGGAAGAATCATTCTCCGATCTTTATCGCGCCGCGCGGCGTCGGACGGTACGGACGCAGGACAGGTTTCTCAAATGTTCGCGATCTTGAATGGTGGGAGGATATGGAGACCAATGGAATAAGGGTCACGTGTGTACCGGCGAAGCATTTCAGCGGCCGGACGCCGTGGGATCGGAACAAATCCCTGTTCGGAGGGTTCGTCGTCGAATCGGGAAATTCCTGTGTCTATTTTGCAGGTGATACGGCGTACGATGGTTTTTTCCGGGAACTCGCGGCGCGTTTTCAGATCGATGTAGCACTGCTCCCCATCGGAGCGTACAAGCCGTACCGCTGGTTCAGGAACATTCACTTGAACCCGAAGACGGCGATTCAGGCTTTCGAAGATTGCGCGGCCCGCCATCTGATCCCCATTCATTGGGGAACGTTCAAAATCAGCGACGAGCCGATGGATGAGCCGCCGCGATGGCTCCTGGAAGAAGCCCGGAGGAAGGGGTTATCAGAAACGGTGCACGTACTGAAGAACGGCGAGAAATTTGAGTTCTAATCCTCCATCGCAAACTCTTTCCCTTCCGGTCTGATCTCATCATGCATTTGCCGGAGCGCAAAGTACGCGCTTTGGCTTCCCCGTTGAGCGGCGTTCCGGTACAGACGGGCTGCCTCGGCCTTGCTGCGTGCAAGCCCCAAACCCCGCTGATAACAATAGCCCAGCGCAACCTGCGCAAGAATTGAACCTTCGTCAGCTTTTGACCGGAGAAAAGCGATGTCCCGGTTGTCGATCTCCCCGGCGCCGATGGTCCTCAAGACGGCAAGCCTGACCTCGGCCTCCTGGCTGCCTAAGAGAGACGCCTTCCGCCATAACACAACCGTTTGTACCCGATCCGCCTGTACCCAGCGACCGGACTGGTGACATAATCCGAGCTCGATAAGAGCGTCCGCATGATTCCGGCTTGCCGCCGTTTGGAGGAGTTTTAGGGCCTGTTCGCCGGAAAGCCGCAAATCCATGCGCGAGGCAACAAGACCCGCCCAGACAAATTGTGCGCGGGCATCGTCCTGACGAGCTTGTCTCTCCAGTTCTTCCGGAAAACCCTTCTCCTGGATGAGATTCCACAACAGCTCGGTTGCCCGCTGAGACTCCAGACGCACGGCACGGACGAAGTGCATGGCCGCTGCGATCCGGTCCCGATCAAACACGACTCCTTTTTCGTACAGCCGACCCATGAGCGTTAATGCCTCCGGACTCCCGGCTTCTGCCGCCCGCCGGATCAGCGCTACCGCTCCCGTATCACGAAGCGTCTCCATGCCCGTCTTGACTGCCACACCAAGGGCTTTCTTCAATTCTGCGCTCCCCTCACGGACCAATTCGTTCAGAAGTGTCGTGTCGTTGACGGCAGTGGCGGTATCGATATTGAAATTAAGGAACACCGGACGACGGTGACTGAGCGAGTCGGCGTTTGTCGTCTTCCGATCATGCGAATCGCCGCGGTGAGGAATTCCTCTCCGCTCGAATTCAACCAGCGCTTTCCTCGCTGGATCGAACCCCGCATCCGCCGATTTCTTAACGTACTCGTACGCCTTGTTCCAGTCTTGTGGAAGAACGAGATTCTCCGTGAGCAGGAGTCCCAACACGAAATCCGCATCCGGCAAGCCTTTCCTGGACGCGTTCTGAAAATGCCGGTACGCCGCAAACGGATTCCACGGCACTCCCCATCCATTCATTGAAAAGATCCCAAGATTGTAATGAGCGAAATCAAAATCGTTGTCCGCCGCTCGCTGCATCCAGAAAGCCGCCTTGACCGTGTCGGTCTCGAACCCCCGTCCCTGAAGATAGCGGATCCCCAGTTCATGTTGAGCCGCCGGTTCCCCCTTGTTCGCCTTCTGCACAAGCACAAAACCCTCCCAGAGCTGGTAATCCACATCCGATTCCCGGATCATCGATCCCGGAGTCGGCTCCCGGCCCGGAACTTTTCTCTGAGCCTCAAGCACATTGGCTGCAATCATGAGAACCACGAACAACTGAAGACCAACGACTGGTAACTGAAAACTCCTCATGCTTTTCCCTGGTTTTTTTCCTACCGTCAATATACGATTTCTTCTCGGAAAGAACGGCCGACGATAGATCCTGTTTCGTTCCCATGAAACTTTTTTCTCAAGAATTCGGACAGGGTTTCCCCCTCGTGATCCTGCATGGTTTGCTCGGATCCCTTGACAATTGGCATTCCCTCGGACGGAGGTTCGCGGAACATTTCAGAGTTTTCACGCCCGACCAACGAAATCATGGACGCTCTCCGCACAGCCACGAGTTCAACTACCGTGTGATGGCTCAAGACCTTCTGGAATTCCTCGAAAGTGTAAGGGTGAGCGAGACATTTCTCATCGGTCATTCGATGGGCGGAAAAACCGCCATGACGTTTGCTCTGACCAACCCTTCGATGGTGCGAAAGCTGGTCGTGGTCGATATCTCTCCGCGCGCATATCCCGCCCGTCACGATGAGATTCTCGAAGCCCTCTCCGATCTCGATTTGAAACAGTTCAAAACGAGGAAGCAGGTTGACGAGGCTCTTTCCCAGAGGATCTCCAGCTCCGCCGTTCGCCAATTTCTCATGAAAAACCTGAAACGAGATGATTCAAACGCGTTCGACTGGAAGATGAATCTGGAAGTTATTCGCCGCCACCACGATGAAATGAACTCGGCCATCACTTCAGACCGGCCTTTTCATGGAAAAACTTTATTTGTTCGCAGCAGCCGGTCGGATTATGTGAGAGACAACGATCTTCCCCTGATCAGAAGCCTCTTTCCAGACGTGAAAGTTGCCGACGTCGATGTCGGACACTGGATCCATGCCGAAGCTCCTGACCGGTTTTACAAAATTGTTCTGGACTTTTTGTTCGAACCCTCGTAACTTCCATCGCCTCCCACCCGTTCTTCTATGAACAGCCTGTCCGAAGTCTCGATCATCCAGTTCCAACACGCGCTCACGTCGGAGAAAGTCCGCACGTTTCAGGTGATCCACCTCGGCCTTGGCCTCGGTGTCTTTGGATTTGGGCTTGTGGTCCTCTATCTGTGGTTCGTTCAGGGGGCCGATCATCAGCCCGGGCCTCCCGATGTTGAGCTCATCCAGATCATGAGCATTGTCCACGCCGCTTTTGCCGTTTCACTGATATTCCTCTCCTCCTTTTTGTACGAGAAGCAATTTCGCCCGGAGCGACTCCGAACTCTTGCCACCCAGCCTCTCAGAACTCCAGAGGGGAATCAAGTTGAAGATCCGGTTGAAAAATGCCTTTCCATCATCCGCACGGGAATCATTCTGCGGCTGGCGATGCTGGAGGCAGCTGCCTTCTTTGGACTCGTTGTCTGCACGATTGCAGCGCTCAACGGCGTACTTGTGCAGAACACTGAGTACGCTTTCAACGCCATCACTCCACTTTTTTTTCTGATGGTTGTGATAATGACATTTCCAACGGCTCAGCGCCTTGAGGAGATTTTCCGGGCAAAGATCACCGCGTCAGTACCGTAACATCTTTTTTGGGGGGAACAATGCGAACATTCCTGGGGGGATTTGTCCTCTTCTGCTTTCTTTCACCATCGATTTTTTCACAAGTCGGCTCTTTTCCATATGAGGAGCAATTCGATTCTGCGGTCCCTCCTTCTCTGCCGGAAGACTGGCTCACCACATCCAACCGGCTCACCACAGGTGATTTCTTTGTCACCACCACCTCTCCACGATCCGCTCCCCACGCCGCGCAATCGACTAATTCTGTCATTTCCCAGTCGCTCAGTTCTCCACGATTCGATTTTTCAGGTCGTTTACCCGATGCGCTTCAATTTTTCGCCGCACGTTCGGGAACACACACCTCCCCGCTGCTCATCGAAGCCTCCACAGACGACGGCGCGAGCTTTCCGTTACTTCTTGCCGATACTTTGTATAATCCGGGAACAACATCGTACACCCGCACCCTTGTCCAACTGCCTCCGACGCTTCGGGATCAGCCGTCGGTGAGATTCCGCTGGAGAGTCCTCGGAGGCTCCGGCGGCTCGACCGGAACACTCCGCATTGACGACGTTACAGTAACGACTGTGACAGCGATCGATCTTTCTGTTGAGAATCTCATCGTGGCACCCCTGTTCTTGAATCCGACGATCCCGCTGGACATCACGCTAACAGTGAAGAATCTTGGACTCACAAGCGCGTCCGCGTATGTGGTGGATCTTTTTCTTGCCAACAAGAATGAGACACCCGATTTGGGCGAGAGGTTTAGTTCTCTTGCGGGTCCGGCACTTCCGCGGGACTTATCGCATCTCGGCAATCATGAATTTCCCAGGAGACGAGCGGAAGGACAACGATACGGCCTTTGCTCTTGTTACTGTGGGCGCCACACCCGGATCCGTTCTTGTAAACGAAATCATGTATGCACCCGCCGGCGATGAGCCGGAATGGGTCGAGCTCTTCAATCCGACGACCGATACGATTGATCTGAAGGGTTGGCGGATCTCGGACAACAACACAGTAACAAAGACTCTGATTTCTCCGACGCAGTTCCTTCTGCCCCCCAAAGGTTATGCTCTGATTGCAAAAGACTCGTCGTTGTTTTCTGTTAGACCTCAAATAACGGCACCGACGCGTATCGTCAGTTTTGCCGCACTGAACAATACCACGCCTGATGCCGTTGTTCTCTTCGATGACAGACTCATAACGATCGACAGCGTTTTGTATTCGCCAGACTGGGGAGGCCGCGGAGGCGCTTCTCTCGAGCGGATCGACGAATACGCACATTCAACGGACCGTTCGAACTGGGGAACGTCAATCGACTCGACCGGCGCCACCCCCGGAACGATCAACAGTATCGCTAAACTCACCGATGACCTTGAGTTGGTGAAAGCCTACGGTGAACAAACGATAATCATTGTTGAAGTCCGCAATGCGGGAAGACGGACTGCCGAAAGTTTTCAAGTATTATTCTTCCAGACAAACGGAGAGAACAACACACCATTCGGTACCGTGACATTCCCAGGGTCGCTTTCGCCGGGATCGTCAGCAGGGCTCACGTACGATTGGACCGACGCACCGGTAGGGGAAACGCGCGTCACTGTTCATGTTGCGCACCCGCCTGATCAACGGTTGCAAAACAACACTTCGGTATTCACGATGAGAAGAAGTTTCCTTCCGCGGGAGCTCATCATCAACGAAATTATGTACGAACCAATTTCCGGACAGAACGAATGGATTGAAGTTTTTCACCGGGGAACGAATCCGGTTGACCTTGCAGGTTGGTCGTTCATGGACCGGCCGACAGTATCGGGAAACAGGAATGTTTTCAGTTTCGGGTGGAGCTCGCGAAAGATCCTGCCCGGCGAATTCGTTGTCATCGCCGCCGAGTCCACGATTTTCAGTCTCTTTCCGTCCCTCCTCCATTCCGTCAACGTGATAATTCTGAACCGGGCCGGGGGATTCAGCCTGGGAAACAACGGAGACGATATCGTGCTGAAGGACTTGCTGGGAACAATCATCGACAGTGTGCGGTATGAACCGTCATGGCATCATCCGGACGTTGCGGACGTTCGCGGACGTTCCCTGGAGCGAATTCATCCAGATCTTGAGACCAACGATCGGCGCAACTGGAGCACATCGGCGGAACGAATCGGAGGTTCTCCCGGGCGACGGAATTCGATTTTCACAGAGCGCACATTTTCAGTCGCGGCCCTTTCCTTTTCGCCCAATCCGTTTTCCCCGGACGGAGACGGACACGAAGATTTTTGTCTCATTCGTTATGTACTGCCTCATGAGACTTTCATCACCCGCCTTCGGATTTTTGACGTACAGGGAAGGCTGATCAGGACACTTGCAGACGGGGAGCCGGCAGGATCGCAGGGTGAGATCATCTGGGACGGCTTCGATTCGGAAAAAAGGCGTGCGCGAATCGGGCCGTACATTGTTCTTCTCGAAGCCACTGACCGTGGGGGACATGCTGTCCTCTCAGCCCGAGGCGTAGTCGTCGTAGCAACCAGGCTTTGAATTCAATCCCTTTTTTCTCTACCTTGGCCCATTCTCACATCAGCGAGTCAAGGTCAACTCATGAGACATCCAATTTTCCTCGTTCCTCTTATACTCGCAGCGATTCTCTCTGCCTGCGCTCCTGCCTCCTGGAATCGGGCGGAACGCGCTTACGAATCGGGCGATATGGCGAATGCAGTTCGCTATGCCGCGCAGACACTCAGGGAAAAACCGGGGTACGAAGATGCCCTCGACCTTCTCCAACGCATTCTCCCCGCTGCCTACGACGATTACTCCGCCCGGGCAAAGCGCGCAGAAGACGCAGGCGACTGGGACCGTGCCTTTGGCCTCTACGAGGATATTCTCACCATGTCCGATGCTGTGAGCGGCCTTCCACCTCAGACACATCCCGAGACCGGAGCGATCATCTCTTTTCCCACCCGGGACGTGAGTCCGGAACACAAAAACGCTCGGGACAATGCAGCCGAAATGCACTACCAGACGGGGGTAGGACTGGAACAACGGGGTCTCTCCAAGGATGCTGCGAAAGCGTTTACTCGCACCCTTGGTTATGTCTACAACTACAAGGACGCACGCCAGCGATACGAGAAGAACCGCCAGGCAGCCCTAAAGCGCATCGCCGTCATGCCTTTTGAAAACCTCAGCGGAAAGCGGCGATACGGGGCAATCGGGACCGTCGTCGCTGACCGGCTCATCATCGAAGCCATGAGGAATCCCAACAACCTCGAGTTCATGGAATTCGTGACACGGGAGAAAATCTCCGAACTGATTACCGAGCAGCGGCTTGCAGAAGAGGGAATCCTCGATCCGCAAACTGCTGCAGAGGTTGGGCGGATCTTTGGCATCCACGCCTTTGTGTTCGGCAAGATTTCTTCCATCGTCACCGACTACCCTCCCGACATTGTAACGACATACGAAGATACCGATGAAGTCTCAGAGGGAAAAGACAAGCCAAAGCGGAGAGTGAGAGCCACAGTTACAGTAGTCACGCGGCGGGCGATCGCCAAACTCACTTCGAATTACCAGATCATCGATGTCACGCGAGGAACCATCGTTAAGTCGGGCTCGGTTCCGCACACCGAGGTCGCTGAAATCACGTTTGGCAAATACAGGGGCGACAGGGAGGCACTCAGCCACAAATCGCGACAGGTCTGCGCTGTGCGGGAAGCCTATCCCCCTCCGGATGATGAGCTGGTCAATCGAGCAGCAGAAGGAGTCGCTCACGACCTTGCGCGGGAGATTTCCGGTTTTTTTAGGTAGGCCTCTGGTTGTCGCGTCCGGTCCGCGACCGGACATACAAGCTCGTGAGGTCCGATTGCGAATCGGACTCTACGGACCCTGTTGTAGAGTCCGGCCTGCCTCAAGAAGGCTGGAAGGCAGGTGGGTCCGCGACCGAACGTGTGGGCTTCGCCAAAACCGACAGGTCACTTCTTCGCCGAGGATTCATCGTTCGCCCGCTTTCTCCCTAAGAAATTGCCCCTCGCCCGCTCATTCAGTATATTCATGTGTGGACGCCAAAACATCTCTTAAACGTCGATTTCAGCAGGCCCTTCGCTCCACCGCCGTCTTGCATGAGAAGGGCGCAGGGGGCCTGCGGGTGGCTCTTCAACTGACGAAGATCCTCGACGATCAAATCCGCGAAACCTACACGCAGTTTGTCCATCCGGCCAAGTCCTCGTTTTCTCTCGTGGCACTTGGCGGCTACGGGAGAAAGGAGCTTTGCTTTGCCTCGGACACCGATATCATGTTCCTTGTCCCCCAGGGAAACAAGGCTGTGGAAGCAGGCTTCGCCGTCCAGAAACTTCTCCATCAACTTCTCGATCTTGGCCTCGACATCGGTCACAGTGTGCGAACAGTTGCCGACTGCCTGAAACTGCAGCAGAGCGATCTTGAGGCATGGGTTTCGCTCCTTGAGTCTCGTTTTCTTGGCGGCAACAAGAATCTCTTTCAGGAATTCCGCCGGCGTTTGCAGCAACAGATAAAAGAGGGGGACAAAGCGTTGGTCACAGGTGACCTTGCCCGGCGCACGGAAGACCGGCACGGGAAATACGGAAACTCAGCGAGACTCCTTGAGCCGAACATCAAAAACAGTGCGGGAGGACTCCGCGATCTTCACTCCATCCTCTGGCTCGCTCTCGCGTCCGGCGTGGTTCCCATGCCGGCCCGTCCGGGCGACAGGCACACCGCTGTGACGCAACTGTTCGCGTCCCCGTGGTTGAGACGCCGGTTGCCGCCGCATTTACGGCGTGACGCGCTGGAGGCGTTTGATTTCCTGCTTCGGACCCGGAACGCCATGCACCTCCGCTCAAGGGGCCTCCACGATTCGCTGGAATTCGCTTTCCATCGTACCGTCGCCGAATCGCTGAATTTCAAATCCGCGGGTACGCGATCCAGCGTGGAACGGTTCATGCAAGAGTACTATGTTTCCTCGCGTGCCGTTGCCCAGTGCACACGGAGGGCCGCGGGCGCAATCCAACGACGGTTTGCTTCCACGCGGGGCGGAAACGCGACACCTCTGGACGATTTCTTTATTCTTCGCGACGGACGTATCCATCCCCGCCGCTTGCGTCCGATCTCCAACCTTCAGCTCCTCAAGGCGTTCCTCTTGCGAGTACAACACAATGCCCCTTTCTCCGATGAGCTGGAAGATCTGATCAGCCGGGGATTGAAAGCAATAAAGCCGTTGAAATCAAAGGCCGAGTCCGTGCTGTTCCGTTCTTTGCTGAATGAAAAGCAGAACGTCTCCGCCGCCGTCCAGGAATTGAACGACACCGGTGTCCTGGGACGCTGGATCCCCGAATGGAAATCCCTCATCGCCTTCTTTCAGCACGATCAGTATCACTATTACACTGCGGATGAACATACGCTCCGCGTGCTGGGAAACGCCGAATCGCTTTCTGCCGACTCATCCTCCTTTGGAGAGACATTCCGTCATCTTCCCCGACGAGATACGCTCTACCTCGCCTGCCTCCTGCATGATATCGGAAAACCCCACCGTGTCGGCGGCCATGAAGTGATGGGGGCATCCCTGGCAGGGAAAGTCCTCCGGCGGCTGAAATACGGCGATATTCTCCGTGACGTGGAATTTCTGGTCCGAAATCACCTTGCGATGGAGCAGGTCGCGTTCCGGCGTAATCTGAGCGATCCACAAACCATCATTGACTTTGCCGCGAAGTTCAAGAATCCTCTCATGCTCGATTACTTATACGTGCTGACCTATGCGGATCTGAGCGCTGTCAACAGGAATGTTTGGACGGACTGGAAAGGGATGTTGCTGTTCGAGCTCTACAAGAAATCAAGGGAAATCCTGGATCAGAAGCTGACAAGCTCACAGGTCCACGATGCCGCGCGAAACCGCCATACGAAGGCCGTGAAGGATCTCGTTCAAACCCTCTCCGATGCCATTCCCCGGGAATCCTCGCAAAACCATCTCGATGCCGTTGACAGCTCGGCGTATGTGGCTGCTTTTGATCCAAACGAAATCGCGGAACACATTCGGCAGATCGAGCGCAACGAGCCTGTTGCCACGATCTTTCGCAATCAGGCCAATTTCACCGAGGTCACGATCATCGCCCGTGACGCGCCCTTTGCCCTCTCACGATTTTGTGGCGTGCTTTCTGCCAACGACGCCAACATCATCGACGCGAATGTTTTCACACGGAACGACGGGATCATTATCGACAAGTTCCGTGTCACGGATTTCCTCTCGCACACCGGACTCGACGATGAGCAATGCCGAAAGATTCATTCGGAACTGATCGATGTGATCACCGGCAAGGTGAAGACCGAGAATCTCCTGGAGCGTCACAGGATGAAATGGCGAAGACTGACGCGTGCTCAAAACTTCACCGTGCGAACCGCGATTGAATTCGAAGAGCACCCTCGTTATACCATTATCGATGTCTTTGCTCCGGATCGTCTTGGTTTCCTGTACAAGATCACGGAAGCAATGTCATCCCTGAACCTCAACATCTCGTTTGCCAAGATTGCGACCCGGGCAGACGGGATCGTGGATTCGTTTTATATTCTGGACGAATACGGGAAACCTGTTACAAAGCCTGAGCAACGAGAAGAGATCCGGACTGCTCTTCTGAGAACGATTCGTGAACTATCCGAGTCCGAACTTGTCACGACCTGACCCATGAGCAACTCCCGGCCGATCGGCGTCTTCGACTCCGGAATCGGTGGTCTCACCGTCGTCCGCGCTTTGCAAACCCGCCTTCCACATGAGAATATCGTGTACTTCGGCGATACAGCCCGTGTGCCATACGGACCCAAATCGGCACAGGTGGTGCGGGAGTACGCAGCCCAGGATACGGACATCCTCCTCGAACACAACGTGAAACTGATCGTCATCGCATGCAACACCGTGTCAGCTGTGGGGCTCGACGTTGTTCAAAAACGGGCGAAGGTCCCTGTCGTCGGTGTGATTTTTCCGGGAGCCGAGGCTGCCGTTCGCGCCTCGCACAAGAAACGAATCGGAGTAATCGGGACGGTTGGCACGGTGAACAGTCAGGCCTACGTGCATGCAATCCGCCAGCTGGACCCAAATGCTCAGGTCTTCAGCCAGGCCTGTCCGCTCTTTGTCCCTCTGGCCGAAGAGGGATGGACCGATCGCAAGGCAACCGAGCTGATCGCCAGGGAATACCTGTTTCCGTTGACCCTTGAGAAAATCGATACGCTCGTGTTGGGATGCACGCATTACCCCATCTTACGATCTGTCATCGATACAGTATTGCAGAAGAGCGTGACGCTGATCGATTCTGGCGAAGCTGCTGCATTGACGGTCGAAGAGACCCTTGCCGAGCAGGGGCTTCGAAACGAGAGTACTCTGAAAGCCAACGTTCAGTTCTTTGTGAGCGACATTCCCCACAAGTTTGCCGAGGTTGGGGAACGGTTTTTCGGCCGGAAACTCGGCAGAGTGCATCGCGTCGCAGGAATTTCGGCTTAGAGCCTGTGACACGTATCGTACTTTCTTCTTATATTGTTCTTCGAGGCAAACCCGCAGCGGGGATTTGAAAGACGGGCTGCTTGAAAATATCGAATTCTGAACTCCGAATGTCGAATGATGAACAACTAACGCATGCCCGCGCGTGAAATTCTCCTACTCGGAAATCCCATCCTTCGAAAGCAGTGCGTTCCCGTCACAGATGCATCCTCCCCGGAAACGAAGGCGCTCATTGCCGACCTGAAGGACACGCTGGCCGATTTCCGCGCAAGAAAGGGATTCGGCCGCGGAATCGCCGCTCCTCAAATCGGATCGTCCCGGCAAATCATCTACATTGATTTTGAGATCCAGGGACCATTGATCAACCCGAGGATCATGAGCCGAAGCAGAAAGAAATTCAGACTCTGGGATGACTGCTTCTCATTTCCGGACATCCTCGTGCAGGTGGAGCGGAACTATTCCGTAGTTGTTGCATTTCGGGATGAAAACGGCAAGAGCAGGAGGGTGAAAGCAGAGGGTGCCCTGTCCGAACTTCTCCAACACGAAATCGATCATTTACAAGGGATCCTGGCCATCGACCGGGCTATCGATTCAAAGCATATCGTTCTTCGGTCTGAATACGAGCGAATGGTCCATCGGGGCCCCGTTGCCCTTTAGATTTCCCCATTGATCAGAAAGGGAATGCCATGACCACACGGGTGCTGCTGTCGGAAGCCGACATTACGGCAAAGCTCAAGGAGCTCAAAGGATGGCGACGGGAAGGAAAGGAAATCAGGAAAGTCGTTGAACTCAAAGACTTTGTCCACGCCATGGGATTCGTCGGTTCGGTCGCCCTCCTTGCCGAGAAGCTGAATCATCATCCCGACATTGACATCCGATGGAGCAAGGTCACGCTTGTTCTTTCAACGCACAG
>JACPLA010000122.1 GCA_016186715.1 Ignavibacteriales bacterium | reverse complement strand
GAATATTCAAAATCAAATCTCAATCCGTATCTTCCCGCACGCTCTTCTGTTTGTTCAAAATCGCTGAGAAGATCAGCGTGAGTTCCCTGGCCTCCTGTCGAAGCAAATCGCAATCTGAGACTCTATCTGGATTGGCCTTGGACAGCATTCTGAGCCAGTACGCTGATTCCTTTGATTCCTTTCTTGATATCGCGATCTTGTGCCTGAAATCCCGTTTTGTGATCGCTCCGTCCGCTTCATTATAATTTGCACCGACACTGGTGCCGGCTTTTACTAGCTGCCTGGCGAGCTCTCTGTTGATATCATTCTTTTCGAGACTCTTACAAAACTGCACGATACTAGCCCCAAACTGTGCTGTCCGTTCCTCAATATCAAAGACCTTCGCCCCCATATTTACCCCATTGGTTTTTGCTATTTTGACATTTGAGTTATTTTGAACTTTGAAATTGCTTTTTGTTTTTTCTCACCCCAGTGTGATTTCCTTCGGCAGGTGCGCAACTCCCTCGCGGTGGAATTCTATTACTTCCCAAGGACACGCCCAGACACACTTCCGGCAATTTGTGCAACGTTCCTCGATGATGGAGATCGTCGATTCCATCAGTTCGATCGCATCTTCAGGACAAACGCCGACGCAGCATCCGCAAAAATCGCATTTGCCGGGAACGATGTGGATCATCAAGGGTTGATTCTTGGGCATAGGTTTGACTGGTGTGTGGACGCCGGTGCGGCCTCGGGCTTCCGAAAGATACTATTCCGTTTTCTGAGTTTCCAGCTCCTTCAGCATGCGAAGAATCTCCTGGTGCCGCTGGATGTACGAACGCGTCTCATCGCCGCGCTGCGAAGCTTCACGGAGGTTGCGCTGATTCTCTTCGATCTGCTTCCGCAAGGCGTGGCGTCTCACAGCCAAGATCGCGGCCTTCGCGATGGTCCGCGGGTTTGCCTCATCGATTTCGACCGCCAGATCCTGCCATCCCCTGCTAATTTCATACCTGCTTAACATCACGTCCGTCACAATGTTCTTGAGTTCCGGGTCGGAGATGTCGTTCACAAGAGCTCCCGCATCCAGCAGTCCTGTCGACTGAATCCTCTTCAGTGCCATCTGGGCAAGTCTTTGGATTCTCGAATCGGTCAGATCGTCGAGTCTGAGATTCGAGGCAACGAAGTGTGCAACGTCTCCCTGGTTTTCCAAAAGAATCTTAAGAATGTCTCGTTCCGCGGCAGGAAGGGCACCGCCTGTTTCTCGCGAGGTTTGGGCGGACTGGGGCACCGGAGGCCGCTCTCCTTTGAAACCGACAGGCCGTGCGGGCAGCCGCTCCCGGGAAACCCATCGGTCGAGTTCCCGGTGCAGGACCGATTCCTGGATTTCGTACTTCTCCGCCACTTCTTTCACAAAGAAATTCCTTTTCAGCTCATCCTTGATCTTCGCAATCGATTGAACGATGGAGCGCACAGCCTCCGTTTTCCCCTCCGCCGTTGCAAACCGGCCCGCCTTCAGAAACTGGTCGGCCTTGAAGTCAATAAAAGAAACCGAACTCCCCAACAGCTTTCGAAACTCTTTGGCCCCTTGTTTCCGAACGAATGAATCGGGATCATCCCCGGGAGGCAGAGAGACGATCTTGACGTCGAGTCCCTGCTCAAGCACCAGATCCATGCCCCGGAGGGCCGCCTGCGAACCGGCTGAATCCGCGTCGTAGACGAGCGTGAGGGTTCGGGTATATCGTCCAACCTGGCTCACTTGTCCGTCCGTCAACGCGGTACCGCTGGAAGCAACGACATTCTCAATTCCCGCCTGGAAAAGGGAAATCGCGTCTGCGTACCCCTCGACCATCAGCGCATTTTCTTCGGAACGGATCGCTTCTTTCGAGTGGAACAAGCCAAACAAAATCCTGCTCTTGCTGTAAATCGGGGTTTCAGGAGAGTTGATATATTTTCCCTGGATGGGATCATCGTCACGCATTTTCCTGGCACCGAACGCCACGACCCGGCCGGTGGTGGTGAGAATGGGGAACATCGCACGACCGCGAAAGTAGTCGTAATATCCGCTTCCATCTTCCCGCTGTCTGAGCAATCCTGCTTTCAGGAGACGCACGGTCGGAATTCCCTCAAGTCCCGCAGCTCGAAGGAGACCCTCCCACGAATTCAAGGAGTATCCCAGGCCGAAGTTACGAATCGTTTCGTCCGAGAACCCGCGGCCATGAAAGTACTGGAGGGCCGGTTTCCCTTCCGGCGATTCTGTGAGATTCTTGTAGAAATGATTCCCTGCGAACCGGCAGGCATTGAGGAGCTCGTCGGTCTCGGTGGTTTCTGCCGTGTCGGCAGTCACGGCGGGGAGCTGGATTCCTGCACGCTCGGCCAGAGAGCGTACGGCCTCGATAAACGAGACCTTTTCCATCTCCATGACGAAGGTAAACACATTCCCGCCTTTTCCGCAACCAAAGCAGTGATACATCTGTTTGTCGGCGCTCACGGTAAAGGAAGGGGTTTTTTCCTGATGGAAGGGGCAAAGCCCGATGTGGTTTTTTCCCCGTTTTTTGAGCCTTACAAAAGCCCCGATGACATCGATGATATCATTGGCAGAACGCACTTCATCGATCTTGTGGTCGGGGATGCGCATGGGGAAGAAATGTAGCCAATAAAGGGAGGAGTAGCAACACACAAGAGAGACGTCCGATTTCTATCAGCGCCATTCATGGTACAAATGGGACGTCTATCTTCGCGAACCGTAGTTCAGTTGACCGCTTTCCAGCCGTTGTCGAACAGCCATGGCTGCACATAGCCGTTGGCCCCACCGAGCAGTACAAATCGGGAGCTTGGGCTGATCGCCGCGAGCGTGAGCGCGGGAAGGGTTGCGGAAGGAAGAAGGAATTCGCGATCGCCCAGGTGTTCCCAAACCTTCCAGGAGGGGTTTTCCCCAACTGCAACGGTAGTGAAATTGTCCGAGCCGATGCCCAACCACCGCAAGGCTTCGATGCCCGTTGAGAGCGTCTTGGTCGGAGTCAGGTCTTCCACATCGTACCAAGTCGCACTTCCGGCCGCCGTATCCACAACAGCCACCTGACGGCTATCGGCTGTGAACGCCAGCGTGGAGGTGGGCGCGGACGGAGCCGATTGCATAAGGGTGAAGGATGCCGCGTTCCAAAGTTTCAAAAGTCCGTCCGAAGCCGAGGACGCAAAGGAAAGTCCGTCGGGGCTGAATCGCAGGGAGGAGACGGCTCCTGCATGGGCGTCAATTGTGCGCGTCAGCTGTTTCGTATTGCTATCATAGATCCGGATCTTTCCGTCCTGAAACCCACACGCAATCATTCCGCCAAATCCCCAATCCAGTTGCGTGGGGACGGACGGCGTGGCAATCCTCTGCCCGGAACTGAATCGCAACGAAGAATCCTGCACACCCATGACAAAGGTATCATTGTTCGGAGCATACCGCAAGGACGTGATCGGTGCTCCAACCGAGAGACTGGTTCCGCCCGTCACCGTCCCGATGTAGATCGACCACGTCCGGACAACACCGTTGTCGTCAGCAGCCGAAATGAGCTCGCTAGTCCAATTGAAACCCAGGGCGGTGATGTTGCCGGAAAGGCCGGTGAGAACCGGGTAGGACGTTGTCCCCCGAATCCGGTACACGATGCCCAGGACTTCCGACGGAGTTCCGACACTGCCGTTGCCAAAGATGGAGCGAACGCGGTACCGATACGAGTACTGCGTTTTGACTGTGTTGTCGACAAAAAACACCGATTGGATGTCGAGCGAATCCACCCGCTCAAAGGGCTGTTCATTGACGGAGCGCTCAACAATGAAGCCGCTACTGCTTTTGCTTGAACCCTGGCTCCACGTGATGGTCACAACGCTGTAGTACTGACTGTAGATTCGGACATCCTTGGGGGGAAACACAAAATAATCCCCGCCGAGGTCGTATGGATTGTCCAGGGTTGGCTCGGGAGGCAGCTTGCATGCCCCAAGGACCGGGAGCGCGAAGACAAGGAGGAAGGTGATTCGCATCCAGATTTCCTCAAAAGCCAATCGTGAATAAGAGGGACACCCTGCCTTCGGATAACGAAGGATTCATCTTGAGAAAAGATTCCCTGTCGAGAACAAAAATTCGATGGGAAATTCGGTGGTTCAAGAATGCGTCAACAAGGTTGTAGCCATACAGCACGCCTAAAAGTCCTGCCGTCACCACACGCAGGGTGTGCATTCGCTTCAAGCGGTCGTATTGATAGAGCATGTCCTCGCGGTAGCTCACGATCCTGTCTTCATCATTCCGTTCGTTCAAGTAGCGTTCACGCACCGCATTATACTCGGCCAATCTGCTGTCATACGCCGCAGAGGTCGTGTAGGTAAACATACCAAGAGCAAGCGTTCCCAGTCCTATCAGCAGACCCTCTCCGGGATTGCCGTCCATAATCTGCCCAACGCCTGGCAGCGGGATGGAGACAAGAAGAGGGGAGAACGTCGTTTTTCCGATTTCCGTTCCCATGTAAAATTCAGTTCCCGGGCCGACATAGATGGAGGTCGTCGCCGGATAGTTCGTGGACGGATGACGCACCTCGATTGTGTGACGCCCAACCTCGAGCTTTTGTTCCGTCGTCCCGAAACCCGCACGCTGACCGTCAATAAATAGCTCGGCGTCTTGCGGCGAAAGGTGGATGTGCACCGTTCCGTATTTGCTCACCATCTTCACATTCACAATGATGGTTGTACTTTCAGGAACCACAATCTTTTGATTCCAATCGTGATACTCCGGCGTTGAAATACGCAGGCGTCGCGATCCTGGGGCGAGATCCACCAGGTCGACTGGAGTTACGCCAGCCCTCTCGTCATCGAGAAACACCGACGCGCCCGTGGGCATCGACTGAACACTCAGCCCACCAGGCCGTTGCAGTCTGAAGTTCCTAGCAACATGATGACCGTATAGAAGCTGAACGGTATCGATGACGGCGCTGAAGCCGAACTTTCTCACTTCAACTCGATGCGTGCCGTAGCTGATATCAAACGTTTGAAACGGCGTCTGACCGACGAGGTTTCCGTCAAGATAGACATCCGCTTCTGCGGGGACCGTGTAAACAGACAGGCTGTTTCTCACGCTATCCACCAAAGTGAATCCCGCGCCTGCGATGGCCTTTGTGCCAACAAGGCCCATCAACGCGGAGAAGGCGAAAGTGCGGATTAGCATTGACTCAGTCACGACGAGTCCCCCGAAGGGAGGAAAATTTCATACAAGGGATTTCTCAAAATTCAGGAGAAAGGATAAGAATTGCTTACTGAAAATGCAACACAAACAGAGAGACGTCCGATTTCTATCAGCGCCATTCATAGTAGGAATCGGACGTCTACCCGAGCTTGCTTCTGTGTTGGAGACAAAAAAACCGCCCCACCCAAATGGCCTGGATGGAGCGGTGGTGATTGTCGATTTCGGATTGGTGATTGCGAATTGATGCTGCTCAATCCGCAATTTCAAAATCCGCAATCCGCAATTAATACATGTCTCCGCCCATGCCACCAGGAGGCATTACGGGAGCCTTTTTCTCCTCAGGCTTCTCCACGATGGTCGCCTCGCTGGTCAAGAGCAAGCCAGCCACGCTGGCCGCGTTCTCCAGAGCAATCCGGGCGACTTTTGTCGGATCAATGACGCCCGACTTGATAAGGTTCTCGTATTTTTCCGTCTGGGCGTTGAAGCCAAAGTCGTCTTTGCCTTCTTTCACTTTGTTGACGACGACCGAGCCTTCAAGACCCGCATTGGCGACGATCTGGCGAATCGGCTCTTCGAGCGAACGACGGACAATTTCGACGCCGACCTTCTGGTCCTCGTTCTCCGTCTTCACCTCCTCGAGCTTATTCATGGCGCGGATGTACGCAACGCCGCCGCCCGGAACGATTCCCTCTTCGACCGCAGCGCGGGTTGCATGGTGAGCATCTTCTACTCTGGCTTTTCTCTCCTTCATTTCGACTTCCGTCGAAGCGCCGATCTTGATCACGGCCACTCCGCCTGAAAGTTTCGCAAGACGCTCCTGGAGCTTCTCCTTGTCGTAGTCCGATGTGGTCTTGTCGATTTGCTGCTTGATCTCGTTGATGCGTTTCTTGATGTCTTCTTTCTTGCCGGCGCCTTCGACGATTGTCGTGTTATCCTTGTCAATCGTGACTCGCTTCGCGGTGCCAAGATACGAGAGCTGGGCATTCTCCAGTTTGAAGCCCTTCTCTTCGGAGATCACGGTACCGCTGGTCAGGACGGCAATATCTTCCAGCATGGCTTTTCGCCGATCGCCGAAGCCGGGAGCCTTGACGGCGCAGACGCGCAGGGTTCCGCGCAGCTTGTTAACCACGAGCGTGGCCAGTGCTTCCCCTTCGACCTCCTCGGCAATCAGAAGAATCGATTTGCCGGCCTGGGCAATCTTCTCGAGAATGGGAAGAAGATCCTTCATGGCGCTGATCTTCTTGTCATGGATCAGAATGTAGGGTTCCTCCAGAATCGTTTCCATGGTCTCGGCGTCTGTAACAAAGTACGGCGACAGGTAGCCGCGATCGAACTGCATTCCTTCGACGACTTCCAGAGTGGTTTCGATTCCTTTTGCCTCTTCAACAGTTATCACGCCATCAATAGTGAACTTGCCATCACTGGACTTAGAAACCCTTTCCATGGCGTCAGCAATTAAGTTACCGATCTCAGGGTCATTGTTAGCTGAAATCGTTCCTACTTGCGCAATCTTCTTCTTATCATCGTCGACTTGATTTGCGATCTGCTTCAATGCCTCCACAACCTTCTTTACTGCGAGATCAATTCCGCGTTTCAGGTCCATCGGATTTGCACCGGCGGTGACGTTCTTGAGTCCTTCACGCACAATGGCCTGGGCCAGAATCGTTGCCGTTGTGGTTCCATCGCCGGCCACATCGGACGTCTTGGACGCGACTTCGCGAACCATCTGGGCTCCCATATTCTCAATGGGATCCGTGAGTTCGATTTCTTTTGCCACGGTGACACCGTCTTTGGTAACGGTCGGAGCACCGAATTTCTTATCGATGACCACATTACGGCCCTTCGGGCCGAGGGTCACTTTCACGGCTTCTGCCAACTGATCGACACCGCGCTTCAGGGCAGCCCGTGCATCCACGTTGTACGAAATCATTTTTGCAGCCATAGTTCTTCACTCCTCCTTTTACTTTTTGGGCATGAGCGCAAAGATGTCGCTCTCGCGCATGATAAGCATTTCCTCACCGTCGATCGTGATCTCGGTTCCCGAGTACTTTCCGTACAGAACCTTGTCACCGACTTTCACCTCCATGGGGATGTGTTTCCCCTCGTCCGTTGTTCGTCCCGGACCGGCAGCCAGCACCTCTCCCCACACCGGCTTCTCTTTCGCAGTGTCCGGTACGATGATCCCGCCCTTGGTTTTCTCTTCGGCGGCAGACGGCTTGATCACAACGCGATCCGCCAAAGGCTTGAGTGTCGTCATATCTTTCACTCCTTCTTAATGTATTGATTTTGAAGAACTTAGGAAAAAACACGATTGGATTGGCACTCTGCCAATTTGAGTGCTAATAATATAACTGGAAGGAATGAATTTGTCAAGTGGGTTTTTCTGGGTTTTCGAGGGGCTCTTTACCGGCCCCTTGGATAATCAGGACATATTCCCCCCGGGTCGGCTTGGCGGAGAGGTTCCGCAGGATGGCGGACAAGGGTCCACGCACGATTTCTTCGAATTTCTTGGTCAGCTCCCTCGCCACAACCACCTGGCGTTCACCGAATACTTCGAAAACCTCATTGAGCGTTTTCAGCATGCGATGCGGAGATTCGTAGAGGATTATCGTTCTTGGCTCCGATTTGAGTATCCCGAGTCTCGTTTTCCGCCCCTTCTTGACCGGCAGGAAGCCTTCAAAGACGAACCTGTCGGTGCGAAGTCCGCTTACGATCAGGGCCGATACGAATGCCGATGGACCCGGGATGGGAATGACGGGAACCGAACGCTCGATGGCGGCGATGACAATCCGGTGTGCTGGATCAGAGATCCCCGGAGTACCGGCGTCGGATACGAGAGCGATCGACTTCCCCGCAAGCAACTCCGCAATCAACTGGGGGGTTCGCTGACGCTCGTTGCGAGCAAAGTAGCTCGTCATCGGCTTCGTGACGCCGTAATGATCAAGAAGAATTTTTGTCGTACGCGTATCTTCTGCGGCAATCAGATCTACCGAAGAAAGAACTTTGACTGCCCGGTGGGTGATGTCTTCCAGATTGCCGATCGGAGTGGAGACGATGTAAAGAGAGCCGATCATAGGGAAAAAAGGAAAAAGTCAAAATTGAAAAGTAAAAACAAGATCGTCCCTCATTTTTTCCTTTTTCATTCTTCCTTTTCCCCTCATATTCCCCAGTCGCGGACGTAGCGAAAGTCGACGTTCACCGTTCGATGTGAAACCTTGGCGATGATCGGCGGGCGACGTTTGAACTGGGATTTTCGCACCGTCTCCCGTACCTTCCTGGTGAACTCCTTTTTGAATCCGAGTTTCACCAGCTCGCGATCGGTACGCCGCTCGTCGATCATAGCATACAGCAGTCTGTCAACATCCCGGTACTGAAATCCCAACTCCCCCTCATCCGTCTGTCCTGCCCAGAGATCTGCACTCGGCTTTTTCCGTACAATCTCCCCTGGAACATCGATTGCCTCCGCGAGCTGCCACACCTGAGTCTTGTACAGATCCCCGATTGGATTGATCGCCGATGCCATATCCCCGTGGAGTGTTCCATATCCGAGCATCAATTCCGTTTTGTTGCTCGTCCCCAGAACCAAAGCTTTTTCCCTGGCCGAGATATCGTACAGGACGATCATCCTGACTCTCGCCATCACATTTCCCTGCCGTATGCGGCCGTCGACCTTTTGCCCTCGGACATACGCATCCACCATGGGGGTAATATCCACACTCTCTCTTCTCACTCCAAGGCGATCTGCAAGTTGTTCCGCATCCTTGATGCTGTCGTGACTACTTAACGCATGCGGCATGATCGCAGTGATCACGTTGCGCTTCCCCAGCGCCCTTGCAGCAAGCGTAACCACGACGGCCGAATCGACCCCCCCGGACAGGCCCACCACGGCCTTCGAGAATCCCGAACTCGTTGTCTGATCGTGAAGAAACTTAACGAGCAATTTCTCAACGACGCCGGTGTTCAATTGGAGGGCATCTTGCCCGTCTTTCGACACAGTCTCCATGATTTACTCGCCTGCTTCGATTTCTTTCAGCGCCTGTCTGATGATACCGACCCCCTCGTCCACTTCGCTCTTCTTGAGATTCAGGGGCGGCCGAAAGCGGATCGACTGATCGCCGCACCCGATGAGAATCAGCCCTTCTTCATAGGCTTTGCTCCGCAACTGATCCCGGTTCTGCCCGGTGCCAATATCCATCGCACAAAACAATCCACGCCCCCGCGTATTGCTTATCACCGTCGGGAACTCTTCCTCCAGCTTCATCAACTGCCTCAACAGGTATTCGCCGACGGAGCGTGCGTTCTCAACGAGCTTTTCTTCCTCAATAATTTCCAGCACCCGGGCGAACCGCACCATATCCGTCAAATTCCCGCCGAACGTCGAATTGATCCTGCTTGGTTTGTGAAAAACGTTTTCCAGAACATCATCAATGCGCGGGCTCGACATGAAGCCGCAGATATGCGTTTTCTTTCCGAACGCCACGAGATCGGGTTCGACAAAGTACTGGTGTGCCCACATTTTCCCCGTGATCCCCACGCCGGTTTGCACTTCGTCGAAGACAAGGAGGATCTCGTTTTCATCACACACGGTTTTCAACTCCTGAAAGAACTCCTTCCGGAAGTGGTTGTCTCCACCCTCTCCCTGGATCGGCTCAATGATGAGCGCGGCAATATCATCCGGATTGTTGATGATTGCCTGCTTGATTTGCTGAATCGCCACCGCCTCTTCCTTTTTTACCTCATCAAGATTTTTTTCATTCAGCGGGTGACGGATGGCGGGGTTATGGATCCGGGGCCATTTGAACTTGGGGAAGTAGTTGGTCTTGGTCGGGTCGGTATTGGTCAGCGAAAGAGTGTATCCGCTTCTCCCGTGAAATGCCCGCCGGAAGTGAATCACCTGACGGCCGCGCTCCTCGGTGTATCCGCGAATAAAGTTCTTCCTCACCTTCCAGTCAAACGCCGTCTTCAGCGCGTTCTCGACCGCCAGCGTTCCGCCATCCACGAAAAACACATACGGCAGGTATTCGGGCATGGCGACGCGGGCAAAGGTTTCGACAAATTCAGCCATCTCAACCGTATATGCGTCGGAGTTCGACGGCTTGTTGACGCTGACATACGCGAGCTTTTCCATAAACGCCGGGTCGGTCATCTTCGGATGATTCAAGCCGACGGCTCCGGACGCAAAGAATGTGAAAAAATCAAGATAACGCTTGTTGAAACGGGAGTCGTACAAATAAGAGCCCTGACTCCGCTTCAAATCGACAACGAGATCGAAACCGTCAACGAGCATATGCCGCGACAGCGTGTTATGAACCTCCGTCGGCAGGACCTTGACGGGGTTTTTCGTGGTAGGACGTGCCAGCAGCGCCGAGCCGTTTTTCTTATTTGCTCCGACCTTTGGCGGCACCTTTGGATCCTTCACTTCAAGAGTTTTTCCGGACATTAGTTACCTCCGTTCTTCGAAATAAGGGTTGCTTGATACCGAGGCCCCGGTATTCCCTCAGAAGAATTCCTGATGCTCGTAGAACTGGAGTAAGAATGAATAGCGTCCGGTCATTGGGATTTCGGATTGCGGATTGTGGATTGGGGATTGAACCTGTTGAGTTTTGCTGTTTTGCCCGATGAAGTGAATATTGCCGTTAACTCGTCGGCTTCCTTTAAGAGCTCAGCCACTCGATCGATGGGAACAACTCCTGATTCCATGAGGATCTCCAACCAGTATTGAGATTCATCGCTCTCTTCCTCGACGACCGTGATCTTTGAGATAAAATCTGCTTTTGAACGTGCACGACAGGCAGAGCGATAATTTGCGCCAACTGAGGTCGCAGATCGAATGAGCTGTTTGCAGATTGCATCCCCCTTTCTGCTAAACGGAACAGAATCCGTGAGATTGAGAACATCAAGTGCAAACTGTTTTGTCCTTGCTTTGAGTTCCTCAGGTTTCATCGTACCCCCCATAGTGATTTTGGATTTTGGATTGTGGATCGAGGATTTTGAATTGCATGTCTCGCTTGTACCAATCCGCAATCACCAATCCGAAATCCGCAATGCTACGTATCAATCTGCGCCCTCTGCAATCTCCCGCTGTAATCCACATAGACGGTTTTCCACTCAGAGAAAAACTCGTAAACAGTCCATCCGCCCTCGCGGTGGCCGTTTCCGGTTTCTTTGACGCCGCCAAACGGCATGTGGGCCTCGGCACCGATTGTTGGCGCATTAATATACGTGATCCCCGCCTTAATGTCACGAATGGCCTGATAGGCGTTGTTAATGTCCTGCGTATAGACCGCCGAGGAGAGTCCGTACCTGGTTGCATTGGCGACCGTAATCGCCTCCTCAATGCTTTTCACCTTGATGACCGATAGGACGGGCCCAAAAATTTCCTCCACAGCGACGCGCATCTGAGGTCTTACATCGCCGAGAATCGTCGGCTCGTAAAACCATCCCTTCGCGAGTCCGTCTCCTCCCGCCCGCTTGCCCCCCACGAGGATCTTCTCCCCTTCTGCAATGCCGATCTTGACGTACTGGTCGACCGTCCGAACCTGACCTTCGTTCACCAGGGGTCCGACATCGGTGGTTTCGTTCAACCCGTCCCCAAGCCGGAGCTTCTTTGTGCTCTCGGCGAGCATCGAGAGAAACTTGTCGTAGACTTTTTCATGAACGATCAGCCGACTTGTGGCGGTGCAGCGCTGTCCCGTTGTTCCGAACGCGCCCCATAAGACTCCCTCGAGCGCGAGATCCAGTTTTGCATCGTCCATGACGATCTGCGCGTTCTTCCCGCCGAGTTCCAGGGATACGCGCTTGAGCGTCTTTGCCGCCGCTTCTGAAATCTTCTTTCCCACGGAAGACGATCCTGTAAAACTGATGAGATCGACCTCGGGATGCTCCACGATCGCCGTTCCGACAGCGCTTCCACCGCCGTGAACGATATTGATCACCCCATCAGGCACGCCCGCCTCGATCAGGATTTCAACAAGCCTCGTAGCTGTCTCGGGCGTGTCGGAGGCCGGCTTAAAGACCACAGTGTTTCCGCAGAGCAAAGCCGGAAAGATCTTCCACGTCGGGATCGCCATTGGAAAATTCCACGGGGTGATGATTCCTGCCACGCCGATAGGCATCCGCAGCGCCATGTTGAACTTGTTCGGTAATTCCGAAGGAACCGTGTGCCCGAAGAGCCTTCTTCCCTCCGCTGCCGCGTAATAGGCAGTGTCGATTCCTTCCTGCACATCGCCGCGGGTCTCCAGGAGCACCTTGCCCATTTCCTTCGTCATCGTTCTTGCAAGGTCCTCTTTGCGCGCGCTCATCATGTCGCCCACTTTGCGCAGGATGTTTCCCCGCGAGGGCGCCGGAACAAGCCTCCACTTTTCGAAGGCCGCCCGGGCCGACCTGACCGCCTCGTCGACGTCGGTCTTGTCGGAAAGCGGAAAAGTGCTCAGAATGTCGTCCCAGTCGGCCGGGTTGCGGTTCTCGAAGGTCTTGCCCGATTTGGCATCGATCCATTTACCGTTAATCAGATTCTTGTACGTTTTCGTCATGTGAGGATTTCCTTTGTAGTACCGGCTTCATCAGGATGAAAGGCCGAGTCGTTTGAACACCGACTCGACATGTCTGACGTTTTTCTCGTCGTCAAATGCTTCTTCAAGCTCTTTTGGAGAAAGTTTTGCGCTGATCTCCGGATCGGCCGCGAGAGATTCCCGAAAACTCTTTCCGTTCCGCCACACCGCCATGGCATGCGACTGAACGATGCGGTAGGCGTCTTCTCTTTTCATTCCTTTCGTCGTCAGCGCCAGAAGGACCGACTGGGAGAAAACAAGTCCATGGGTCGACTGAAGATTTTTTTTCATGTTCTCTGGATACACCGTCAACTGGTCCACAACCCTTGTGAATTGCACGATCATATAATCGAGGAGAACACAGCTGTCTGGAATGATGACCCGTTCCACGGAGGAATGCGTAATGTCCCGTTCGTGCCAAAGAGCCACGTTTTCCATCGCCGCCAGGGCATTGCCGCGCAGGATACGTGAAAGCCCGGCAATCCGTTCACACATGATCGGGTTCCTCTTGTGCGGCATGGCAGACGATCCTTTCTGCCCTTCGGAAAAGAACTCTTCGACTTCCAGAACCTCCGTTTTCTGCAAATGCCTGATTTCCGTCGCGAATTTCTCGAGAGAGCAACCGACGAGGGCGAGCGTGTTCATGAACTCGGCATGGCGGTCCCGCTGGAGCACCTGCGTGGAAATCGGCGCCGGTTCAAGGCCCAGGTGCTCACACACATGCCGTTCGACCCGGGGATCCACGTGTGCGTATGTTCCCACGGCGCCGGAGATCTGACCGACTGCAATCGTTTTCATAGCCTCCCGCAAACGCCGAAGGTTGCGGTCAGTTTCGGCGTACCAAAGAGCGAACTTCAGGCCGAGCGTCACCGGCTCGGCATGGACGCCGTGCGTACGGCCGATCATGACAGTGAGTTTATGCTCTTTGGCCCGCTGTCCCAGAACCGTTTTCAGCTGACTCAGGTCTTCGAGCAGCATCTCCGCCGATTGCTTCATCTGCACGGCGAGGGCCGTATCGAGCACGTCGGACGATGTCATGCCGACATGAAGGAACCGGGACTCCTCGCCGACGTACTCACCGACATTCGTAAGAAACGCGATCACATCGTGCTTGACTTCCGACTCGATTTCGGCGATGCGGGCGACGTCGAACTTTGCTTTCTCGCGGATCCTTTTCGCCGCTGTCCCGGGGATCACTCCCAGTCGAGTCTGGGCCTCGCAAGCCAGGAGCTCTATTTCAAGCCAGATTCGAAATTTGTTTTCGTCTTCCCAGATTTTTCCCATCTGGGGACGGGTATAGCGCGGGATCACTGCATCTTCCTATCTGGAACGACGTTCCAGCTTCAATGAGACCGTGATGGTTCTTTTTTCCCGGAACACTTTCAGATCCAATTCATCGCCGGGCTTGGAATCGCTCAAAAGGACGTACAGATCATCTTCGGTGCCGATCTTTTCCGCATTGATTTCAAGGATAATGTCGCCGACTCTCAGTCCCGCTTTCTCCGCCGGGCCGTTTCGCTGAATCTCGCTGACAATGACGCCCTCGGCCCGCGACAACCCAAAATAGCGCGCCACGCGCACATCGACAGACTGAAACTGAAAACCATGCCAGCTGTCGCGGACGATCCTGCCGCTCTTCCGAAGTTCGGCAACAATCAGTTTCACTTTGTTGATGGGAATGGCAAATCCGTAACCAACGAACGTCGTGCTTTGCCCTCCCGTGAAGATGAGTGTGTTCATCCCGACGACTTCGCCGAGACTGTTGGCCAACGGGCCGCCGCTGTTGCCGCCGTTAATGGCCGCGTCGGTTTCAATCATGTCGCGGTAGAGGCGATTCTCTACGCGACCAAGGTTCATTCCCATCGAACTGATGACCCCCACCGTCACCGTCGGCTTGTCGTTGATTTCAAACAAACCAAACGGGTTGCCGAAAGCGATGGCCCACTCGCCCACAATGATCTCGTCGGAATTGCCGAGAGGAAGAAAGGGAAGGTTCGTTCCCTTCACTTTGAGGAGACAAATATCGCTCACGGGATCGGTTCCCACAAGCTCGGCCTCCATTCTTCTTCCGTTGGTCAGGGTGACCGTAATCTGGGTTGCATTCCCCGCCACGTGATCGTTCGTTACAATGTAGCCATCGGGGGAAATGATGAAACCGGAGCCAAGTCCTTTGACCTGCTGGCGGTAGGTCCGGTCGCCGAAGAATCTCCTCATCCACGGGTCGTCTCCGAAAAACCGGTAGAAAGGATCCTGATATTCTCTGATTTCAATGACGTTGATCCCCACCACAGCGGGGCTGACCCGGGCGACAGCTCTGGTAATTGCGTTCTGGCGTGAGGTTTCGATACCCGGAGCAGAAGTTTGTGGATCCTGTCCGGCAACGGCCAGCGGGAAGTTTTCTTCGAACGCTGCGGCATTTTCCGATGGGGGAAGAGCCGCTTCTGACGGTTGGATTAAATAACCAATCCCAACGCCGATAGCAAGGGGAATGGAGAGAATGAGGAGGAATTTTGCT